>JAAWJJ010000036.1 GCA_022796875.1 Eubacterium sp. | reverse complement strand
TACAAAAACAACATCGTTACTTTTCAGTTTGATTCCTTGGACATATCCTCATTTTTAGAGCACACTGCCACAACTGAACCAGCTACCGTTAAAGACATTGACAACCTTATTGAAAAAACTTCCGAACTTATTGTTTCAGTTGTTGAAGCTATGAAAGAGAAATAGCTTCCGGCCGCCGCTTTAATCTGCGGCGGTTTTCTTTTTGTCATCGTTCGGAATCACAGTCAAAACGCCAAGTTCCTGAAGTTCTCCATAACATTCATAGATTGTTTCCTGCGCTTTTGTCAGCCGATCCATGATTTTCTCGATTTCGCCTTCCTTAACTTCCATCCTGACAAAATAACCGTTCAATACCGATCCCCCCTTTCCTTTAATTTGCTTATCCCCAGCCATGCCGCCGTTTGTATGCGGTTTCTGGCTATATGTACAACCCTTTTTTCGTGTGATATAATCCCCTTATGGCCCCGCCAGGCCATCTAATCTATGGAAAGGTGAATTATGCCATGATGTATCGGATTGATCTTTCTGCATTTTCTCAAACCGAACGCCTGAAAATACAGAAAGACTTACAACCTTATGTATGGGAAATCTATGATATTTCCTACAACCCGCCAGTTATTGACATTCATTGGGATTCTGCGGAATCTTTTGAGAAGATTTTTCCGTTTCTGGTTCCTTATGCGTCTGTTCAATAATTGTTGATATTTCTGTGAAAGGCGCGTCCGGATCATACTTGATCGTGGCAACGCACCTTTCGCCTTTTTTTATCCTTTGCGTTATGTGCTGCATTGACAGAAGAATCTTTTCAAACCCCTCTGTTCGGATTTTATAATTTAAAGGTTCTTTCTTCATCCGTTCACCTCCTCTGGAAGAGCAGTTAAAGCAATGCCCTAGAATCTGATCTTCCCCTTTTCCGTGCTCCATGCTATGTCAGCCACCTCGGAAGCGGCTTTAAAAAGTTCCACGGCAAGACGCACAGAAACATTTTTCTGTTTCATCCATTCGATCAACTCTCTTAAAAGACCCTCGCACCCTTTCGTCTGTAATTTTCTTCCACATACTTCAGCAATTACCTTTTCATCAATTTCCATTCCTGATCCCCCTTTCCTTTAATTTGCTTATTCCCAGACATGCAGCCGTCGTTTGCAGTCGACGGTAAAATTCCTGATACGCCTACCGATTTAGGCGAATGGGAACGTTGTTAATCCTCAGTCAGAGCGGCTTTTTCTTCTTCCATACGGTAAAGCCGCTCCAATGATGCAACAATGTACCCCAATGAATGAATTCCGTCGTAAATATCCCGGAGATCTTCGCCAGACAGGTTTTCCGTATTACTAATGCGCTTTTCTACCAGTCCCGCATATTTCTCCACTATACTTTCCATCTTTTCCCATAATGCCATTTCGTGCCGCCCCCTTTCTTTTATCAACGCAACAAATTCCCCATTACGTCTATATGTTTCCTGCAGTTCTCCGATCGGCGTTTCGTCAATGTATCTCTCTGAAAGATTAAATGCCCCGGAATAACCCGGAAACATATAGACATATTTAATTGGTTCAGGAAATGCTTTCGCCCCTATGCTTTCAAGCCACAATTCTTTTTCCCTGTCCATCCTTATTTCCCTCCCTTATTCAATTTTGCTTATTTCCAGCCAAACAGCCGCCGTTTGCAGTCAGTTTTAAGCTTTATGCTAAAACCGTTATCCGGTTGTTTGTGATACCTGTTCAGACTGTTTTTCCTGAAGCTGCAGTCCTATTGCGATACCTTTAATTAAGGTCACTTTATCAGGCGCAAGTTCGGTTACAACGCGGATAAACTCTTTATCCTCTTTACGGACATTTATAATATTCTTTTCTCCACTCATGCCATCATCCCCTTTCTAGTGGTTTATCAACCTTTTATTTTGGTTGTTGTACCAATTATATCTATTCTTTATTGGTTTGTCAACCATATTTTAGAAAATTTTTCCATAAGTTTGGTTGACTAACCAATAAAATAGTGGTATGATTATTTTAACAATTAAGAAAGGGGGAATAGGCATTGAACGAAAGACTTCGGTTTTTACGAGAAAAAATCGGAATCTCAAGGGCGGCTTTCGGTCAGAAGATAGGGGTAAGCGGAGATGTTATAAATAATTTAGAACGCGGACGCGTTGAAATTAAGGAACCTATATTAAAATTGATATGCTCTGAATTCTCTGTCAATGAGAACTGGATCCGCAATGGAACTGGCGACGTATTTATAAAAACACCGTCGTCAACAATAGAGAAATTGCGCAATGAATTTCATCTTGACGATTTCACTTGCAGTTTTGTGTATGAATATCTAAAGCTGGATGTAGAAAAGCGAAATGCAGTTCAGGAATTCTTTTACAATGTATTAAACGGAATAAACACCGTTGGCATCTCGGAAAATGGAAATAAATACATAACAGCTTCAGAAACAAATAGCCAATCCATCCGCCAAGATTTGCCAAAAACACCGGAAGAATTAGAAAGCAAATACACACCAATAGAACCAAATCGAAAAAAGTCCGATACAGGATGAAAACAACACCCGGCTACCAGCCAATTATACTAATAAATAAATTTTAGTACTGCTATTATAATTTAAATTGTAATACATAATACGCTGTTTTATATAACATATGGCAAAAATATTATTGTATGGATAGTAAATGTGCTTTCGTGTCATGTAATTTCTCCCCTCTTATAAAAGCTGCCGGGTGCAATTACATTATAAAATAGCTTATGATTGCAATGATTCAACAACAAAAAAGGACAACAATTTGTAAACACATAAAACTAAAGAGGAGAATGACTTATGAAAAGAAAATCTATTGTAATAGTGCTAATGTCCATATTTATTTTCACATTAAATGGATGTACCAATTCAGATAATTTAAATAAACAAATTTCTGATGTTCAAGAAGAACTTAACAGGCAGGCTGATGCATTGCAGGCGGAAATCGACAAACAGACAAATGAGATTCAGAAAGAAATTGATAAACAGGATTCTGAGCTGTTAAATGAAATGCAGGAGGAAAGCAACAATGAAATAAATCAGTCGCTTTCTGAAAATGATACCGATTCGGTTATTCAAGAAGAAATATCCGTAGAGTCTGAAATAGAAACTGCCATACGTGACCATATTACAGATCAGTATAGCAATACAGATATTGATTCCATAACAATAAATGAAAATTTAGGAACTGACGCCGAAGGAGATTATATAGCACTTGTATACCTTACATGGAATGTTAAAAACACAGCAAAAACATCAAAAGAAGTTCTCGAATTGTATAGCAATGATTTAGCTGCCACTTTAGCTGAATCTTGTCCAAGTATTCAAGAGTTAGCCATATTTTGGACTGTTCCATACCTGAATGATGCAAGTGCCAAATGTTCTTATGAACGCAAAGACGGAGCAATGTATACTATGGATGACGCATGGGTTGGCTTTAATTAATATGATAAAAATGTACACGTATTTATATTTAATAATACACATTATACATATTATAAAAATTCTCCAATTCTGCGGAAAATATAGAATCTACTGCTTTGAATAACACAAAAAGAATAGAAAGCACAAAGGAAGCATAAAGCAAGAAACAAGAAAGGGAAAAAATGAGTATACTTAATTCACTGAAAAAATTGATAATATCGTCAGAACGCAGTTCCAACAATATTAATAAACAGAGCATTAGTATCTCTTCCTCAGGAAAATTCAATGACAATATGAATTATATGGTTTTTGAGGGTGAGGGAGTATATTCTAAAACAGGACGAAAAAGAAAGATAACAATTGAAGCCTTTTCCGAACGCGAAGCGATTGAAGAATTGCAATCTTCCGGTTATATTGCAGAAACAATAAATATTGATCGTGTTCCATTCCCCTCACCTACTGAAGAACAAATTAGGGCTATGAAAAAGCACAAAAACCGAATTCCCCCAAATGCCTGCATGAAAGATATTAGCTTTTTAATTGATAAGTATATGTGCGACCAACGAGAACCCGAAAGAACATTAATTGACTTTGCAACCAGCCAAAAGGTTAAACTATCATATTATACGGGGGAAGAATCTCTTTATAATTGCATCTGGTACAAATTTTCGCTCGAAGAAAAATTTGCATTTTATCTGCTATGTGTAGAAAAAGATTTAAAGGGGAAATGGCAATTTGAAAAGTTTGATTACTATAAAAGTCTTTCATATAAGTACTTAAATGACAATAAGTTTATGAACTCATTTAAAAGATATTCTTCAAGTGGAAAGAATTTCTATGGTTTTATTAAAGAACAAGGAGTAGAATATGGCCATTCTGCCAGCCGAAATACAAATTGTTACAAAATAGCGGTGTCTATAGTATCTTAATTATAAACAACAAAATACTGGCCGGTGTCTGCAAACACCGGCCAGCGTTCCAATACCATGTAACCGACATTTTGACGGCCCCATGCCTGGAAATAAGCAACCATATTATAGCATGGAAAGCCGTTGGAATCAATAGGCTTTATTTTTATACCCTTTTTTCGGTTATATGGGGAAAGGGGAAACATGAGAAATAAAAAGAGTAAGCCCATCCATTTATGGACGGAGAAAAAAGCGGCGCTATATGTTCGCGTATCCACACGTTATCAGGTAGATAAAGACAGTTTACCTTTTCAGCGTAAGAAATTAAAAGAATACTGTAAGCTTATTGGAATTGAGAATTTCAAAATTTTTGAAGACGACGGATATTCAGCCAAAAACACCGACCGGCCGCACTTTCAAGATATGATGAACCGCGTCCGCTTTGGCGAATTTTCGCATATAATCGTTTGGAAAGTTGACCGCATTTCCAGAAATCTTCTGGATTTCGCGGCTATGTATGAGGAATTAAAAGATCACCGTGTTACCTTTATATCTATGAACGAACAATTCGACACGTCAACGGCCATAGGTGAAGCCATGCTGAAAATCATACTGATCTTTGCGGAATTAGAAAGAAACATGACTTCAGAACGTGTAACCGGAATCATGCTTGATCGCGCTGAAAATGGCCTATGGAACGGCGCCCGTATGCCTGTTGGATTCCGTTGGAATGATGAAACAAAATACCCTGAACCGGATCCGGATGAAGTAAAAGTTGTTCAGCTTATTTTTGATGAATACGAACGGACGCGATCATGCTTACAAGTTACACGTTATTTGAATAACAACCACGTAAAAACAAAACGCGGCGGCTCCTGGTCGTCAAAATTAGTACACGATATAATACGGAACCCGTTTTATATCGGCACATACCGTTATAATATGCGGGAAGCCGGACGCGGTCCATTGAAGCCGGAAAACGAATGGATTATAAAAGAAAATAACCATCCAGCAATTATCAGCAAAGAACAATTTGACCGTTGCAATAAGATCATGAACGAAAACGCGGAAAGCCGTGATGTTTCAGGAATCCGGAAAACCTATCACATTCATGTATTTTCCGGAAAGCTTATATGCGCCCTCTGTGGTTCTAATATGATCGCGTCAAAAGACCGCGTCAGGGAAAACGGTTTCCGGCCATCATACTATCATTGCAGCAAACGGGCGCGGATGCTTACTTGCGATAATAAAAAAATTATCAGTGATCTTTACATAGGCCCATTTATATTTAACTATGTGGCTAATCTGGCCCGTATCCAAAAAGATTTCAAAAATGGAAAAATTAACTCTCTGGAAAAGCTGGAATCCGCCCTTTTAAAAGGTGAGGAATTCTATGGTATCCGATTGGCGAATAAAAGCCTTCAGCAAACATATGCAGCCTTATCATGCAATCTGGGAAAAGGTGCATATACGCCAGATTTTAGTGTTCCGGAAAAGGAAGACAATTTTTCTATCATGGAACGCCGTTCAATCATGGAAAAGGAACGCGAAAAGTGTCAAAACGCTATTTCCAGATTGACGGAATTATATCTTTATGATCCGGAAGCCCTGACAAAAGAGGAATTTTCCAAAAAGAAAAAAGAATTAACAAAAAAGGCTCATGATATAGAAAAACAATTCGCGGAAATGGAAAGCGTAAACGACGGCCCCGACCTGTCGGATCTGTCTTTTATCAAAAAGGCCTCTGCTTTCCTTATAACTCAGCGAATTGTTACTAAAAAACATATTGATTATGTACAAATGTGCCTTGATCTGGATAACGAGATATTAAAGGATTTTATCGACCAGGTCATAGATCAGATTGTCGCCCTGAACGGCAGCGTCCAGAAAATCCGTTTTGTAAATGGACTTGAACATGAATTTATATATTCTGCACCTGCAGAATCTTCAAAATGCCGCGTGTGTGGCTGCTCTATTGGAAAAACTGTCAGTTGCCGTATATGGACCATATCATATCAAGGGAAAAAATACCGTCGTGTAAAAGTCGGGGATCCAGGCGATCCATATGAGGGAAAGAAAACTGGAAAATGTGCTGCATGTGGCGTCAACTTCGGCCGTTTTCATCATGCAGACTGTGAAAAAGAAATTTGTCCGATATGTGGCAAACAACTTATATCATGTGAACATGGGCCAAATAAAAGACATACAAACGGAGCCTGATAGCATTGTTTTTTCTCCTATAAGGGCCAAATTTCGGCCCTTATATTCAACTTTAATATTCCCTTGAAAGCCTTGTATTTACTGATACTTTTCAAAATCTTTTTTACTCATATCATCTGACACCCGAACGTCGTTACACAAAATTGAGGAAGACGCCGGTTTTCCTGCTCAAAGCTTTTTACCCACTCCCGGCATTTTGCCATAAAATAGTATTGTCTGGCCGGTTCGGCTGTGGGCGGCTCTGCAGCTATATCTATTTTATCTAAATCTATTTCATTATGCATTTTCTGACTTTCTCCCTTATATCATATAACCTCAAAATAATAAATAAGTTTTTAACCGTACAGCTTTATGGCTCAAACGGGGTGCTCGTTTCTTTTCTTATTATTTATTACTATCTTAATCCCAATTTATTTCATCATGGGAAACTGTCCCATTTTTTCCCTGTCCTTTTTCCCATCCAAAATTGCTTCTATTATTCATCCGGTTTCAGAATTGACTCCGGAATAAATTTAACGATAACTTTATAAAGCACCTCAACATCTTCTTCCGGTACTAATTCTATCAGATTTTTAAGCATTTCTTTACTCATCACTTTGCCTCCTGAATTTTTATATCCCCAAAAGGAATTTTTCCTATCGCCTCTTTCAAACGTTTCTTCGTTGGTTTATCAGCAAAATTGATATATTTACTGCTTTCTTACTATACTCAATTTTCAAATTAATCTCACATTCTCCTAATCTTCTCCATCAACTTCCCTTTTATTTTCCGTCAGATATTCCCGGATGAACATGGCCACCTCAGGCTCTGAAAAAGGAACGTCCCCCATAATTTCACGGATTTCCCTTGTGTCGAGCACAAACTCCCTCCCATCCACTTTATAGGTATAAATAAAGTCTGTTTCCGGATGCATCGTCACCAGAGTATAAATACTGGAAGTAATGTCCCCTAAAGGCATACAGTCAATATGATCCGTATGATAATCCGCTGCAATTACCGTTCCGACATTTACTTCGCTCTGAATCGAAAAATTTCCTCCGGTACACTCGGCAGACTGTTTCAGGAAAGGAATTCCGAGGCCGATTTTTCTTGTCGTCCGTGTCGTTACAAACGGATCGGTCACGCTTGCAAGCATTTCCGGCGACATCCCGCAGCCATTATCTTTGATGGACAAAAACATCTTTTTTTCACTGGTTTGAATCCGAATTGATATTTCAATCAGCGACGCTTTTGCAGATACTGAATTTTCTGTGATATCAAGAACATTTAACGATATTTCCGGCAACATTGTTTTTTCCTTCCTTTCCGCTCATATGTTCCATTTTAACAAATCCCGGAAACGTTGTACAGTATAAGTTTTTTGAAATGTATCTTTCCGTATTTCAGATAAGATGGTATAATGGACGTAAGTGATAAGAATACGCAAGTGATAAGAATACGTTTGCGTATTTGGCTATGGTTCGAAAATAAAGGAGGTTGACGAATGAATGTATTAGAACTGATCAAGATTCTGGATGCAGAGGCAAAATTTCTGGGGGCAGATGTAACGATAAATTATGGCAGCGCATTTGCTTCCGACATGATGAGCGACGTGCTTGCATACGCGGAACACCGCGCGCTGATGATTACCGGGCTTTGCAACCAGCAGGTACTCCGTACCGCGGAAATGATTGA
This sequence comes from Eubacterium sp., assembly GCA_022796875.1. GTDB lineage: Bacteria > Bacillota > Clostridia > Lachnospirales > Lachnospiraceae > JAAWJJ01. Next base: position 29,404 of record JAAWJJ010000036.1, on the reverse strand, counting down.
CTGTACCTGCATTATTTTTGTCCGTGGCAAAAATCCTTCGGAAGAAATGCTTTCTATCGCCCGTAACAGCGATATACATATTATTATAACCGAGCTGTCTATGTACGACGTATGTGGAATTTTATACAGCAGCGGGAAAATAGGAGGAACCAAAATTGTCAAATAATACGATACATTATTCCTATCAGGTAGACGGGGATGATTTTACCCGCGCAGGCGAAGCCAGCAGCGATTTAAAAAGTAAATTAAAAATGATGGGAGCATCCCCGGCAGCGATCCGTAAAGTGTCCATTGCCATGTATGAAGGCGAAATCAATATGGTCATCCACGCAAACGGAGGTACCATTGATGCCGATATTTATGTCGATCATATCGAACTGGTTTTAAAAGATACCGGACCGGGAATCCCGGATATTGAACTCGCTATGAAAGAAGGATATTCTACCGCACCGGAAAGCATCAACAGTCTTGGCTTCGGCGCCGGGATGGGACTGCCGAATATGAAACGCTTTACCGATGAACTTCATGTAGAATCTACCGTCAATGTAGGCACCACGGTAACTATGAGAATAAACTTTTAAGAGGTGGCTCTATGAACAAATTTTATCATTCCATTTATTTGAACGGAAAATTATGTAAAGGCTGCTACAACTGCATTAAACGCTGCCCGACGGAGGCCATCCGTGTACATAATGGAAAAGCAATCATTATCAAAGAATTTTGTACGGATTGCGGAGAGTGTATCCGCCAGTGTCCTTATCATGCAAAACTGGCGCGCCGGGATACGCTTGATGTTCTGGAAAAATTTGAATATACCGTTGCATTGCCAACCCCTACGTTATATGCGCAATTTAACAATTTGACAGATGTAAACATTGTATTGTCCGCCTTAAAGCAAATGGGGTTTGACGATGTCTTTGAAGTGGCCGGCGCCGCTGAAATCATTTCGGAAGAATCCCGTCGGTATGTACAGGAAAACGAAGCCAAATGGCCGATCATCAGCAACGCCTGCCCGGCGGTAGAACGTCTGATCCGGGTACGATTTCCAAACTTGCTGGAAAACCTCCTGCCGATCATTCCGCCTATGGAACTGGCCGCCAAACTGGCACGCCAGAAAGCATTAAAGGAAACCGGGCTGGACTCGGAAAAAATCGGGATTATCCACATTTCCCCGTGCCCGGCAAAAATCACGTTTCCGCTTTCGCCTCTTGGCATTACGCGCAGCGAAATCGACGCTTCCCTGTCGGTCAAAGATATTTACCCGGTTCTTCTGTCGCATATGAAACATGCGGAAAACCATATTGAAAATCTTGCCTGCGCCGGGAAAATCGGATTGGGGTGGGAATTAAACGGCGGAGAAGCCGCTGGTATTTTTACCGAAAACTATTTGGCTGCAGACGGGATCGAAAACTGTATTCGCGTTCTGGAAGACCTGGAAGACCAGAAATTTAACGCAAACCTGGAGTTCATCGAACTGAACGCCTGTAATGCCGGATGTGCGGGCGGCGTATTGAATGTAGAAAATCCGTATGTGGCAAAAACAAAGTTAAAGCAGCTCAAAAAATACATGCCGGTTTCCATTTCCCATCAAAGCGACTATACCTGCCTGAAAAAGGATGACCTGTATTTTACGGAACCGATTCAATTTGAACCGGTATATCAGCTGGGCTCCAATATTTCCGAAAATATGGAAAGCCTGAATGCAATGGAAAAACTGTTAAAAACCCTGCCCGGTATGGACTGTGGCTCCTGCGGCGCCCCAACGTGCCGAGCTTTTGCCGAGGACGTGATTCGTTTAAATGCGAAAGAATACGACTGTATTTACCGGCTGAAAGACCATTATGACCAATATAAAAACGAAAACAGCAATGAAAACAACAAAATCAAAAAAGGAGATTCATTATGACAGTTGAACAATTAATCCAAAGCGCTATTTTTCAGGTGGTAACGGCAGGGGAAAACACTGCTGAAACGGAAATTTCAAAGCCATACTGCTGTGACCTGTTAAGCATCGCCATGAGCGGAGCGCCGGCAGGCTGCGCCTGGTGCACGGTCATGGCTAATTTAAATACAATTGCTGTCGCTACTCTGACAGAAACCGGATGTATTATCCTGACGTCGAACACAAAAATGGATGACGTCGCAATTTCAAAAGCAAAAGCGGAGGGTATCACCGTGCTTTCCACACCCTTGGCTTCCTTTGACGCGGCGCTCAAAATATATCAGCTTCTGAATGGCTAAATTATATTACGATTTCCACTTACATTCCTGTCTGTCGCCATGCGGTGATGACGATATGACGCCTGCAAATATTGCCGGAATGGCATCTGTCATCGGCCTGAATGCCATCGCAGTGACCGACCACAATTCCTGCAAAAACTGCGAAGCGCTGCTCTTTTATGCCAAACAGCTCGGATTGCTGGCCATTCCTGGCATGGAATTATGTACTGCGGAAGAAGTCCATGTATTATGTTATTTCCATACGTTAACAGAAGCCCTGCATTTTCAGGATTATATTTACGGCCGGATGCTTCCGATCAAAAATAATCCTGAGTACTTCGGCAATCAGTTGATCTACAACTGTGAAGACGCTGTCTGTGGAACAGAAGACATCTCTCTCATTACCAGTACTCAGGTTACTTTTTTTGAACTGCCGGATCTGATCGCGGAATACCACGGAATTATGGTTCCGGCTCATATTGACAAAAATTCCAATTCGCTGCTTTCCAATCTGGGATTTATTCCGGAAAACTGCCGTTTTAAAACCGTGGAAACGGCTGATATTTCCCACCGTGAAGAACTGACTGCGGCGCATCCTTATCTGGAAAACTGCAGATTTTTATGCAGTTCAGACGCCCATACGTTAGCGGCGATACACAATCCGGAATATTATCTGGAACTTCCGGAATTTTCTGTCGGAAATATTTTATCCGCTATCGCCAATGAATCTGCCGGGGACAAATGAAATTTTTCCTGGCTATGGACGAATCTGGCCGTCGCCGTAAATAATATATTTCGTACTCGTCAATGCGGTAAGTCCCATCGGGCCTCTGGCATGCAGTTTCTGGGTACTGATACCGATTTCAGCGCCGAACCCAAACTCAAATCCGTCAGTAAATCTCGTGGATGCATTTACATAAACGGCCGCCGCATCCACTTCATCCAAAAATTTCTGGGCATTCCGGTAATCTTTCGTTATGATTGCTTCCGAATGTCCGGTATTATATTGATTAATATGAGCAATCGCCTCTTCGATTCCGGATACTGTTTTTACGGAAATAATGTAATCCAGATATTCCGTTCCCCAATCCTCTTCTCTTGCAGGAACAATTTCCCCGGAACAGGATAATGACAATTCGTCCCCACGGATCTGTACTCCTTTTTCTTCCAGACGGCTCACCAGGACCGGCAGAAAATCTTTTGCAATCTTTTCGTGTACTACCAACGATTCACAGGTGTTGCAAACGCCGATCCTCTGCGTTTTTGCATTGAATATAATATCTGCCGCCATGGTAAAATCCGCGCTCTCATCCACGTAAATATGACAGTTCCCGGTACCTGTTTCAATGACCGGAATTTTCGCCTGGTCCACGACCGCGCGAATCAAACCCGCTCCCCCTCTCGGAATCAGCACATTCACATATTGATTCATTTTCATAAATTCTGCGGTTACCGCCCTGTCCGTATCGGTAATCAACTGAATGGCTTCCTCCGGAAATGCATGGCGGGACAATACCGCCTGAATTACGGATACAATTGCTTTATTGGATTCCAATGCATCGGAACCGCCTTTTAATATGACGGCGTTGCCGGTTTTAAAGCATAATGCGAATGCGTCCGCCGTAACGTTCGGACGTGATTCATAGATGATCCCGATTACCCCGATCGGAACGCGTTTCTGCCCAATCCGCAGCCCGTTCGGGCGTTCTTTCATAGAAAGCACTTCCCCGACCGGATCGTCTAAAACGGCTACCTGGCGTAATCCTTCCGACATCCCGGCAATCCGATCCTTTGTTAAATGCAGCCGGTCCAGTAACCCTTCCGGCATATGGTTTTCTTTTCCACGCTCCATATCGACCGCGTTTGCGGCAATAATGCGGTCTGTTTGTTCCTCCAAAGTTTCCGCTACCGCATATAAAACTTCATTTTTCGCCGTGGTCTTGCAGTTACTCATAAAAGCTGCCGCTTCTTTTGCCTGCTTTCCTAATTGTATCAAATCCATGTATGTGCCCTCCCTGAAAATATTTCCTTTCCATCCTATTGTTTCTATCTTGCAATTATTATTCTATACAACGAAAATTAAATCTCCGATATATTCACGCAGGATATTTGTTGTATTAACATTTTTTACGACAGTTTCCTGCTTTTTTGTTTTTCTTCATGCTTTTGTCCCAGATTTTCCACAGTGCCGTCTTCCCGGACAAGATCAATATTACTTAGCTGGCTTTTCAGATTTTTTCTGATTGCCGCTACGTATTCCTGGCGCAATATTTCCTGTTCCTTTTTTTCAGCAGTGGTCAGGCCTTCTGCTTTCGATTTATGGTACAGTTCATTGATTCTGGCAATGGTTTTATCATCTATCATCCGTTCCACATTCTCCTTTTTATGTCAACCTTTTTTTACTTTAGTCTTTTTCATTTTTACTTCAGCCTTTTTACTTCAACCCTTTTATAACGCGGTAAACAGAGTCCCTTTATATGTATTGTCAAACAGATGATGTAATACGTTTAAGTCGTCGCTGTTTGTAATAATCATATCAGCGCCTGCCTTTGTCGCAATTTGCGCGGCCGATAATTTTGTATTCATACCGCCCGTACCCATAAAACTGCCGGTAGATTCTTTGCCCATTTGCAATAATTCTTCATCAATAGTCCGAACATACGGAATCAGCCTTGCCTGCGCGTTACTGCGCGGATCGTCCGTATACAAGCCGTCGATATCGGATAAAAGCACCAGCAGGTCGGCGCCGACCAGGCTTGTTACCAGCGCCGATAACGTATCGTTATCGCCAAACTGCATTTCAAACGTCGATACCGTGTCGTTCTCATTTACAATCGGAATCACGCCCATTCGGAAAAGCTCACAGAAAGTATTCCTGGCATTTTCTTTTGATTCCGGCAGGATCATCGTATTCTTACTCATTAGAATCTGGCCTACGGTTTGATGGTATTCCGAAAAAATTTTCTGATAAGTCATCATAAGACGGGCTTGTCCCACTGCCGCGCAAGCCTGTTTTCTGGCGTTGCTGTTCGTATGTCCGCCGCTGCGGCTGTCTGTATTTGCAGGAACTCCGATCACCTGACGTCCTACCGCAATTGCGCCGGAACTTACCAGGCAAACGTCCATTCCTGTGTTTCTGAGATCACACAGTTCCCGGACCAGCTTCTCTATTTTGGCAAAATTCAAATTATCCGTTTGCGGATGCATCAGGGAAGAAGAACCTATTTTTATGACAATTCTTTTCTTTTTTTGTAACTCCGGGCGTTTTTTCTCATTTTGCATGACGATACTCCTCGCTTATTTTACTGTACGGTATTTCTGTTTTCTGCTGCGCTGCATGTTATTTTTTGCTGCACTGCATATTATTTTCTGCTGTGCTGCATATTACCTATCCAAACGCTGTTATGTTGTATTATAACAGTTCCGCTCCGTTTTGCAAACGTTGATTTTTAATATATTTCATAATTAAAACCTGTTTTTAAATTCTTCAAAAATTTCAGGGAGTATCGCGGCAAGATTAGTATATTCTTTTATGTTATGCTTTAACATCAGCTTTCCGCGTTCTTCAGGTATTTTCTGGCCGTCCGGAAGCATTTTGAAAGGCTTTCCGTCTTTGATGCCGTATCCTGCCCAAAACCGGCTGCGCAGCTCCGTCCCGCCCTCTATGGGTCTGACAAAGTGGCACATCACGGCCGGCGCATGTTCCCCTCCGGCACAAACGATCGTCCCATGAAATTTTGACAGTTTTTCAGCGTTAAATCCGATATCTGCCGGATTCCGGAATTGAATATCAATACTCCTCGGACCGGTTCCCAGATTATCCTCTACCGCGGTATCTACCGTATCCCAGTAACGCTCCCGATACGAAAGAGCTTCATTTTTTCGTTTCTCCGGATCACTGGTGGATATATCGTAATGCTCATACTTATCCCACAGTTTATACCGGATCGGACGAAGTCCGTGCCATGCAAACCACCAGTCAAACATTTCTACCGTAACTCCGGGCATTTTCAGGTAATTTGCCACTACTGCCGTCCCATTTGGCAAAACGCAGGTTCCAAATTCTCCTGGCAGATATCCTTCCCGAAACAAATCGTTCCTGTCTTCTATTTTTAATGCATGTTCCGGCAGCAACGGCTCATTCTCAATTCTGGCGTATTGCGCAGGATCCGCCTCTGCCATAGGCCTTGTAAAATAACGGTATTCCGGAAGCATTTTTTCTTCCTCAGTAACAATCACAGACATGATTTCTCTCCTTTTCCATATTTTTATTAAGGATGCAAATAACTGTATGAACTGTATTTTACTTATTTTACCTTACGAACAAAAATCCACAAAACTGCCGCCGCCAAACTGAATATAATGACCAGATACCATACGGCGTCATACCCCATATATTGAATCACATAACCATATACGATAGTTCCGATTACCGTTACAATATTCGCAATAAAGTGTACCATCGAATGTGCTACGGGAATCAGGGATTTGTCTTCGAATATTTCCGGATAGCAGGAAAAAGTGATTGTTGTAAGCGCTCTCGGAACGGTTCCGTATAAAATAATGAAAATAATAATCAGGTGAATCGGCAGCTTCATCAAAAGGAAAAACACCACCATCGCGCTCAGGCAGGAAAAAATCATTACTTTCCGTTTCGTATGTAAAACGTCGCTGACGGTTCCGTATAAAATCAATGCGGCAATCCCAAGGCCGGTAGAAATACTTAAAAGCCCAGAAGCCTGAACCATCGTCAGTCCACGCACTTCCGATAAATAAGCCGGAATATAGCTTCCTACATTTACGACAGCCAGCCGGATAATACTGAATGCCAGAGCTACCAGCCATAAATCCCTGGTTTTATAAACAGCCAGCGTCTTTTTCCTTTTTTCCGCTTTATCCTTTTTTTCCGCATGATCTGTCACGTTTACTTCATCTTTAATCAAAAACAGCCATAAGATTGTAAGAACGGCCACCGTTCCGATAATATAGTAATAAACGCCCTGCAATCCGGAAGAAAGCACCACTCTCGGAGCCAGATTGTAATGGATCATCTGGCCAAACAACATACCAGTATTTAATAATCCGACTGCGGAACCCCTGGCTTTACTGTCGCGAAACGCCGTTGTAACAAGGCTTTGCGTCAATACCTGCAGGATACAATAGCCAAGTCCCTCTATGACGCGGCTCAATACCAGAATACCGATATTTCCGGCAAATATCGCAATAATGTTTCCGGCAATTACGCATACCGCTCCCAGCGCTCCGGTGACTCTCGGCGAATATTTTCCCAGAAATATTCCGACCGGCAGCATAGCGATAATACAAATCCACTGAAACACCGACATAATTATACTCATCGTACCCATTTCAATTCCGTAATAAGCCAGATAATCTGTCAGTATCGGAGGAAATTTAAAATTTGCAAATCCTGCCGCCATCATAATGACCGTACATAAAATCAGCACCACCACGGACCTTGTACTTTTTCCCGTTTTATGTTCCATTGCTTTTTCCATAGTATTTCACATTCCTTTCCCCTGTTCGGTTTGTACTTAAACAATTTGTAATGCTGCTTGAAATCCTGTTTTGACCGCTTCCGCAACTTTTGCCGGACGTTCGCAATCGCCGACTTTGCAAACTGGAATATCTAACGCGTCTTCCAGGTATCTGGTATCCCGCGCCGTCATTCCCAATGCATAAACGACGGTATCCGCCTGCAATGTTTTCACCGTTTTGTCCTCCTGTTCGATCACAACCGTGTTTTCCGTGATTTCCAGGCATTTGCTTTTTACGATTGTTTCCACGCCGCTTCGTTCCATTTCCGCAATCAGGGAGTTACGGTAACGGCCGCAGGACTCGTGCGCTACTCTGACCAAAGAATCTATTACCGTTACCTGATGCCCGGTCTTTGCCAGGTGCAGGCCGGTTTCACATCCGACCAGGCCGCCGCCGACCATAATGACTTTTTTTCCGATTTGCTCCGGGAATTGATAAACATCCAGGGCATGCACGGCGTGTTTCAGCCCTTTGACCGGTATCTGTTTCGGAATGGCGCCGACCGCCAGAATAATGACGTCCGGATGTTCCCGTTCTATCCGCTGCGGCGTAGCCTCGGTATTCAGACATACTTTTATGTTCGTGTGCCTTAATCCTACTTCATAAATCAGCAAATCCTTAAAGTTCCTTAAATCTTCTTTGTCCACATCCACATCGGTAAACGTAAGCGTCCCGCCAAGCGTTCCCTCTTTTTCCAACAGTGTTACCGTGTGGCCTCTGTCTGCGGCAGTAATCGCCGCCTGCATACCGGCGGGACCGCCTCCTGCAATCACGATTTTTTTCGGGGATTGTACTTTCGGCAGTTCCTCTATGGTGTACTTTTCATTCGCCATCGGGTTTAACGCACAGGATCCTACCTTTAACCATGGCATAACCCCGTCTTTCGGTTTCTCCTGTTCCGGATCCGGAAGCGGCGACATGCAGGTATAACAGCGGACGCAGCGCCTGATCTCTTTCTCCCGGCCGGCTTTCAGTTTATTCACAAATTCCGGATCGGCGATCATCTGACGCCCCATGACAATATAATCTGCCTGTCCCTTTTCCAGAATCCGTTCTGCCTGCTCCGGACTGTTGATCGCTCCAATGACGCCAATCGGAAGGCTTGTATACTGTTTGATCATTTTACTTAAAGGCGCGTTGTAACCATGAGGGGTGAACATCCCCTGAGATACGTTCGCGTCGTCTTTTCGATGATACAGGCCGGAAGAAATATGGGCACAATCGATAATTCCTTCCGCCATACGGCAGAATTTTCCTGTTTCCACGGCTTCCATGCCGCCCGGTACTTTCTCACTTCCACTAAGCCGACATTCGATCAGGAAGTCATCGCCTACGCGCCGCCGGATTCTTTTCAGCAGTTCCAACGGAAACCGCGCGCGGTTTTCCAGGCTGCCGCCATATTTATCCTTTCTCGTATTGGTACGGGCCGAAAGAAACTGATGAATTAAAAACCCATGTCCGGCGTGTACGACGACGCCGTCGAACCCTGCGCATTTTACAAACCATGCCGCCTGTGCAAAATCTTCATAAACGGATTCCATCATGGTTTCATCCATTTCCTCTACCACAGACAATCCCCGCATTTCTTCCCGCAGGTTTGACGGATCCTCTTCCCCGCGAACGGTATATCTCACGGGTCCCCAAGCGTTTGGCGTTCCCGGAATGGCCGGCTTTAATGCGCCCGGATGGCTGAGTTCGATTAACGCTACCGCTCCGTGGCGTTTGATACGCCATGCATATTCGCTGATTGCGTTAAACGCTTCGCCGGAAGTAACCGTAAAATCCACATCCGGCAGAGGCATACGTTTCGCTTCGCGGCTGTTTACATCCAATTCCCCGACGCTGACGACCGCCGCGCCTCCTTTTGCAGGCATTTCAACCTTATAGTATTTGCCCGGCGCATATTTTGCATTTCCATATTCATCCCCTACCACGGCGCTTCCAAATACCATGGGAGCGCACATCACGCGGTTTTTGTAAGTAAAACGGTTTACCTTAAGGGGAGAGAGTAAATGTTCATACTGATTCATATTTTTTCACCCTTTCCATTTTCTTTTTGAAGTTATAAAATTTTTTCGCAGTTACAAAATTCTTATTGCAGTTACAAAATTCTTATCGCGGTTACAAAATCTGTATCGCCGCCTGAAATCCTGTTTTGACCGCTTCCGCAACCTTTCCAGGCTTTATGCAATCCCCGATTTTCACCACTTTGTAATCTTTCTTTAATGCCTCGTATCCCGGAAATGCCGCCGGCTCCATTCCAAGCGCATACACTACCGTATCTGCTGCAAGGAACAGTTCCTTTCCATCCTCCTGCTTTAAAAGAACGCCGTTGGCCCTGACTTCCTTACAGGACGTTTTGGCAAAACAGGCCATGCCGCATTTTTCCATCTCGTGTATCAACGCGTTACGGTATTTTCCCCGCGATTCATTTGCCAACCGTACCAAAGGATCTATAACGGACACCTTATGCCCCAATTTCGCCAGATGCAGGCCCGTTTCGCATCCAACCAGGCCGCCGCCGATGACTGCAACCCTCTTTCCGATTTTAATATCTTTTTCATAAACTTCCAGCGCCGGAACGGCATGGCCCAGTCCCGGAACAGGCGGGTGTTTCGCCCGGGCGCCTACTGCAAGGAGTACGACATCCGGTTCCAGTTCCCGAACCGTATCTGCAGTCATTTCTTTCCCCAACAACATTTTTATGTTGCGTTTTTTCACCTGGCGCACCAGATAATCCTTAAATTCACATAAATCTTCTTTATCTACGTCCACTTCTGTAAACAAAAGCGTACCGCCCAGTTGCTCTTTTTTGTCCGCCAGAATCACATGATGGCCACGGTCATGCGCGGTAATCGCAGCCTGCATGCCCGCCGGGCCGCCTCCTGCGATCACTACCTTTTTCGGACTTTCAACAGCCGGAAGCCTGTCCCACTCCAAATCAGTTCCTGCCATTGGGTTTAAGGCGCAGCATCCGACTTTCAGCCACGGAACGACGCCGTCGTCCGGAAGCTTTTGTTCCGGATCCGGAACCGGAGAAAAACACTGGAAGCACCGGACGCATTTCCGGATATCATCGTCATTTCCTGCTTTGGCCTTTTGGGCAAAATCCGGATCCGCAATCATCTGACGTCCTAAAACGACATAATCGGCTTTTCCCTCTTTAATCAGTTTTTCCGCCAACTTTGGGCTGTTGATTCCTCCTACGACTCCTACCGGGATTTTGACATATTTTTTAATCTGTTCGCTGACAGGCGCGTTATAGCCATTCGGATGAAACATTGTGGAAGCCGTACCGTACTCGTTTTCCAGAAAATACAATCCTGACGATACATGAACCGAATCTAAATATGCTTCCGCCATATGGCAAAAGGCTCCCGCTTCTTCCACCTCCATTCCGCCGGGAATCTTTTCCCGGCCGCTGATACGCGCTTCCAGTATAAAATCTTCTCCTACGGCTTCTCTGATTCCTTTTAAGATCCGCAGAGGAAAACGGGATCTGTTTTCCAGGCTGCCGCCGTATTTATCTGTTCTGGTATTTGTCCTGGCTGACAAAAACTGGGTAAACAAAAATCCATGTCCGGCATGGATCACTACTCCGTCAAACCCCGCCGCCTGCATAAACCGGGCCGCCTGTGCAAAATCCCCGCATGTCTTTTCCATCTTCTTTTCGTCATAGGCTTCTACCGGCACCCCGTCCTCCCGGACAAACGTAACCGGCCCCCACGGCCCCGCCGTACCGGGAATCCGCGGCTTTGCGCTTCCCGGATGGCACAGTTCAATCAAAGCGACTGCACTATGCCTGTGGATACGTCTGGCATATTCGGAAACCGCGTCAAACGCCTCTCCATCCAATCTGGAAAAATCAATATCCGGCAAAGGCATCCTTTTGGCATCGTCTGAATTTACGCTGACCTCCCCTACACTAACGGCTGCCGCGCCTCCTCTGGCAGGTTTTTCTACTTTCAGGTATAACGCAGGTGCCGCCTTTGCATTATCATACTGATTTCCGATTACGGAAGCCCCAAAAACCATAGGGGAACACATGATACGGTTTTTGTACATTTTGGAGCCAACCTTTAAGTTTGAAAACAAATCAGGATATCGTTCCACGAATTTTTCATCTCCTTTTATTTTATATTCGTTGTACTAAGTATAGCTTCATCGATTCTGTATTTCATCGTCATAAATTCAAAAACCGGAAGCCGAAAAAATTTGCTTTTTTTCATTTTTCACAAAAAGAAAAACTGTGAGCCACCTCATAAAAGGTAACTCACAGTTTCTTTTTACAATTAGTATCTTTTTACAATTCTAAAGTAATCGAAGACCGTATCAGTTCATCGGCAATGGAGGAAAGCAGAAACAACAGTTTTGTCTGAGGATCTTTCAGATCCAGCCCATAACTGTCCGCCAGTTTTGTAATCCGGTACACAATACTGTTGCGATGCATGAAAAGTTCATTTGCCGTAGGTGCGGCTTCACAGTCGTTTTTTAAATAGGTTTTCATAATCTCGCAATTATTTGTAGAATGCTCCTGGTCATACTGGCGCATCTTCCAGTATATGGGAGAACCGATTCCCGTTGCCGGAACCGACTGTAATAACCGGTACACCATATCATAAACCGCAATATCACTATAGTAATATATATTATCATTTTCTTTATCCGCGCAGTAAAAGCAGAGATGTTCCGGCTGAAAAGAACGTCCCAGCTGCATGGCTGCCACCGCCTGGCTGCAAAAACTTTTCAGCAGTTTCAGATCCTGGAAATAATTGCTGAGCCCGATTTTTACATTTAAAATTTCACACACTTTTCTGACGCACTGTTTATGATAGTCCCAGAACTCGGAAATATTCCGGTTGGAACTGCTGATTCCTGTAAAAACAAGCAAACGGTTTTGGTAAAGAAACGCATGCGACATCGGAATCATCCTTTCCATCTGAGCGGCGACATTCTGTATCTTTATTTCATCGTACTTTTCTGCGTCCAGGCACAGGACGACGTATTCCCCGTCTTCCGGAATTTTTAAAACCCGGGCAATCTGTGAAACGTTTCCGGTTTCTTCCATCAGTTCCTGAAATAAATAATCATCCAGATCCCGGATCGCTGCGACCGGCATTTGTTTTTCCAACTGCCGCAATATACGCGGTATAAAAACAGACAACAACTTCAGCAAACCTGTATTCAACGTAATTTCCCTGCACTGCATATTCAAACGTGCCAGCAGCACATGATCGCTGCGTTCCAGATGAATAAATAATTCTTCCGCACCGCTGATCTGGTCTGATTTCTGATAGAAAATACCGTTTCCGATCGGCTTTGTCACAGTTCTGTCAATATTCTGAAGCCAGAGGATCGTTTCCACGTCTGCTCCCCCTTTTTGAACGGTTTCCCATATCATCCCGTCTTCCGGCGACAGATTATCCGTAGACGCCAGTACGGCAAAAGAAGTATCGAAGAGTACCATGGGATTACGCAGAATCGGCTGGCTGATATCAAACAATTCCTGAACGGATTCATTTTTAATAAACGCTTCGTCAAGTGAGAGCAGCCATTGGTTCAGGCAAAAAAAAGCGTCCCTGAAATCCTGGTAAATCGGCAGGATATCGTCCTGGCCGCCGGGAAGCGTGATCAGACGATCCTCACACCCGACCATACTTCCCGCCGTCACAAACCAGCAGCCGCTTTCTCTTTTACGGTATTCCGAAATTTTTTTTGACATTCCGATATACAAAAAGTCCTCTTTCAGCTCTTCCGTTCCCATAGAATCTGATAGCCAGCGTATATCATAAAATTCCGGCTCCTCCATGAAAATCTGTTCCAGCAGCGCATCCCTCACTTTCCCAGGCAGCCACAAAGCCAATATGGATAACGGATATTTCATATATGCACTCTCCTTTTTCTTCAGTACAAAAAATGTATCCTATTGTTTTTCTGCGAAAATAGCGGTAACAGCGCAATCGCGAATAGCATTTTTGGCCTGATCTTTCATATGATCCGGTATTTCCTCATACTTTATACATACTTTGTCCAATTTTGTATCCAGATAAAATAACTCCGGATACAAATCCTCGCAAAGCCCGCAGCGTATACAATAAACGATAAGGGCTTTACATCTGATCTGAACTTCTTCTTTCCCGTTATTGCAATATGCAACTGCCCCCACCACTCTTCCGTTTTCTTTTAGGATTGAAGTAATCGGGGTATTCAGATATACTTCGCCTCCCAGTTCCTTTAATTTTTTTACCCCGTTCAGGCAAATCAAAGCCGCGCCATGTCCCTTTCCTCTCGGCTTTAATCGGTAATAATCCCCAATATTATAGGCCGGCGGGAATCCGCCTGCAAACATCCGCTCTTTTCCGATCCTGTCTAACGGAAGTTCTACTACGCTTAAATACTCAATCTTCAATTTTTCCAGAAACGCCGGGATTTTAGAAGAATAGTTTACCCACGTACGGATGACGCCGGGATCTCCGTTATACTTCGTGTAATCAAAAATTGACTGAAACGCCTTATCCTGATATTCCGGGTCGTCCCGCACTGCCGTTGTTGCCATCGGAGTATTGGAAACTGCCCCTCCCTGAAAAGAACGCTTTTCAAAAACCGCTACTTTTTTCCCCTGTTCTGCTGCAGTAATGGCCGCGGCCAGACCGGCCAGGCCGCTTCCCATTACCGCAATATCCGTTTCTACGTACTTCATAATCGTTCTCCTTTTCATCTGTCTGTTTGTTTAAATCTATGACAAAGTAATTGCCAGCGGTATTCCCAAAACAAGATATATCACCATCTGTACCGTCACAAAAAATACAGAATATATATAATTGTCCCTGGTTTCCGTCCACTCTTTATTCGAATGTAAAATTGCCGAAAATACAGACGCCGCCGGGGTTACGCACGCCGTTCCAAGGCATACCATGATCATCAGGGTAACGATCGGCGCCGGATTAACCCCGGAAAGGCTGCAGTAAGTCAGTACAATCGGCGCAAAGATCATTCCGACCACCAATGAATTCAAAAGATTCGTCAATATGCACATAATGATTAAAAAAATTACCAGAAACGGTATCATACCCATACCGGTTAAGATCGGAGCAAACATATCGGATAACAGCACGGTAATCCCTGTTTTTTCACTGGTCAGCGCGCTTCCCAGTACCATAGCCGACGCCGACATAAAAATAGATCCCCATGCAAAATTATCACATAAAATTTCCGAAATGTTAACGACAGGTTTTTTATTAACCCGAATAGCCATCAATACAGCCGCTGTGAACAGCGGAATTCCATTGGTTAATCCTGCAAGATACCCCATACCAAGCACATGAGGAATTATGGACGGAATTAACATAGCCAGCAACATTGCCACAAAGCCGACAGATAAAATTTTCTGCGATAACGTAAGCGGCGGCAATGGGTTTTCGTCAAATTTTTTAAAATCAAAATTCCGGAACGGTTCCACATCCGGACGAAGCAAAAGTTTTACGAGCAGCAGCATAGCAAGCATCATCGCCAGTCCCAGTATCACGCCTGCCGCAATATAATGGGCATGATTTAATTCAAAAACAACATTTGCCCCTGAACTTATAATCAGTCCCTTAAAATTTTCAATCAGAACCAACGCATTTCCCATATACGGAGCGATCGGAAACCCTAAAAGAGAACAGATTACTACATATATCGTAAGTATTTTTGGAAATTTGTCCTTTTTGGTATATCCCACATCCCTGTAAACTTCCGATAAAATCGGCCAAAACAGGAAAATCGGTGCGATCGGGCCTACAAAAGCCGCAATCACATATATTACGATTCCCATCACAAACGCAAACAAGTACGGCCTGCCCCGGACAATTTTTAACGAAAGGCACCATCTCGCCAAATGAGGAGTTACTTCATACTTACTGAGGGCATTGGACATGATCATAATAAACATCATTAACAGAATGACCGGATTTCCAAGCAGTGACGCTAACATTTCCGGCATACTGAAATATCCAAAAACCACCAACAGGAAAACTGACACCAAACTCGGCCAGATCAAATCTACCGCTACCCATAAATAAACGGTACCGATAAATACCCCTAAAACTCCCATTCCCACAGGAGTGATATACGTCAGGTTTACCGGTAAAAAACGAAACAACAGCATAATCAAAACACCGATCACAGAATGGATGACGATTCCTTTTTTTGATTTCATACTCATTTATTCCTCCGCCCTAAGTTATTTAGTTATTATAATAAAGACCTGAAGACAAAAAATATACAGTATTATTTACAAAACACTTTCTTCTTCCTGATTACAATTTGTCATTTTTTACGAAGATATCTATATTTCTGGCCTTTTGCTATTTTTTCACTTTGATACTTGAAAATCATTTTCAGGAGTGGTATTTTCTTAAAGTGCTACAGGGAAAGTTCCGGTCGATAATGAAGCAAAACATCATGCTTTCCTGACTTAAAAACTTTAATTCATGACAATAGAAGACTCGCGAAGCGTGGATTCTATTGTTTTACAGAAAGGATACAGGATCATGGACGGACGACACAATCATCAGAGAAAAATCGCGGTGATCAACGACTTTTCCGGATTCGGGCGTTGTTCGCTGGCAGTTGCTATTCCGATCATTTCAGTGATGAAACTGCAGTGCTGCCCGCTTCCAACCGCCGTTTTTTCGAACCATACCGGATTCGACAGTTATTTTTTCGATGATTATACTTCAAAAATGAAACCCTATATGGAAGAATGGGAAAAACTCGGGTTATCTTTCGACGGGATCTGTACCGGCTTTTTAGGTTCCAAAGCACAGATTAATATTGTGACGGCTTTTCTGGAACAATTTAAAAATAACAGCACCACTGTTTTGATCGACCCGGTCATGGGCGATTACGGGAAAATGTATTCCACTTATACCGAAGAAATGTGCCTGGAAATGAAAAAACTGGTCCGTTTTGCAGATATCCTGACGCCGAACCTGACGGAAGTCTGTATCCTGACCGATACGCCTTACAAAGAAAAATGGAAACTGCTGGAACTGGAACAGATGGCGGAACAACTGATCTGCCAGGGCCCGCAGAAAATCGTGATTACCGGGATTCCGCAGCGCACGTTTATCGGGAATTTCTGTTACGAAAAAGGCAAACCGTCTTCGATGTTAAAAACGCACAAAATCGGTACTTCCCGTTCCGGGACCGGAGATATTTTCGCCTCCATACTGGCCTCGGACGCGGTTAACGGCGTAGAGTTTCAGGAATCTGTGCGAAAAGCCTCCCGGTTTATCAAAAAATGCATCAACCGCTCGATTGAACTTGATATTCCTCTTACAGACGGCGTCTGTTTTGAAGAATTTCTGGGAAATCTAAAATAAAAGATAGTTAAACAAAACCAAAATAGATTGGAAAAAGTCCCGGGGAAGTTAAAATAAAAACAAAAATTAAGAAAGAAAGAGAAAAAATGGAATTATTATATAAAGTACACAACAACTTATACGTGAACCTGACAAACAAATGTCCGTGCGCCTGCACGTTCTGCCTGCGCCAGACGATGGACCGGATCGGCGAATCTGACAGCTTATGGTTAGAGCATGAACCAACGGCAGACGAAATTATTGCCGCTTTTGCCGGTTTTAATATGGATGATTACAGGGAAGTCGTCTTCTGCGGGTTCGGGGAACCGACAGAAGCGCTTGATGTTTTACTGGAAGTTGCCAAATATGTCAAAGCTGTCTGGAGCAAGCCTACGCGCATTAACACCAACGGACTGGGCAATCTGATCCACGGCCGCCCGATCGCACCGGATTTGAAAGGACTGATTGATACGGTGTCCATCAGCCTGAATACGCCAAATGCCGAACGGTACCAGGAATTGGTGCAGAGCAAATTCGGTGATATTTCCTATGACGCGATGCTTACCTTTGCCCGGGAATGTACGCAATATGTCCCAAACGTCGTATTAACTACGGTAGACACAACGCTGACCAAAGAGGAAGAAGCGCAATGCCAGAAAATCTGCGATGAAATCGGGGCAAAATACCGGATACGGCCATGGGAATCGTAAAAGTAAAAATTGCATAAAGCCGGACTTCTGCCCTGGCTTTATGCGATTACCGGTACTGTTTTTTCTTACGCACAGCTTCTATTTATTTTGCTTTTATGCGGATGACCTTGCCGGGATTTAAAATCTGTTTTTCATCAAATACGGCTTTAATTCCCTGGTACAATGCAATCATTTTCTCCCCCATAAACGTTTCCAGCGCTTCTGCCCTTGCATGCCCGATACCATGTTCGCCGGATACCTGTCCTCCCATTTCTTTTGCTTTTGCATAAAATTCTTTCATGATGACAGGACAGCGCTTCTCAAACAACGTCGGATCCATATCGTCCCGCATGAGCTGGATATGCATATTGCCGTCCCCCGCATGCCCCTGTATGGAAATCCGTACGTCATACTGCTCCATTTTTGTATCTGCAAATCCTGAAAAATCAGCGATCCTGTTTCTCGGCACTACAATATCACATTCGTCCATATCCGTAGTAGACGCTTTCAGCGCCTCCAAAGCCGATCCCCGCACCGACCATACCGCTTCTTTGCGCTCGTCGGTATTGCATAAAAATACGTCTTCCGCTCCATGTTTCAGGCAAACGGCCGCCGCTTCATCGCATCTGCGCTCCACATCTTCCTCGCTGACGCCGTCAAACATCAGGATCAGATAAGCTTCGGCTGTTTTATGCGGCATGACCTTATTCAGATATTGCGCGGCATCGTCCAGCAGGCTCTTTGGCATATACTCAATCGCAGTAGGGTTCAGCGAAGAATTGATAAAATCCGGAACGGTCCCCACGCAGGCTTCCAGGTTCGGATAAGGCACTAAAAGCGTCCACGACACTTTTGGCTGCGGAATCACACGCATCCGAAGTTTTGTCACGATACACAACGTGCCTTCCGAACCAATAATCAGATCTTTGATATCATAACCCGACGTATTTTTTGCCACATTGCTGCCAAACTGCATGATATCGCCATTTGGCAGCACACATTCCATAGAAATTACATAATTTCTCGTCACGCCGTAACCAACGGCTTTCATGCCGCCGGCATTCGTCATCACATTGCCGCCGATCGTGGCTGTCTTTTCTCCCGGCTCCGGCGGGTAAAAAACTCCCTGTTCCAACGCTTCGTTCGCCAGCTGCATCACAAGTACTCCAGGTTCCGCGACAACACTCATCGTATCCAGATCCCATTCTAAAATCTGGTTCATTTTTTCCGTACAAAGAATAATCCCTCCGTAAATTGCCACTGCGCCGCCGGAAAGCCCCGTACCTGCCCCACGCGGCGTTACCGGAATATTATGCTCAAAGGCATAACGCATCACGGCGGACGTTTCTTCCGTCGTCAGTACCTGTACTACCAGTTCCGGCGCGGCAACGCCAAGATCCGGCATTTCATCATGATGGTAATCATATTCGATTTCATCTCCCCAGAACACACGCCCCGGAGAAGTCAGTTTCCGGATCTGTTCGGCATCCTGCAGGTCCACTTTTTTATACTCCATTTTATTTTCCATCTGCGGTACCCTCCCTTTCTTTCCGGCATCTTTCATTTAACACGTGGGTCAGTTCCGGAACGACTTCATATAAATCATTGGTAATACAATAATTTGCAATTTTAAATATCGGCGCTTCCGAATCTGTATTAATCGCTACAATGCACTCAGACCCGTCCATCCCTGCCGCAAACTGCACGGCGCCGGATACCCCGCAGGTAATGATAAGCTTTGGTTTCACAGTCCTGCCGGACAGCCCGATCTGCTTTGTTACGTCATTCCATCCCTTTTCTACCAACGGACGCGTCGTCGCCAGCTGAGTCCCGAATACTTCCGCCAGTTCTTTCAGCATTTCCAGATCTTCCTGTTTTTTTATACCGCGCCCCGCCACTACCAGAACCTCTTCTTCCTCAATTCCCTTTTCTTTTTTCATAATCTGCGTACTCAATACTTCAATGCCCGATTTCAGCATGTCTTCCGTTACCTGGCACGCCACAATTTCTCCATGTGGCTGCACCACCGGAGCGGTATCCATCACTTTATAGCGCACGGTCGCAAACTGCGGCCTTGTGTCCGTCGTAATAATCTGCGCCATAATATTGCCGCCAAAAGCCGGACGGATCTGTACGAGGTCCGTATTCTCTTTTATATCCAGCATGGTACAATCTGCGGTTAACCCTGTCCGGAATCTGGTTGCACAGGCTGGAGCCAGCGATCTCCCCAAGGAAGTCGCCCCTACCAGGACTACAGACGGCTTCACCGTTCCAATACAATCGGCCATTACGTTCGTGTACACATCTCCCCTGAAATTTTTCAGTTTTTCATGGGCATATACGAATACTTTGTCCACTCCCCGTTTTAAAACTACTTCCGCTTGGGCGGCAGCGTCGCTCCCGCCGATCAATATGGCATATACCGGAGCCGTTACCTTTGCGGCAAGCTCTTTTGCTTTTCCGATCAATTCATAAGCTACCGGATGAATCCCGTCCGCTTCCTGCTCCACAAATACCAGGATTCCGTTCCATTCTGCCTTGTTCACTGCTTTTGCCTTTGTTTCTTCCACAATAGAAATAGAATGTACCGGACAGGCTTTTACGCACATCCTGCACATTTTACAGGAAGCGTTGATTTCCAATTTGCCGTCTGTAATTTCCAACGCCCCAAAAGGACACTCCGCCACGCATTGGCCGCACAGCACGCATGATTCTGAATCAAACTTTAACTCAGCCAAAATATTACCCTCCTACACAAATTTTCTTTCACATACATATCCGCCGGATCCTATATATTTTTTCTTTCATAAACATATCCGCCGGCCTCTAAATATATTTTTCTTTCACAAATACTTCCGCCAGCTGTTCTGCCGTTTCTGCCGCGCTGCCATCCAAAAACATCTGCCCGTCGTGGCTTGCCGGCGGGAAAATGCGTTCTACCGAAGTGGCTGATCCTTTCAGTCCGTAATGCGTTCTATCCTGATCTTTAAAATCCGCAAACGTAACCATATGTACTTTCCTCTCTGATGTAGCCGCTTTCAGCCGGTAAGAAGGAAGTCTTGGCGTATAAATTTCTTTTTCTACCGTAATAAGGCATGGCAATTTCAGCTTCGCTTTCTGTCTGACATTTACAAAATCCTGCCCTACCGCAATTTCTTTCTCTGTTATGCTGCCGATCTCGTTCACCCACGCTGCGCATGGGATCTGAAGATATTCGGCCATCGCAGGCCCTACCTGCGCCGTATCTCCGTCTGTCGTCTGTTTCCCGCAAATAATAATGTCATAATCACCAATGGATACGATCCCCTGTGCCAGCGTATACGCCGTTGCCAGCACATCCGCTCCTGCAAACGTCCGGTCTGTGAATACATACGCCTCATCTGCTCCCATCATATACGCTTCTTTCATCATTTTTTCCGCCTGCGGCGGTCCCATCGTGACTGCTGTAACGGTACCTCCGCACCGTTCACGCAAACGGAGCGCCGTTTCCATCGCATACAGATCGTATGGATTGATTTTTGCCGCAGTCCCATCTCTTTTCAGCACGCCGGTACTTTCATCAATTTCCACCTGGCTGGTTCCCGGCACTTGTTTTATGCATACAAAAATTTTCATCCTTTCTTCCTTTCCAGTCTTTTTTTCTTTTCCAGTTTCTTTCCGGTTGTTTTTCTCTGGTCAGACCGCTTTTTCTTTCATTATATCACTGGTCAGACCAGATTACAAGGATAAAAAAAGAACCCGCTGCAAAAGCAACAGTTCCGTTTTTATATCTGACGAACCTGATCCACTGACAAATACTTATATCTTTTTAATAACTCTTTCCCGCATCCTGCAAATGCTCTTTCATTGCAAAAGCCGCCGGCACATCTTCCTGCCGCCGGATAGCCCGGCATATTTTCCGGTGTTTTTCCCGGATATCCAAATACCGTTTCCGTATCGTATCCGCCTCGCCCTCTTCCAGTTGTTTCCGCAATGCGTCGCCAATGGCATTTCTGCAGACCGTCAGCATAATTGCATACATCTGATTTTTAGAAGCTGCCGCCACTGCCGTGTGAAATTCATAATCATACCGGATAAATTCGTCTACACTGCAGCCTGGATCCTCCATTTTTTCCAGTAAACACTCCATTCTCTGCAAATCTTCTTCCGTTCTGCGATCGGCTGCCAGCCTTGCGCTGTCGCTTTCTGTGAGCATACGGAATTCAATGATCTCCTCTATCGAAAGCTTCTTTACCTGAAGCATATCTTCCAAAGACTGCACCGCCGCTTTTCCATTCAGTTCCTGTACGACCGCGCCGCTGCTTCTGGAAAAGGTTTCGATATAGCCCTCACGAGCCAGCATCTTCATAGCCTCGCGGATACTGGCGCGGCTATACCCTGTAATTTCCATCAGTTTTCGTTCTGACGGAAATTTATCGCCCGGTTTGATTTCACTGCTTAAGATCTTTTCTTTCAGTTCATCATAGATCACATCGCAAATCCGACGTTTCGTTTTATCATTTGAGAGTTCCTTTTTTTGTTCCATATTGCACATCCTTTTCCTTATTTTCCCCAAAAAACCCGCCGCTCACCTGATTGGCATTTTCATTATATCAAATTACAGGGAATGAAACAATTTTGGACATCTATCTTTTCTG
This sequence comes from Eubacterium sp., assembly GCA_022796875.1. Lineage (GTDB taxonomy): Bacteria > Bacillota > Clostridia > Lachnospirales > Lachnospiraceae > JAAWJJ01. The sequence continues at coordinate 6,958 of JAAWJJ010000036.1, read as the reverse complement.
CTAAACGGCCTTGGGATCATTATTGAATTTGCAGGCATAAAAAATATTATCAAAACATTTACTGTGTGGTTTCGGACGGCAGCCGACACAAAACATATAAAATCGGGTTCTCTGATGCTGCCAACTTCTTATAATATTTTTTATGCCTGCAAATTCAGGGGGGGGGGAAAACAATAACCACTACCAGTTATTGTTTTCCCCCTGTTTCAAACGATCTGTTTTCCGGCAATTCTATCGACATTTCAAATTGCTAGAAAATAATCTTCTTCGGACACTTCGCCGCGCAGGCTCCACATCCGGTACATTTTTCATAATCAATATGCGCAATATTGTTTTCCACTTTGATTGCGTCAAATTCACATGATTTCTCGCATAACTTACAGCCGATACAGCCTACGGAACATGCCTGCATAACGGTCTTTCCTTTATCCGTAGAAGAACAGTTGACTTTCACTGCCGCGTCATACGGAACCAGTTCGATCAGATTGTTCGGGCATACTTCGATACACTTCTTACATGCCTTACATTCGTCTTTATCCACAACCGCTACGCCGTTTTCGATATGAATCGCGTCAAACGGACATGCCGTCACGCAGCTTCCGTATCCCATACAGCCATGATTGCAGGATTTCGGGCCGCCGTTCGGCACATACTGCATCATTGTACAATCCTGTACGCCATGGTAGTCATAATCGACTTTTGCCTTTTCACAGGTACCCGCACATTTTACAAACGCAACCTGTTTTACGCTGGCGCCGGCTTCTACTCCCATGATGGAAGCAATCTCATTTGCGACCGGGTCGCCGCCGACCGGACAGGCGCCTACTTCTGCTTCGCCTTTTGCAATCGCAGCAGCCAGACCAGAACATCCGGCAAAACCACAGCCGCCGCAGTTATTTCCCGGAAGCACTTCCAGGACTGCTTCTTCTTTCGGGTCTACTTCAACTTTAAATTTCTCACTGGAAAATCCGAGGAAAAATCCAATAATTATACCAACTACCGCAACTACAACAGCGGCAATGATAATTGCACTAACACTCATTTGCACGCCCTCCTATATTACACCAGACCAGCCAAAGAACGCGATCGCCATTAAACCTGCCGTAATCAGAACAATAGCGGATCCTTTGAACGGTGTTGGAATATCATTATATTCAATTTTCTCACGGATACCTGCCAAAATAACAATGGCGATCATAAAACCAAGCGCTGTTGCAAAACCATATATAACGCTGACCCCAATATTATAACCTTTTTGTACATTGGTTAACGCGCAGCCCAATACCGCGCAGTTCGTCGTAATCAACGGAAGAAATACGCCCAGCGAATTGTAAAGCGGAGGCATCTGCTTCCTTAAAAACATTTCCACAAACTGCACTAAAGCGGCAATTACGAGAATGAATACAATTGTTCTTAAGTAAGTAATATTCAGGTTAATTAAAATAAACTTGTCGATGATACTTGTTACAAGTGATGATAACGTAATAACGAAGATAACGGCTACACCCATTCCGGAGGCAGTTTCTACCTTTTTGGAAACGCCAATAAACGGGCACAGGCCTAAAAACTGGCTAAGTACAACGTTATTTACAATCGCAGCGCCAATGGCTAATAAAATGACTTCTTTCATCTGTACTTATCCCTCCTGTTCTTCCTTTTTCTGATCATCCGCCGGCTTTACTGCATCCGCCGTTTTTTCCGGTGCAGATCCTGCTTTTGAGGCCGTTGCTGCTTTCAGTTTATCCGCTTCCGGACCGGAATTTTCACAGCCTTCTGCTTCACCGGAAACCGCGCTCTGATATTTTACCATCGGTTTTCCTCTTCTGGCTGCTTTTACTTTCAGTACGTTCATAACTGCTACCAGGCAGCCTAATACGATAAATGCGCCCGGCGCCAATACAAAGATCGTAATCGGCGTATATCCTGCTTTTCCGGTCGCCGCATCCGCCAGCGGAAGAAGCTGGAAGCCAAAAATCTGGCCTGCACCTAATATTTCACGCACGATACCGATGCAGGTAAGGCCGAATGTAAACCCGAGTCCCATACCGACACCGTCAAAAATGGACGGCAGCACAGGATTTTTGGAAGCATAGCTTTCCGCACGGCCCAGAATAATACAGTTTACTACGATCAACGGAATAAAAATTCCCAGCGATGCGTACAAGGACGGTACAAATCCCTGAAGCAGGAACTGTACGACCGTTACGAGCGACGCAACGATAACGATGTACGCCGGTACACGTACTCGATTCGGGATAATATTCCTTAATATGGAAATCAATAAGTTGGAAAACACTAATACCAACGTAGTTGAAAGACCCATGCCCAGACCGTTGATCGCGGAAGTCGTAACCGCCATGGTCGGACACATACCCAGCATTAATACAAACGTCGGGTTCTCTTTAATAATACCGTTGACGAGGCGTTCTGCTATTTTATTCATTTGCACTACCTCCTTCGCTCAATTCCCCGTTAAAATATGAAATTGCCGCATCTACAGCATACGTTACAGCCCTTGAGGTAATGGTTGCTCCACTGATCGCTTCAATTTCCGCACTCGAAGCAGGGGTTGATTTTGTTACTTCAAGATAACTCTCATTGATACCGGCAAACTGTGAGGAGAATTTTTCCTCTCTGGCTTTCATACCAAGGCCTGCCGTTTCGCTGATATCGGTAATCGAATATCCGTTAATAGTCCCGTCGTTCTGGATCCCGACGGACAGCGTAATATCGCCGCCGTACCCGGCATGTGAAGTTGCGGTAATAATGTATCCAAGAGAATTTCCGGAAGCATCCAGAGCTTCTACGAGTCCGCCGATTTCATCATCCGGGAAATCCGCGCTGATGCTTTCCGTTGCTGCCGCCGCGTCAAAACCCTCTACATCCACAAAACTGTCCGCATCCGCAAATACTTCTTTGTAAGCGTTCTGCTGGATATCGTAATTTGCTTTCGCGATAGGCTCTAACGTGATCTCATGGACGAAACCTAATAACAAACCGGCAATTAAAGTGATGGCGGTTAAAATAAGCGCATCTCTTGCAATTGATTTATTCATTATTTTTCGCCTCCTTTACTATACCAAATGCTCTCGGAATCGTTGCGCGTTCAATGAGCGGCACAAGCATGTTGCTGAAAATGATCGCATAGGAAACACCTTCTGCAGACGCGCCGAACAAACGGAAAATACCGGTCAGGCATCCGAGAACAATTCCGAACACTATTTTTCCTCTCGGTGTAATCGGCGAAGTGACATAATCCGTCGCCATAAAGAACGCGCCCAGGATCAGACCGCCGGAGCAGATCTCTTCTACGATATATGTGCCAAGATCGCCTGTCGTCAGATGGCCGCCGAACAGGATAATAAAAATTACAAACGTAACGATATAAGTACCCGGAATCCTTAAATCAATGATTCCCATTAAAATCAAAAAGATCGCTCCGATCAGCAGGCAGATCACGGAAGTTTCGCCGATGACGCCGGCATGGCGTCCCAGAAACAGGTCCATCGTATTATACGTGCCGCCCTCTTTGATGATCGCTAACGGAGTCGCTCCCGTCACACCGTCATAAGTAAAGCTCGTCATGCTTCCCGTAAAAGAGATCAGCAGGAAACATCTGGCGCCTAACGCCGGATTCATGAAGTTCTGCCCCAAGCCGCCAAACAGCATTTTCACAATCACAATTGCAAATACGCCGCCCAATACCGCCTGCCATACCGGAAGCGTATGCGGGAGGTTCATCCCTAACAGCAACCCTGTAACGACAGCGCTTAAATCTTTAATCGTACTCTTTTTATGTACAATCTTTTCAAACACCCACTCCGAAATGACACAGCTCAAAATCGTTGCCACGAGCAAAAGCAGCGCTCTCGGCCCAAAATTGACAATACCGAAAATACTGGCCGGCAATAATGAGATAATGACGCAAAGCATAATTTTATCGGTACTTACTTTTGCCCGAACGTGTGGTGATGATGAAACTTTAAATAAATCACTCACTTTTGATCCACCTCTTTCTACCCTATTTTTTTCTCTTATTCGCAAGAACAGTCTTTTTCATGGACTTGATGGACTGGGCAAGGCTTCGTTTCGCAGGACAGACAAAGCTGCAGCTTCCACATTCGATACACTCTAACCCATACCATTTTTCAAACATTTCTTCTACATGGTTTTCAGAATAATCGGCAAGCTTGGATGGCACAAGCTGTTCCGGACAGGCTTCCACGCAGCGTCCGCAGTTGATACACGCCGTTGTTTCAAACTCGGATACTTCATCTTTTGTCATGCAAAGCAACGCCGACGTCGTTTTTGTGGTTGGAATATCAACGCTCCACATGGAAAATCCCATCATCGGACCGCCGGAAATGATTTTTTCCGGCTGAGTCTTAAAACCGCCGGCAGCGTCGATCAGTTCCGAATAGTTCGTCCCGATACAAATATTGTAGTTTGCCGGGTTATTTACCGCATTACCGGTAATCGTCACAATCCGGTGCATGAGCGGCCTGCCGAGTTTCACCGCCCGGTAAATGGAAACGATCGTATCTACGTTATCTACAATACATCCTGCGTCTGCCGGCAGCATTTTCGCGTTAATGGAACGGCCGGTCGTCGCAAAGATTAACTGGCGCTCACCCCCCTGCGGGTACTTCGTCTTTAATGGCATTACGCTTAAACGCGGTTCATCTTTCACCAGTTCCTGCAGTTTTGCAATACAGTCAGGCTTATTATCTTCGACACCAAAAATACCTTTTGCATGATCAAACAACTGTAAGATGATCTTCATGCCTGCGATCAGTTTATCCGGCTCTTCCATCATCCTTCGGTAGTCGGAAGTAAGATACGGCTCACATTCCGCACAGTTTGCGATCACATACTCAATCTTATCCGGTTCTTTTGGAGATAGCTTTACATGCGTTGGAAAACCGGCGCCTCCCATACCTACCACACCAGCTTCTTTGATCTTGTTAATGATCTCTTCTTTCGTTAAAGTCGTTACATCTTCCACTTCGGTAAATTCCACGGAGTTAAACTGTCCGTCGTTTTCAATCACGATAGAATTTACCATGTCGCCTACGACGACACGTCTAGGTTCAATTGCCTTTACTGTCCCAGAAGCAGAGGCATAAATAGGCGCGGAAACGAAGCCGCCGGCTTCTGCAATCTTCTGGCCTACTAATACGGAATCTCCTACTGCAACAACAGGAGCTGCTGGCGCACCGATATGCTGCGATAACGGATATACCAGATCTCCCTGGGGCAAATACTCGGTGATAGGCTGATCCTTTGATAATTCTTTTCCGTCATAAGGATGAACACCACCTTTAAAAGTACCTAAGCTCATATATCGTCCCCCTCTTTCCTCTTTTATGACAACAGAAACCTGCTGTACATACTTTCTATTGTACTTTATAAACATTTTATAAAAATACCTGTATCATTATATCACACTTTTTAAAAATTTGTATACAAAATAATAAAAAAATTCCCAGTGAAAAATAGTGAAAAATAACCTCACGTTTCCGCTTTTTCGTTGAGGTTCTTCTCTTTTCCGTTGAGGTTAAGATAAAGATTATGTTATACTACAGTTTAAGTGAAAGACTACGTGATACTAAAGGTTAAGTGAAAGACTACGTGATCATGAGGTTTAAGTGAAAGACACCACTTAAAGATGAAGAGGTTCACCTATGTTAAAAATTATTACAAAGCATTGGCCGGATATGCCTTTTCCGGATACCGGGCACTTATTTTCCAAAAAATACTTCTTTTTTGATATTGAAACGACAGGATTTTCCAAAGAAAAAAATATGGTTTATCTGATCGGCGCCGCATACCAGGAAGGAAACGGCACTTCCGTCACACAATATTTTGCAGAAGACGGACTGGCAGATGAACCGGAACTGCTACGGGAATTTGCAAAATTCTGCGCTGATTTCCAATGCTGCGTCACATTTAACGGAAATTCCTTTGACATTCCGTTTCTTCAAAAAAGAGCGCTGCAATATCAGGTCAAAGACCCGTTTCCACATTTTCAGAAATTCGATCTGTATCGGGAAATCCATTTGTTCCGTTCCCTGCTTCCCATAAGCAGTTTAAAGCAAAAATCAATCGAACGGTTTTTGGGCATTTTCCGGGAAGACAGGTACGATGGCGGCGAACTGATTGAAGTATATAAACATTTTCTGAGAAACAAAGAGGAATCGGAACGGCAGATTTTATTGTTACATAATTACGAAGATGTGCTGGGAATGTTTCCGTTGATAAAAATGATGGCATACCGGCAGATTTTACACGCGGACTATCAGATTACCGGCGTCCGTATGCACAGCTATACGCAATTTGACCGGACGGACGCCTGCGAATTGCTCGTACAGGCGGTATTGACGTATCCTGTTCCGGTGAGCCTGTCTTTCCGGAACAATCGTCTTGCCTGCAAATCGGAAAAAAAACAGCTTCACTTTGCGATTCCGCTTCTTTCCGGCTGCAAAAAACTGTTTTTTAAAGATTATAAAAACTATTACTATCTGCCCGAAGAAGACCGGGCGATCCATAAATCCATTGCCTGCTTTGTGCAAGGAAGCCACCGGCAGAAAGCAAAAGCGTCAAACTGCTACCAGAAACACGAAGGATACTTTTTGTACTGCCCGGATATTTGGGGAAATTCCGGGAAAAAACATGCCAACGCGAATATTCCGGAAGAGAAGAAAAACATGCTTCTGAAAAAATTTCCGGTTTTGAAAGACAGTTTTACCGACCCGTACAGCTACCTGTTATGGAATGAAAACGATCCGCATCTGGAAAACGAATCTGTAGAATGGCTGTTAAAAATATATATCAGCGCTTTTCTGACATATTCCCCGTAAAGAACAAAGAAGGTGTCGCAAAATCATCAAATGAGATGGTTGAGCGATACTCTTGCTCTATATATAGAAAAATCTGGAAAGAATCCCTTGATTTGTGG
>JAAWJJ010000035.1 GCA_022796875.1 Eubacterium sp. | reverse complement strand
AGGCGGAAGAAGTACAGATGGAAACGGCGCAGGCGGAAGAGGAGCAGGCGGAAGAAGTACAGATGGAAACGGCGCAGGCGGAAGAGGAGCAGGCGGAAGCAGAAGAAGAACCTGAGGAAGCAAAAGAAGAAGAACCAGAAGAAGAACCTGAGGAAGTAAAAGAAGAAGCAGCAGAAGAACCTGAGAAAGCGGAAGAACAGACGGAAGAGCAAAAAATATTTATGAGGCGTCTGGAGAAGCATCATGATGAGTTGAAGTGGCTTTATATGGAGCTGTACGGCAATGATTCCATGTTTGCAGAATTAACGCACCAGATGTATCGGTTTTATATGCAGAGAAGCCAGGAATTAAAAGAATCGGATCTGAAGCGCGAAGCCGATCCCGACTGGTATAAGAAAAACGATATGCTGGGCATGATGATGTATATCGAGAATTTTGGCGGTACCATAAAAGGCGTGGAAGAGAAACTGGATTATCTGGAAAAATGTAATGTGAATTATCTCCATTTGATGCCGTTTATGGAAACGCCGGAAGAAAATTCCGACGGCGGGTATGCGGTGTCTGATTTCAGGAGAGTGAGAGATGAACTTGGCACAATGGAAGATCTGGAGCATTTGACAAGCGCCTGCCATAAGCGGGGAATGAATGTTTGCGCGGATTTTGTAATGAACCATACTTCGGATGAGCACAGGTGGGCGAAAAAAGCGAGAAGCGGCGACGGAGAGTATATGAGCCGTTATTTCTTCTTCCATGATTATTCCCTGCCGTCACAGTATGAACGTACGGTTCCTCAGGTGTTCCCGACGGCGGCCCCGGGTAATTTTACATGGATTCCGGAGGCTGGGCATTTTGTCATGACATCTTTTTATCCGTACCAGTGGGATTTAAATTATAAAAACCCACGGGTGTTCAATGAAATGATGTACAATTTCCTGTATTTGATCAACAGAGGAATTGATGTTGTAAGGCTGGATGCCGTACCGTATATTTGGAAAGAACTGCATACTTCCTGCCGGAATTTGCTTCAGGTGCATACGATTGTCCGCATGATGCGTATGATCAGTGAAATCGTCTGCCCGGGAACGCTGCTTTTAGGGGAAGTGGTGATGGAGCCGGAAAAAGTGGTGCCTTATTTCGGAACGCTGGAAAAACCGGAATGCCATATGCTGTATAATGTGACGACGATGGCGACCACGTGGCATACCGTTGCAACGCGGAACATCGGACTGCTGCGGGATCAGTTCCACAGACTGGGGCAGCTTCCGAAACAATATGTATTTTTAAATTACCTGCGCTGCCATGATGATATCGGATGGGGACTGGATTATGACAGGCTCAGGCAGGACGGATTGGAGCAGGTTTCCCATAAAAAATATTTGAACAAATATTTTCTCGGATATGAAGGATACAGTAACAGCCGCGGGGAATTGTATAATGATGATCCGGTGTCGAAAGACGCGCGGTTCTGCGGAACGACGGCCTCTATGTGCGGAATTGAAAAGGCGGGATTTGAAGAAGACGAAGAGGCGATGGATCGTGCGGTTCGCCTGGACGTGATGCTGCATGCTTATTTGTTCATGCAGTCCGGGATTCCTGTTATATACAGCGGGGACGAGATCGGGCAGGTAAACGATTACAGCTATAAGGATGATCCGCGGAAGGCAAATGATTCCCGTTATATCCATCGTGGCAAACTGCAGTGGGAGCTGACGGAAAATATCGATGATCTGCAGACCGTACAGGGAAAATTGTTTCAAAAGCTTTCTGTATTGGAAAATCTTCGCAGGACAGAGAACGTATTTATGGCAAAAGCGGATACCTGGACATTGGAAACATGGGATGACAGTGTACTGGGCCTGGCAAGGGAATATGAGGGGGAAAAGCTGATCGGACTTTTTAATTTCAGCGAACAGGATCGAACAGCCTGGATCAAAGAAGAAGACGGCCTGTATGAAGATATGCTTTCTGGTGAGGAGATGGAGGCAAAAGGCGTCAATATCAAAGCGTATGAGTTTATTTATCTGAAAAGGAAAAAATAGAGTCCGGCAGGAAAGCGATTTTGCGTAAAGCGTTCTGATGAACGATATGTTTCAGGAATAGAAACTTTTAATGACAGGGTATGCAGAAGTTAGTATGCATACCCTGTTAATTTAAAAAGCAAAATACTGGCCAGATGAAGCATTGGCAGACATGGAACAGCTTTATAATCATATTTTTTATGCATAACGCGCGCTCGGAGAATGCGATGGAACAATATAAACGGGATACCTCCAAAGTAACAGATTTTTCTATTTTATCTGTTTGCTTTAGAGGTATCGTATCAACCTGAATAGTGGCGGTTTGCTTTTACAGCGTCCGGATAAACCGCAGGAACGCCGCCTGTCCTTCCGGAGTGCGCTTGTATACCCCGGCGTCTTCCAGTACGTGTGTAAACACGATGCCAATCTCTTTTTTCAGAATATCCATAATATTTTCTTTGGAAACATCCGTGTAAGCGGGAAGAAATTTTTCCGCCCAGTCTGCGTGTTTTTCAATTTTTTCGTTGCTCCGCAAATCTTTTTTCTCTGTGATATATTCTGCCAGAAGCTCCATTTCTTCTTTCAGGCGGGACGGAAGTACGGCAAGGCCCATGACTTCGATCAGCCCGATATTCTCTTTCTTGATATGATGGTATTCGGCATGCGGGTGGTAAACGCCGAGAGGATGTTCTTCTGTAGTGATGTTGTTGCGGAGCGCCAGGTCAAGTTCGTAAACTCCGTCCCTCATTCGGGCGATCGGTGTGATCGTATTATGCGGTTCACCGTCCGTTTCGGCAAAAATAAACGCATCCTGATCCGTATAAGAACGCCAGCAGTTTAAAATGTGTTCTGCCAGATCAATCAAACGGTCTTTTTCTTTACAGGAAATCCGTAGGACGGAGAGCGGCCATTTGACAATTCCGGTTTTAATATCCTCAAATCTAGGAATGACGATTTCCTTTTCGATCGCGGCTTTTGCCATGGCAAACGTATAATGTCCGCCCTGGAAATGGTCATGGCTTAAAATCGATCCCCCGACGATAGGAAGATCCGCGTTGGAACCGAGGAAATAATGCGGAAACTGCGTGACAAAATCAAACAGTTTGGCAAACGCGGCACGGTCTATTTTCATCGGCGTATGTTCCCCGTTAAAGACGATGCAGTGTTCGTTGTAATAAACGTAAGGGGAATACTGGAATCCCCAGTCCGTACCGTTAATCCGTATCGGTATGATCCGGTGGTTTTCCCTGGCCGGATGGTTCATGTGTCCGGCGTAGCCTTCGTTTTCCATACAGAGCAGGCATTTCGGATAATCGGAAACAGCGGCGTTTCGGGCGGCGGCAATTGCTTTCGGATCTTTTTCCGGTTTGGAAAGATTAATCGTGATATCAATTTCTCCGTAAGGAGAAGACGTTTTCCATTTCATGTCTTTTTTGACACGATAACGGCGGATATAGTCGCTGTCCTGGCTGAACTTATAGTAAAATTCGGTAGCGGCTTGCGGTGATTTTTTATAATACTCCCAAAACTTTGCCTGCACCTGTGCCGGACGCGGCAGCAGGCAGTTCATCATTTTCGTATCGAACAGGTCGCGGGAAACGATATTGTCGGAAATAACGCCGCGGGAAACTGCCTCTTCCAAAAGTTCATGCAGCGTATGTTCCAAAGAGATTTCCCGGGTATCAGTTAGTGTGTCTTCATAATTATCTTCATGAAAAAGTTCCAGCAGAAGATTTGTTGTATAAATGCGTTCCGATTCCGGGGTAAGCCCGGTCTGTATTCCATAGGAAACCAGTTTTTTGATGTTTTCATAAAGCATAGCGCTTCTCCTTCTTTCAGTCAGATTATAACAGCCGTCGTGCGCCGTTGTCGATATCGGCCAGATAAAATTCTGCGTTCAGGCCGAATTTTTCCTGGTAAGCTTTGCGCAGATTTTCCTGGAATATTTCGGCAGCGGCAGTTTCCACAATGCTGACCGTGCATCCGCCGAATCCCCCGCCCGTGATGCGGGAACCCAGCACTTGCGGCAGTTTCCAGGCAAGTTCCACAAGATAATCCACCTCTGTGCAGGATACTTCATAGTCGTCCCTTAAGGAAGTGTGGGAATCGTTCATCAGCTTTCCGAAAAGAGGAATATCGTTATTTTGCAAAGCATTTTTGGCGCGGATCGTGCGCTGGTTTTCATAAACGGCATGTTTGGCCCGTTTGTAAAGAACCGGATCTGAAAGAGCGGTTTTTGCATCTTCAAACTGTTCTTCCGAAAGATCGCCCAGCGTTCGGATGCCGCATGTTTTTTGCAGTATTTTCAAGGCGTTTTCACAGTCCCGGCGTCTGTCGTTATAAGCGGAATCTACAAGGCTGTGTTTGACGTTGCTGTTTGTAATGATGATTTGGGCGTCTTTTAACTTTACCGGCGCGTATTCATAGTTTAATGTGTTGGTATCCAGGAAAATGGCATGGCTTTTCTTTCCCATAGCGCTGGCAAACTGGTCCATGATGCCGCAGTTGCACCCGTTAAAGTTATTTTCCGCATCCTGGCCGATCAGGGCGATATCGACCATGGATACGGATTCGAACCCGAACGTGTCCTTTAAGATCAGTCCGGTCAGCACTTCCAGCGAAGCGGAAGAGGACAGGCCGGAGCCGTTCGGGATGTTTCCGTAGATCAGGATATCCATGCCGTGGGTCAGTTTCATACCGCGTTTTTCGTATGCCCAGATCACGCCTTTCGGATAATTGGTCCAGCCGTCTGCTGCGGATGGATGCAGGTCGGATATGCCGGTTTCTATAATGCCGTCGTCCGCAAAAGTCATGGAATAGAAGCAGATTTTATCGTCGGTCCGGTCTTTTACGGCGGCATAAGTTCCGAGCGTAAGCGCGCACGGAAAAACGTGTCCGCCGTTGTAATCGGTATGTTCTCCGATCAGGTTGACGCGTCCCGGCGCAAAATATACGCGGATATCATCGTTGCTGTCAAATACTTTGTTAAATTCTTTGTATAATCTGGTAATCATAGTAATCTCCATTCCGCCGCCGTTTTAAGTTGGCGGCATAAATAGTATAACCCGCACTAATTAACCGACGGTTTTGCTTGTCGGAATTAATGATCTGCAAGTTCATATTCCGCATCCGGATATCCAATGAATGTGAGCGTGTCCATATCAATCGCGGAAACATATTCGGCCGGCTCCACAAGCGGGATTTTTTTATTTTTTCGGATGAAGAGCGGCACTTCATTTAAAGCGACTTCGATGAAATGATGGCCTTTTTCCATAGTTTTTTCGCAGAAACTTCCATCTGGTAAAAACTTTATAAATTTCATCTCTTCCGGCAAATAAACGTAACGCCCAATCGCATTTTGGGTATAAACCGGTGTGATCATAATTTCGTTTCCGAGCATTAGCTGGTCTTCTACGCGGCGGGCAAATGCATCTTCCGGATATACGAACGCCAGAGGTTTGAAGTACATATCGTCGTTTTGCGCGGCTTTTAAATATTCGCTGTACAAATAAGGAATCAGCCGGTAACGGGTGTTGATAATATGGCGGAAATCATCTATATGGTCAAAACGGTAACATTCCTGCTCCCTGGTGCCAATGGCGGAATGGTTACGCATCAGCGGAGTGAAGATACCGAGAGCCAGCCAGCGAAGCAGAAGGTCTTCCGTCGTATTCGCGCCGAACCCGCCGAGGTCTGCGCCGATATAGAGGAAGCCGCACATGTTAAGGGAAGGAAGCATTTTTAAATTAAGCAGGATATGGCTCCACCACGACTCGTTATCTCCGGTCCAGATGCCGCCGTATCGGTGCATACCGATATAGGAAGAACGGGAAAACATCAAAATCCGTTTCTCCGGCGCATATTTGGCGAAAGCTTCCGATGCGGCCCTTGTCATATTGAATCCGTACAGGTTGTGTACTTTGTCATGGCGTATTCTGGTTCCGTTTATATTGTGGTAAAAACTGCGGTAATCCCCGGAACTGTTGGAAAGGCCGTGGATGCGCGCGTGCAGTTCGTCATGGTCGAATCCATCTTTTTGGTTTTCGCATCCGGCGAGGTAGGAAAGCAGAGCGTCCCGTCCTTCCGGACTGTAGAAAACGGCCGGTTCGTTCATATCGTTCCAGAACCCTTCGATACCGGCGTCTAACAGGTATTTGTATTTGCTGCCGAACCATTCTCTGACTTTGGGGTCCAGAAAATCAGGAAAATGCGTAAGCCCGGGCCAGACGCATGGTTCGAAAAGTTCCCCGTTTTCTTTTTTGCAGAAATAACCGCCTCTGACGCCTTCTTCATAGACGTCATAGCCTTCTTCGATTTTGACGCCTGCGTCAATAATCGGGATCAAATGAATGCCCCGTTCTTTCATCTGTGAAGTAAACGCTTTGAAATCCGGAAAATTCTCCTTATTTACGGTAAAATCCTTATAATGATCCATATAGTCGATATCCATATACAGAAGATCCAACGGAATATGATGCTCCCGGTATTCGTTTACCACGCTTTCAAAATCTTCTTTTGTTTTGTATCCCCAGCGGCTCTGGCCGTAACCAAAAGCAAATTTCGGCGGTATATAGCTTTTTCCGATGATTCGGCGGAACTGTCTGGTAATATCATAAGCGTCCGTCCCGGTGATTTCGTACAGGTCAAGATCCGCATTTTCACACGTAATTTCCATATTATCTATATGGGAATATCCGATATCGAAAGTCAGGGCGCCTGGATAATCAATAAACAATCCAAACGTTTCCTTTCCGGATACTATGATAAAATTATGGGCGCCGTACAGAGATACTTTATCTTCCGTATGAATTGGGTCGTCGGTGCAGAAGCTGGTATAAATATAGCCGCGTTTGTTGATGCCGCGGTTTGCTTCGCCAAGGCCGAATACGATATCTTCCGGATCCAGTGCATAAGAATAGCGAAATCCGTCCGCCGCGCTTACCTGCCCGAAAGCAGGAGAACCGGAAGAAACCGGGATGTCGGATACGACGGCGTCTGTTTTGATCGGGGTACCCCAGGTATATTTTTGGATCATGGTGAGTTCCTCCCTGCTGTTATTTGTTTTGTTCTTTTCCTTTGTCTGAGGCATTGGCCATATCCTGTGCGGCAGCACCTCCTTTTTGATAACAAAATTATACACAGATTTCTTTATGAATACAAGACAAAAACAGGTTTCTGCCTTATTGTTTCTGTCGAACATTTATTTCCTTATTTCGGATGGCCTACCAGTATTCTATTAAATATTTCAGAAGACTGGCAGCATAAGGGCAAGCTTTTACAGACGTGGAATGTCAGGCACGTATAAAATAATAACCAATTGTCCTTGCGGAAGCAAATGAGATTTTCTTAGCGCTCTGTGTTTCACCAGCAATTTGAGGACAGGGACGTCCTCAAAAGTCCGAGTGCGCCCGGACGGCGCATCGAGGGCGGTTGCGTACACAAAAGCAATCCTGGCAGAGCGGTTATAAAATCCATTTGGCGGAGCAGGCAATTGTTATATTTTGTATGTGCCTGACAGCGTGCCTGTGAAATCAGATTCTTTGATACTGCCAACTTCTGAAATATTTATATGCGAATTACATAGGCCGCAGCTTTCGATTCTGCCGGTAAGTCCTCGGGGAAACCCCGTATATTTTTTTGAACGCCCTTGAAAAATGAAGCTGATTCGGATAACCGACCTGTATGCTGATCGTGTTGATCGAAAGATCCGTCATGGTCAGCAATGTGGAGGCTTTGTTCATGCGGTAGCGGATCAGAAATTCCTGAGGGGACTGACCCATCGTATCTTTAAATACTTTTCCGAAGTAACTGCGGTCCAGATTGCATTTTTTCGCCATGTCCTCCACCGTGATCTGCGAGGCGTAATGCTGCTCAATAAAGGAGATCGCTTCCTGTGAATAAAAACGGGAAAGCTTTCCGCCCTGGATTTGCCAGCGGTTTGCAGAACCCTGGACGAGGGAATCCAGAATCATATAAAGGCATCCGATGAAAAACAGCGAATTTTCTATATGGTGTTCCACAATGTACAACATTCTGTTTTGCAGCTGCTGCCCGGCTTCTTCGGAAATCGGGCAAAACACAGGCGAAGTGGCGGAAAGTCCGGCTTCTTTTATCAGCTCGGCTGCCCGAAGTCCGTCAAATTCGATCCAGGTATATTCCCATGGTTCGTGCTGGTCGGCATAGTATGTGGCGACATAATTCGGTTCGATCAGAAAACCCTGTCCGGCCAGAACCTGATATTCGTCCGTCTGAGTCAGATCTTTATTGTTTACATGAAGGACGCCTTTTCCGGATATAATGTAATGAAACAGGTAATGGTTTCTGATATGCGGTCCATAGGAATGAAGAGGCCGGCACTGTTCATATCCGTATTGGTAGGCAGTCAAATCCAGAAAACGTTCGTCAGAGAAAATATGAAACGAGTTTTGTGGCATATTGATACTCCTTTCCCCTTTGAAATCAGTAAGATTTCACAAAAAATTAACATAAAAATCATAGAAAAGTAACAAAATTACGTCTTTTATACTAATTATATACCATAATGAGTATATATATCAATATAATTCGATAAATCAAGCGTTAAGATATATTTTCGCCACATCATAATATTTACGATTGGCAGGTACAGATGATAAAATTTTTATCAGTAATATAGAATTACGATCGGTCGCAATCTAAAAAGAAAGGAGAAAAAATGAAAAAGAAAAAATCACAGGCACTCTTTTTAGCCGTAGTATTGGCAATGGGACTGTTCATTGTTGGCTGTGGAGGAGAAGACAAGGCGGCAGAGGGCAAAACTGTAGTCGAAATGGTTCAGTATAAGCCGGAAGCAGTCGAAGTCTTTGAAGAATTTGAAAAAGAATTCAATGAGACGCATGATGATATCTTATTGAAAATTGATTCTCCAAACGACGCAATGACAATTTTAAAGACCCGATTTATCCGAGAGGATACCCCGGACATTATCGGTATCGGCGGCGACATCAATTATTCCAATTTTTTGGATGCGGAAATGTTGATGGATATTTCCGATTTTGACGGCCTTGCCGATATCAAGGAAAATTATCTGGAAACAAACAAAGACCTGGAGTACATTCCTCAGGACGGCGTATATGCGATGCCGTATATGGCAAATGCAGCCGGCATCCTGTTTAACCGTGATATGTTTAAGGAGCACGGTTGGGAGATTCCTACGACATGGGAGGAATTGCTGGAACTTTGCGATACGATTCAGGGGGAGGGCATCCTGCCGATGTATTTCGGATTCAAAGACTCCTGGACTTGTCTGGCTCCGTGGAACGCAATCGCGGTAGACCTTTGCGATTCCGACCTGACATATAAGGTAAATTCCGGGGAAACAAAGTTTTCGGAACACTATGAAGAAGTAGCGGAAAAAGAGAAAGCGCTTCTTCCGTATGCACAGAAAAATCCGGTAGCACAGAGTTATAACGATGCGTGTACGGCGTTTGCACGCGGAGAATCCGCAATGTACGTCATCGGTAACTATGCGATTCCGCAGATCCGTTCGGTAAATCCGGACATGAATATTGGTTCTTTCGTATTTCCAGCAAGCAGTAACGCGGAAGAGAATATATTAAATTCCGGTAACGATTTAATGTTCTGCGTTATGTCTACCTGTGAAAATAAAGAAGCTGCATATGAAGTGTTAAGATATATGCAGAAAGACGAAAGCATTAAGAAATACCTGGACGCACAGAGTGCGGTTCCATGTAAAAAAGGCGATTTTGAAATCGTGCCGGAACTCGAAGAAATGCGTGAATATATTGAAAACGGACTGGTAGCGGATTATCAGGACCATCATTATCCGAGCGAAATGGCAGTAGACGCGATGATCCAGACGTATCTTCTGGATGACAGCGAAAATGCGACGGAAACCTTTATGGAGAGATTCGATACCGAATGGGTCCGCTATAACAAAGATATTATTGCAAAAGTAAAACGCTATGAGGAGGGAGAGTAGGATATGAAAAAAAGAATGGCCTGGAGCAGGAATGAGAAAATATTCCTTGGAATCTTGATTCCGATTCTGATCCTGTTCTTCTGTTTTAACACACTGCCGTTGATCAAAGGTTTTTACTATGGATTGACGAATTTCCGCGGTTACGGAAACTATGATTTTGTCGGACTTCGTAATTTTGTGGAAGTTTTCCAGGATGCCCGCGTTGGAAAATCCTATCTGTTTACATTTAAATACGCGATCGTTATGACGATTGCGGTCAATGTAATCAGCCTGATCCTGGCGCTGGGATTAAACAGTAATATCAGGGGCAAAAATGCGTTAAGGGGCATTTACTTTGTACCGAATATTCTCGGCGGCCTGGTAGTCGGTTATATTTTCAGCTTTATTTTTACTTATATTTTACCTGCAATCGGAGCGGCTACAGGAAATGAATTTTTATCCAACAGCCTTTTGGGCAGTACGCGCTGGGCGTGGGTAGCGATCGTAATTGTAGGAGCGTGGCAGGGGATTGCCATGAATACGATCATATATATTTCGGGGCTTCAGACCGTTCCCGAAGAGGTGTATGAAGCGGGTATGCTTGACGGAGCGACCGGCTGGAAAAAGTTTAAAAATATTACGCTTCCGCTGATTATGCCTTTTGTATCGATTAACATGGTGCTCTGTATGAAAAATGCGATGATGGTATTCGACCAGATCATGGCGTTGACAAAGGGGGGACCGTCACAGTCAACAGAATCCATTTCTTACCTGATTTATAACAATGGTATGAGCGGCGGACAGTTTGGATTCCAAAGCGCGAATGCATTTATATTCTTCATTGTTATCGTGGTAATTTCGTTGCTGCAGACGAAATTCTTAGGAAGTAAGGAGGAACAGTTATAATGAATAAAGCAAAGATGAACGAAGGCGCTGTAGGCGGAAAATTAGTAAACAGAATTATATTCATTCTTCTTATCATCGGCTGCCTGACAATCCTGTTTCCGTTATATATGACTGTGGTGATCGCGTTTAAACAGCCGTCTGAGATGACGAACGATGTGGCGGGCGCGCTTGCTTTTCCGCAGTCCTGGAGTTTCGCCAATTTTGCAGAGGCGATGCAGGTAACGGATTTCTGGCATTCTCTTGGAAACAGTATTCTTCTGACAGGCGTAACCGTAGTGATCTGCGTGCTGCTCCATTCGCTGGCAGGATACCTGATCGGAAGAAAAATGCGCAAACTGAAATTTTTTAATATGTCTTATTTATACCTGATCAGCGGTATGTTCGTACCGTTTGCGGTACTTATGATGCCTCTGGTAAAACAGACGGCGCAGCTTGGAATTGCAAACAGATTTGGCGTTATCGTATTATATGTGGTATTCTTTATGCCGATGAATGTAATGTTATATTCCGGATATTTAAGTAATATTCCGGTCGCACTGGATGAAGCGGCATGTGTAGACGGAGCCGGCGTCTGGCAGACGTTCTGGAAAATCATTTTCCCGAATATGAAACCGATGCATGCGACGGTCGCGGTACTGACGGCAATGAGTACCTGGAACGACGTTATGACCCCGCTTGTTATCATGTCGGGAACGGATCAGAATACGTTACCGCTGGCACAGCTGAACTTCCAGACACAGTTCGGTACCAATTACAATCTGGCGTTTGCTTCCTACTTACTGGCATTGCTGCCGATATTGATCTTCTATATCATATGTCAGAAGCAGATTATCAATGGCGTAGTAAACGGAGCGGTGAAATAACGCCACCCGTATATGGATACGGGACGATAATATAGAAACAGGAGAGGCAGGACACTTATGTCAATTAGTGTAAAAAATAACGTTTTTACGTTACAGACAAAAAACAGCACCTATCAGATGAAAGCGGATGAACGCCGGATACTGCTCCATACCTATTATGGGGAGAAAACGGATGACACCGATTATTCGTATTTGATACAGATGGCAGACCATGGATTTTCAGGCAACATTGCCGGAACGGAAAACGAGAGGGTGTATTCCCTGGATTATCTTCCGCAGGAGTTTCCGGTGCTCGGGAGCGGTGATTACCGTATCCACTGTCTGGAGGCCGATTTGGGAAGTGGTGTGTGCGATTGCCTGTTGCTTTTTGACAGTTATAAAGTCTATGACGGAAAATACAGTATACCGGGACTTCCTGCGATGTTTGCAGGGGAAGAAGCCCAGACGTTGGAAATTGTGCTGAAAGACGGCAAAGAAGAGTTTTATGTACGATTATTGTATAGTGTATTAGAAGAAGAAGATGTGATTACAAGGGCTGCGGTTATTGAAAACCGGATGGAAAACCCTGCAGTCTTAAAAAAAGTTTCTTCCGCCTGTACTGATTTTATGGAAAACGGCTTGGAACTGCTGCATTTTTACGGTAAACATACAGGAGAAAGGCAGGCTGAAAGGAGCCCGCTGGCACACGGGATCACGGAACTTCGCAGTACCAGAGGAGCGTCAAGCCACCAGCATAATCCGTTTGCGGTTCTTGCAAAGCCGCATACGACGGAACAAAACGGCGTTTGTTACGGATTTGCATTTCTTTACAGCGGAGGGTTTTGCATACAGGCGGAAGTGGACCAGATGGATCAGACACGGTTTATTCTGGGAATCGACGATCAGGATTTTTCATGGGTTCTGCAGCCGCAGGAAAGTTTTTACGCTCCGGAAGTGTGTATGTGTATGAGCGGCAGCGGCTTTGAAAACCTGAGCCATAAGCTGCACCGTGCATTTCAGGACCATTTGATCCGCAGCGAGTGGAAAGACCGCAGAAGGCCGGTTATTGCTAACAACTGGGAAGCGACGTATTTTGATTTTGACGGGAAAGAGATTCTGGGTATTGCTGAAGAGGCGGCAAAACTGGGCGTCGATATGTTTGTTCTGGACGACGGCTGGTTCGGCAAAAGGAACAGTGATTATTCCGGATTGGGCGACTGGTATGCCAATGAAGAAAAGCTCGGATGCACGTTAGGGGAACTGTCGGAAGAAGTGCACAAAAAGGGACTGTTGTTCGGACTCTGGTTTGAGCCGGAAATGGTTTCCGAAGACAGCGACCTGTACAGGGAACATCCGGACTGGGCGCTTACAGTACCAGGGCGGGATTCGATCCGCGGACGGTCGCAGCTGGTGCTCGATATGTCGAGGGACGACGTTGTCGATTATTTATACCGGTGCATTTCAGGGATTATTGATAACAGTAAGATAGAGTACATCAAATGGGATATGAACCGTTCTCTGGCGGCGGCGTACTCTAAGCTGCTTTCACCGGAGCGTCAGGGTGAAGTAAGGCACCGGTTTGTATTAGGCGTATATAAGCTTTTGGAAAGAATCGTGACCGATTACCCGCAGCTGCTTTTGGAGGGATGCTGCGGCGGAGGAGGCAGATATGATGCAGGAATGTTGTATTATTGTCCTCAGATCTGGTGCAGCGACAATACGGATGCGGTCGAAAGGCTGCGTATTCAATATGGAACGTCTTTTGCATATCCGATGTCAACAGTATCCGCGCATATCTCCGCCTGTCCGAACGAGCAGAATTTCCGGACGACGCCGTTAAAAACGAGAGGCATCTGCGCCATGCAGGGAGCGTTTGGTTACGAATTGGATCTGAGGCTTATGCCGGAAGAGGAAAAGGAGTTTGTAAAAGAGCAGATTACCTGTTTTAAAAAACATTACCGGCTGTTTCAGTTCGGAAAGTATTACAGGTTGGTATCGCCGTATGAAAATAAAAACCATACGGCATGGGAATTTGCAGCAGAGGACAGGAAAGAAGCATCAGCGGCGGTAGTTTATACGGATCTTCATGCGAATCCGAAAGCGGAATATTTAAAACTCCGCGGACTTTCAGAAGAACTGTATTACAGGCTTACCCGTGACGGAGAGGAACTTGGCACATTTACCGGGGCGGCGCTTATGAACGGGGGGATTCTGCTTCCGGTACCGAAAGAAAACTATGATTCCTGCCAGTATTATTTGAAGGCAGAGTGAGGATAGGGAAGGAGTAAAAATGGCAGAAGTAATTTTAAAACACATTAAAAAAGTGTATCCAAATACAGAAAACAAAAAAAGTAAGAAAAAAGGCGAGCCGGAAAAGAAAAAGAGCAATCTTTTGATTACGGAAGAAGGCGTGGTAGCGGTTCAGGATTTTAATCTCGATATTAAAGACCAGGAATTTATCGTTTTGGTCGGACCGTCCGGATGCGGAAAATCCACGACGCTGCGTATGGTAGCCGGCCTGGAAGGGATCAGCGGCGGCGATCTTTTAATCGACGGCAAAAAAGTAAACGATGTGGAACCGAAAGACCGTGATATCGCGATGGTATTCCAGAACTATGCGTTGTATCCGCATATGACGGTTCGCGGAAATATGGAATTTCCGTTAAAATTACAGAAAATGGATCCGGCGGAGATCAAACGCCGTGTAGAAGAAGCGGCGGAAATCCTGGGGATTACGCAGTTTCTGGAAAGGAAACCGAAAGCGTTGTCCGGCGGGCAGAGGCAGAGGGTTGCGATCGGCCGAGCTATCGTAAGGGAGCCGAAAGTTCTTCTGATGGACGAACCGCTGTCTAACCTGGATGCGAAACTCAGGAACCAGATGCGTGCGGAGATTATCAAACTTCGCCAGCGAATCAACGCGACGTTTATTTACGTTACCCATGACCAGACGGAAGCCATGACGTTAGGCGACCGTATCGTCATTATGAAAGACGGGGTCGTACAGCAGATCGGCACTCCGCAGGATTTGTTCGACCATCCGAGGAATGTTTTCGTGGCCGGGTTTATCGGTATGCCGCAAATGAATATGTTTGATGCGGAACTGATCGAAAACGGCGGAAAATACAGTGTAAAACTGGCGGACGTAACAGTGGAGCTTTCGAAAGAAAAGCAAAAAAATCTGGCGGCAAACGGCGTGAAATCGCAGAATATTACGTTGGGAATACGTCCGGAACATATTAC
The DNA here is from genome assembly GCA_022796875.1 of Eubacterium sp. GTDB lineage: Bacteria > Bacillota > Clostridia > Lachnospirales > Lachnospiraceae > JAAWJJ01. The sequence goes on along the minus strand of JAAWJJ010000035.1, from coordinate 22,733 downwards.
GTTAGCACAGGGCGCGGAAGGCGTGAAAGGAAAAGTGGAAGTATTTGAAATGATGGGAAGCGCGATCCATCTTCATGCAAACGCATGCGGCAGGGATACGATCATTATCGTGCAGACGATGAACCTTGCGGACGCCGAGAGATCCGGCCTTTCCATCGGCAGTGAGATTTCCTTTACTTTCGGTGGAAACGTAGCGCACATATTCGGAGAGGACGGGACGAATCTGGAAAGATAACAGTGAAAATCCGCGTTTGCGGGTGAAAAAACACCAGACTGGACATAGTAGCATATGGCAGGCTGGTGTTTTTTATGATAGGATTTATTTGATAGGATTTATACGGCAGTAATGCAGAAAGGGCAGTAGAATTTATGGTAGTGGAAGAATACAAAAAAGCAAGAAAACTGGCGCAAAAAGAGTTTAAAAAAGCGGTGTCGCAGGGAATCTCCCCGTATCCGGAAGTATTGGACGAAGTGTTGGAGGGGAAAGAAACGGCAGGGGAACAATCGCTTGGAACCGTGGAAATTCCGCTGGAACTGACTGTTGGAACAAAAGGACTCGGCAGGCAGAATGCTTTCTGCCGTAATTTCTTACCGCTTTTTGATGAAAATTCGGAATTTGCAGGAAAGTGGATGAGCCTGTATGCTTCGCAGATGGAAGAAGGATTTCGTGACGCGGTGATTGCTTATGAATACAAAAACCGTTATTACATACAGGAGGGGAATAAACGCGTCAGCATTATGAAATACTTGAAAGTACCGACTATAACCGCAAAGGTAAAAAGGATTATCCCGAAAAAGGAAGATACGAAAGAAAGCCGGGTTTATTACGAGTATATGGATTTTTACGAGCTGACGAAGCTCAATATGATCCTGTTTACAGAACCGGGCGGATATGAAAAACTGTTAAAAGCGGTCGGAAAAGACTGGGAAACACCCTGGAGTGAAGATGAAATCCGGCGTTTGAAAACCGTATTTTATCACTTTTCGGTCATGTACTCTTCGATCAGCGGCAGCCAGATGCCGGAAGTATTCGGAAATGCATTTTTGCGCTGCCTGGAGATTTTCCCGTATGAAGAAATGAAAGAGAAATCTTCGGCGGAGATAGAAAAAGAATTGAAATCAATGAAAAAAGAGATTGAGCCGGAGGCGTTAAACGCGGAGGTAGAGCATGTCATGGAACCGGAAGAGAGCAAATCCTCTCTCGTGACAAAAATTCTGCCGGCCGCGGAAAAAGGCAGGCAGCCGCGCGTGGCAAGGATTTTGCCATCGGCCAGAAAGAAAGTGCGGGTCGCTTTTGTGTATGACGAACCGGTTAAGGACTCTGGATGGATTTATGCGCACGAATTGGGCAGACTTCATATAGAGGAAATGTATGCGGAGGAACTCGAAGTAACTTTCTATGAAAATGTCCGGCAGGATAACCGGACGGAGGACGCGATAGAACAGGCCGTTTCGGAGGGCAATACGATTATTTTTACCACTTCACCGACCCAGATGCAGGCGTCGATCAAAGCGGCGTTAAAGCATCCGGAAGTGTACTTTTTTAATTGTTCGCTCAATTTCCCGTATAAGTCGGTACGGACATACTATACCAGAATGTATGAAGTGAAATTTCTGATCGGATTGATTGCGGGCGTGATGTCGGAGGGCAATGTCATCGGTTATGAGGCGGATTATCCGATTTTCGGTACGGCGGCAAATATCAATGCGTTTGCGCTGGGCGTGCAGATGGTGCGGCCGGATACGAAAGTGCGGCTTTTCTGGTCCTGTGTGAAAGAAGATGATAAGCAGACGCCGGAAAAAAATATGACGGTCATTTCGGCAAAAGAAATGATTACGCCAAAAGGAAACGAAAAACCGTACGGCCTGTACCAGCAGTATGGGGACGGGATTACGCGGCTGGCTACGAGCGTATTGGACTGGGGAAAGTTTTACAGCAGGATGATCGGCTTTATCCTGGACGGAACCTGGAAAAAAATGCCGGTGAAAGACAACCGAACGCTGAATTACTGGTGGGGGCTTTCCGCGGAAGTGATGGATCTGATCTGCTCGGACAAGATTCCGTACGGAACCAGGAAACTTGTCGAAAAGTTTCGGCAGTTTATTGCCTGGGGAGTTTATCATCCGTTTGAAGGGATCATTTACGACCAGAAAGGGCAGCCGCACGGACAGAAAGGGCGGGTATTGGATACGGAGAGTATTATACGTATGAATTGGTTATGTGAAAATGTGATAGGAACATTCCCGGAGAAAAAGGCGCTGACTCCGAAAGCGCTTGAAATGGTAGAACTCCAGGGGTTAGAGGAAGAAAACGGCGAAAATGCCTGAGAAAGTACCTGAGATGGCAGGACTTCAGGGAGTGGAGGAGGAAAACAGTGAATATACTGGTGATTTCAGATGAGGAATCGGCGGCTTACTGGGATTATTTTCGGCCGGAGAAAGTAGAAGGGCTGGATCTGATTTTATCCTGCGGGGATCTGGATCCGGACTATCTGTCATTTTTAGTTACAATGGCAAACTGTCCGCTGCTCTATGTTCACGGAAATCATGACCTGAAATACAAAGTGCATGAGCCGGAGGGCTGTACCTGTATTGAAGATATGATTTATGTGCACCGCGGAATCCGGATTCTGGGCCTGGGCGGTTCTTACCGTTACAGCGACGGCCCGTTTCAATATACGCAGGAACAGATGAAACGCAGAGTGAGGAAAATGAAGAGGAGAATCCGGCGGCAGAAAGGATTTGATATTCTGCTTGCACATGCGCCGGCTTATGGCGTAGACGACGCCGAGGACCAGGCGCATACGGGATTTGAGGCGTTTACAAAACTGATGGATGAGTATCAGCCGAAATACTTTCTGCATGGCCATATCCATCTGAGTTACGGGCAAAACCATGTGCGGCGGATGGAATATAACCGGACGACGATCATTAACGGATGCGGGACATATCGTTTTGAATACGATGTCTGACTTTTACGTCAAATGTGGGACATATCATTTTAGATATGATGTCTGACTTTTTGCGTCAAATGCGGAATAATATGCGTGGAATGGCTAAGATTATCTGATTTGTCAGCCGATATTACTTCTATATTAACACTCATATTAACACAAATGGGTGTCGGTCATAGAGGCTATATCAACACATGGATCAGCAGGGTTGCGGAGTATTCATGTGTTGGAATGGAAACATTGTTTGAATCAGGGAGGATGATAACATGATGCGTGGTATTCAGGATTCTGCGGTAAAGGCAGTAGCATTTCGGAAGCCGAACAAAAATACGGCTGTAAGCAGCACGAATTATGCAAAGAAGACAAAAAAGAATAATAATAAAACAAAGAAGAAGCTGAACCTGGCGCAGTATAATTTTAAGCAGGTATCGACAAGGATAGTGCAGGCAAAAACGTCGGGCAGCGCCGCGCAGGTGGTACTGTTTGCAAGAGGCAAAGTGGCGATGCTGCGCAGAAAAGTAAAGACAGGCGAGTATAACGATTATGAAATAGACGCGGCAATTATCCATGCGGAAAAAATGCTGAGAATCGCCAAAAAGAAGAAACGGCATTTGCAGGAAGAAGAACGCGCCCAAAAAGTGGGTCGGGCAGAGCAGAAAGAACAACTGACGCTGGATGATTTTGCCGAAGAAGAGTCGGAACAGGATAAAATCACGGTGGACGGACGGGAATTCAGCAAGGAAGAACTGGAACAGCTTTTGCGTGAGATGGAACAACTGATGCAGGAAACGATGGAAGCCATAGAAGAGAACGACATGATGGATGAGTTGTCGGAAGAATTGATCGTAAATTCTGATGAACTTGATCCGCAGGATCTCGAGATACGGAAAAAGAAGCATCGTGCGGATGAAATGCGTGCAATCGCGGAAGCCGATATGAAATATCTCCGGGCGTTGTTTAGCCGTCTGGCAAAAGAAAAAGATAATGCTTCCAGCAGCGCCGGCAGCACAGGCAGTTCCGGTGATTCGGGCGGTTCCGGGGATCCGAGCGGAGTGTCGGTAGAGCTGGGCGGCGTGCAGACGGAAGTGATGCTGGCGGAGGGACAGGTGCCGGTAAGCGCGGAAGGCGTTAATATGGACGTTTCCGTATAAGTAAGTTAGTGTATAGAATACTCCAGGTAACATCAATACTGTGGCCGAAATGAAAACGCACGCAAAACGCATAAAAACGCACGCGTGCGTTTTTATTGTTGATAAAAAACACACGCGTGTGTTATACTGAACGCAAAAGAAATAATTGCCTGCGGGGGTGTATGATGAGAACAATACCAGAAAAGGAAACGCTCACGATAGAGTTTAAAAGCGACCTGAAAAAGCTAAACGACCATGATCTGATCGAGGCGGTGATCGGAATGGCAAATACGGACGGTGGGGTACTGTTTCTCGGAGTTGAGGATAACGGCGATATTACCGGAGTACACAAACAGCATGCGGATGAAGTGGGGGTAGCCGCATTGATTGCAAACAAAACAGTCCCTTCCGTAGCCGTCAGAGCGGAAATATTAACAGAAAGCGGAGCGGATGTTTTAAAAATTGAAATTCCGATGAGCAGAACCATTGTCGCTTCTGTGGATGGCAGAATTTTAAGGCGTCGTTTAAAATTAGACGGCACGCCTGAAAATGTACCGATGTACCCATATGAAATCAATACGAGGTTGTCGGATTTAAGTTTGCTGGATTTTTCAACACAAATTATTCCTGATACGACCGTGGATGATCTGGATCCGAATGAAAGGGTGCGTTTGAGAAATATTATGAGGATGCGAAAAGGGGATAAATCCGTTTTGGAATTAACGGATGAAGAACTGGATAAAGCATTGCGTCTTGTAAAAGAAGAAAACGGAGTACTATACCCTACTGTAACCGGAATGTTGCTGATTGGGAGAGAAGACAGGCTGCAGGAAGTGATGCCGACAGCCAAAGTCAGTTTCCAGGTGCTGGAGGGAACTCAGGTAAGGGTAAATGAACAGTTTGCAAAACCGCTTCTGGCAACGTTTGAAATTTTGGAGAACTATCTTAAAGCATGGAATCCGGAACGCGAAATGGAGTATGGATTATTTCGGATTCCGATTCCGGAATTTTCAGAAGCGGCTTTTCGTGAAAGCCTGGTAAATGCTTTTTGCCACAGAGATTATTCTGTTTTACAGATGATACGTCTGGCAATCGAAGATGACGGATTGACGATTAGCAGTCCCGGGGGATTTATTGACGGTGTGAATCTTAATAATCTGCTGACAGTCGAACCGCATGGCCGAAATCCGGCGTTAGCGGATGCGTTGAAGAGAATTGGTCTTGCAGAGCGTACCGGAAGAGGAATTGACCGTATCTTTGAGGGGTCTATCATATATGGGCGTCCTTTGCCGGATTATTCCGAATCAACGGAAAGGTATGTCCGTTTATTTATCCAGAGAGCGGAACCGGATTTGGCATTTGCACGAATGATTTCGAATGAAGAAAACCGGATGGGAAGAATGTTGCCTATTCACTCTCTGTTGATTTTATCGGCATTGCAGACGCAAAGGAGAGCGACTATTCCGGAACTTGCGGAAACGATTCATGTAAGCGAGGCAAGGACGAAAGCGAATGTGGAGAAATTGATCGAAAGCGGTCTTGTTGAGGCGCGGGGCAGCGGAAAATCAAGAAGTTACATTCTGAGCGCAAAAGTATATCGGGAGCAGGAAAATTCAGTTGGTTATGTCAGGCAGACAGGAATTGACAGGTTAAAATATGAGGAACTTGTATTAGAGCTTGTAAAACAGCAGGGATATGTGACCAGGGATAATGTAAGTGAATTATTAAATATAAATGAAAGTCAGGCATATCGTATTTTGAAAAGACTCACGACTAAGAAACTGCTTATGCTGGTAGGAAGAGGAAGGGCATCGCAGTATAAACTGTCAAAATAAAGTTCAGAGAAATAGCAGGGAATAGAAACGCACGCAAACGCATAAAAACGCACGCGTGCGTTTTTGTATTTAACAATATACGCACGCGTGTGTTTGTTATATTCCTGATTCTTTCCAGGGCTGAATAACGCCGCATGCAATTTTTGTTCCGGAGTTTCCGGACGGCTGGGTGGAAAAATCATCTGCAAGTTTGTGAACAACGACTGATTTTCCGATAATTTCCGGAATTGTCAGATAGCTGTCAAAAAAGACTGTCCAGGCGTAGCCCCGATTGGACAAAAGTGACGGCAGATCACCTGCATGATAAGGGTGTATCTGGTTTTGAGGATTGTAGTGACTGCCCGTATTGGCAAAATTGTCAGAGCAGTCGCCGTTTTCGTGAATATGGAAGCCGAAAAACATTGGGATATCGGATTCGTCTGCTTTTGGTAAATGAAAAAATTCGGCTTCAATCAATATTCCTCTTTCTGTGGCCTGATAAAAGCGGACCGCCCCTTTCAGGCGCGGATGCTCCTGGTTGCCGAAAACCAGGGCGGCGGCCAAAGGTGCGTTCTGGCATATTGGTGTGTTGCAGTATTTCATAAATAAAAGTTCCTGTCTGATATTACCATATATATATTCAGTTAAAAAAAATAAGGTGACACATATAATTTGATTTTATTTGCTTTTGTAATCGGTTCTTTGCATTTTCAATTTGCACTTTGTTGTGCGATTTGCAAAAGCAATTTCTTCCTGTTCTGCCTGATTCGTTTCCCAATCCTGTGAAATAAAAAGAAATAATACGAAATATTACCAAAGGGGAATATAATATCCAAAAAAATTCCTGTATAGCAAGAAAAGGACATGCTAATTGATAGTAAACGAGGTATTGTAAGGCAATTTTCTATTTGTTAAAATATGGATAAAGAGGGTGGTGGAATGTTTACGAAGGAGAAGGCGTTTCTGATTGGTATCTGTGATGATGAACGGTATGTACATGAGCAGGTAAAAGCTCTGCTGAAAAAGTATTGTGCGAAACAGGGAGTATGTTTTGAATATCGTCATTTTTTATCTGGAAAGGAGGTACTGGAAAATAAAGAAGATCTGGATGTATTACTGTTAGATATCCATATGCCGGAACTGGACGGCATAGAATTAGCAAAACAGTTAAATGCGATGGGAATTAAATATAAAGTGGTTTTGTTAACTTGTGAAAGGGAACGCTTCAAAGATGGTTTTAAAATAGGGGCGTTCCGTTTTGTTACAAAGCCTATTGAGGAGCAGGAACTGTTTGAAGCAATAAACGATGTCAGAAATACGTTAATCGGGACAAGCAAGATCTCTGTTTATGCGAACGGAATAGAATACAGAATCAGGCAGAACGAAATTTATTATGTAATGGCAGATGAAAATCAGACAAGGATATTTACTCAGAATAACAGTTTTCGAAGTGAAAAATCGTTGTCGCAATGGGAAGAAGAACTGGATGAAAGGTTGTTCTTTCGTTGTCATAGGTCTTTTCTGGTAAATTTGTCAAAGATCGAAAGAATTGAAAACGAAATTTGGCTTATTTCAAAAGAAAGGATATCTGTTTCAAGGAGAAACAGGAAAAAGCTGCTATACAAATTTATGCAGTTTGACAGCACTTATAGATAAAAATGTAGACGCACCGGGGCATCAGATAATACGAAGAATAAGGAGAAAGGGGGATTATAAGGGACATACAATAAAGGCGGATCGTGAAATAAAGAGAGAGGGTAAATATTAGGAAAAATGTAGGGATACATACAAAGGATAAATATGGGGATAAAGAAATGAATGAAATACCACAATTAATATTGGATTTATTAACGATTGTAGAATACGTTTTATTTGTTATTGCCATTTTGAATATGAAAATACATATTGCGGCAATGAAGAAACGGCTTCTTATGGTACTTGTAACATTTGGGATCTATCTGACGGCAATCTTTAGCGGGTTAGATTTTAAAGCAACCTTTTTGTTTTTACAGGCTGTGATAATCAGTATTTTTTATTTTCTTTTCCGCACGGAACTGAGAGATTTAGTAAAGATGTGGATTATTTCGCTTTTAATGATCAGCATGATAGAAATTATTGTCAGGCAAATGGTCATTGTGTTTGGGATATGGAACGACCGTTTTATTGAAAGAGTATTGTGTCTGGTTTTTATTCAGTGCGGATTGTTTTTGTATTATGTTCTGATCGGACGGAAAATAAAAATTTCTTTACTGCAATTATCATGGAAAATATGGATATTGATGATGGGCATGTTGGGCATATTTTTATTGATGCTCAGTTGTTTCTTTTTCTTCTCGCGTGATATGGCAACGCAGGAGTATATAAGAACCGGAGTATTGCTTACGGTATTTGCAGGAATAGCGACAGTTATATTGATTATATTGTTTGAGCATTATTTTCAAAAGACGCAGGAATATAAATTGTATGAACAGGTGACCCGGGAATACAACGAACAGCAAAAAGAGTATTTTGGACAGATGTTAAAGAAAGAGCAGGATACACGTAAGTTCAGGCATGATATTGTCAATCATTTGCTCGTTGTTAAAAGCCTGTTTCAGAAAAATGAATATGGCAATGCGGAATCGTATATTGCTGAGTTACTGGAAGATATCAGCAGTATTTCCGCAAAACAGTATGACATTGGGAATGAGATCATTAATGTCATTATCAACTATTATTTCGTACCGCTTTCAAAAGAAGCCGATGTGAAAGTATCCGGTTATATTGGAGAAACAGAACATATTTCCCAAAAAGATATGTGCGCGCTGGTATCCAATCTTGTAAAAAATGCAGCCGAAGCCGTGAAAGATATAGAAGACGCAAAGATCACTTTTATAGTCAGGCGCGGAGAACGGTTTGCCTGTATCCTGCTGGAAAACAGCTGCAGGGAAGAAGCTGTTTTCGATAAAAACGGGATGTTGAAAACAAGTAAGGCGAACAGTCGGGATCACGGATGGGGAATGAAAATCGTTCTGGAGATTGTAAGCAAATACCATGGCGAGATCCGTATATTTACAGAGGAAAACCGGTTTAAAGCAGAAATGTATTTGCCGGTTTGACCGTTAATGGGGAAATACGCCCGTTGACGGGGTAAGCGGTAGATTATTTGAAATAAGAGCAGTATACTTCTTTTTGTAAACGAACAACTTTTATTTTTACGAAAGGAGGAAACTACAATGGAAGCATACAACAGCAGCGAATGGTGGTACGAAATCTGGAAATGGATTTTTAATCACTAAAAAAAGAAAATGCAGCCTGTTTCTTTTTTCCCGATGTAAAAGCCGAAAATTGGGAAATGTATTTCAAAGCGACATCAAGAAGAAAAATGAAGTGAAAAGTATTATAAAAGCAGGGAGAAGCGGCAGTACCATATTTTTGCAAATCAGAACGGTGTCTGCCGCTTGTTCCTGTAACAAAAAAGACAGAATTGAGGGATTAAAATGTATAATATTGGGATATGTGAGAACGATAAAAAGATATGTGCGGAAATAGAAGACTGCATAATTCGATATTTAAAGGACGAAGGTATCCAGGCAGAAACGTATGTATGGTTTACGGGACGCGGACTTTGCAATTATTTGAAAAGTGGAAATTCATTGGATCTGTTATTTCTGGGGATGGAACAGCCAAACGATTCCGGGATGAAAGTAGCGGAATACATCAGGAACGATTTGGGAGATTACAATATGCAGATTGTGTTTTTTACCGAAAAAGAAAAGTATACAAAACAGGTATTTAAGGCACATCCGCTGGAGCTTCTTATAAAACCGGTAACAGAGGAACAGATTATTTCGGTTTTGGATTTTTCTTTTAAGGTGATTAATCGATATAAGCGGAAATTTGAATTTCAGGTCGGGACGGATTATTATTTTATTCCATATGATGATATTATGTATTTTTACAGTGAAAAACGGAAGATCAGGATTATTACAAAGGACGGAGAGGAATCATTTTATGGAAAATTGAGTGATATTTGCAAAAAGCTTCCGAAGAATTTTATAGTGATCCATAAATCCTATATTGTGAATATGGACTATATAAAACGTTATGCATATGAAGTATTGGAGTTAGTAAACGGAACGATACTTTCGATCAGTAAGGCAAATCGGAAAATGGTACGGAAAGCGCTTTTGGCGAAGTAGTGATTGACATTCGGATGGAACGGCAGGATAAAGACCGGTACATGGATGAAATGGAAAGTTTTACTATTCGGCAGGAATTTTTGACAGACAGTAAAATTGTCATAAAAAAAATCAGTAAAACAAGATACTGATTCAGTTCATCAAAAAAATACTATATATGGTATGTTTTTTCTTAAAAAAACGGTCTGTTCCTTTCTGAAACACCCAATTATTACAAAAACAATATCCAAATTTTACAGGAGTCGGCACGGAAAAAGAAGTATGCTAGAATCTAAATAAAAATAGGAGGGAGGAAAAAGAAAAGTCAGAATAATTCGCTTTATCTGCAAAATTGAATATACGAAACCGAAAACAATGTAAAACGGAGAAATGGAGAAGATGACAAATGAGTGACTATTGCTTAAAGGAATGTGTAATGAACTTAAAAAAAAACGGCTGCTTTAGATGATGAAATGGTAATGATATCTGATACAAATGTACTTTTTGTTAACTCACAGGCATTGAAAGAAGATGGTACATGGCTGTACAAATTTCGGTTTCTCACACATGCATCTGTAAAGGATGAAACGGAAAATAATCAGGATAAGCTTTGTAAAGCAAGGCTGAGCCTGGCAGGTATAGCAAATACGAAAAACCAGCACTATTATTTTTGTGAGGAATCTGTAAATTTGGATTCGATTCCGAATAAACGAAAGTATATCAGCAGATTTGATGATTACCTGTTTGGAAGTTCAGGTATAGCTGCAAGTGGTTCAAAAGAGGATTCCAAACTTGCAGTGCAGCAGGCGCAGGAACCTAAGATAATATCATGGAAATGGTCTACCTCGTCAACGCAAAAAGGATCCGGAGATTACAAGTCGAATAAAATAACGGATTTTGAGAGAAGGGCTTTTTTCAGAGAATGGGAGCTTATTCCTACGAATAAAATGTCGCAGCATTGGGAGGTTAAGATTGAGGTTCCGCCCAAAGAGGAAGTTGCATTTATATTCACGTATGATATTTGGGACTGTTCTGGTGAAAGGTTATCAGGAACACCGATTATCTGTAAGATTTGTTCACCTGCAGATTTATCTGATGCCAATAATTACAAAGGGGTATCTTTTGAAAGGAAGATGCCTGAATAGCAGCAAATAACCAGCTTTTATTTATGATAATAAACTCTCGCGAAGCGAGAATTCTATTATTTGAAGTGGCTTTTCTTATCCAAAACAATAGAAATCCTATCTTACAAATCATCTATTGTTACTATGAAAACGGACGGTCCTGATGGACGGTCCGTTTTTATGTGTGCCGGATTATGCATCAGGGACAACAGCCGTTTACAAAATTGTTGTGCTTCAATCATAGCATGAAGGAATATCCATTACAAGAAAATTACAAGAAGAATACAGGAGGAATATAGTAACGTCGTTGCTTTTCACGGGGAGGAGAAAGTAATATATTGACCTTTTTGCATATGACTCATATAATTATATGCAGATATGGAGGAAATTGTATGCGTAAATTTGATTATTCTTTTTTAAATAGCGGATTATTGCCGGCAAATCTGCTGAATCTGATCACGGACATTTATGCTGTGAAAGCAATGGTAACAGCGCGAAAAGAAGATTCAGACAAAGCGTTTTTGAAATTGGAAGCAGATGCCAGGATGCAGTCTGTAAAATATGCTAATGCGTTAGCAGGAATTGTGACAAGCGACGTTCGTCTTCGGGAAATAGTAACGCAGAACAGCGACTGCCGCAATTGCAATGAAGCGGAAATTGCCGGATATCGGAATGCATTGCAGGCGATTCAAAAGAATTATGTACATATGGATTTTTCCAGTGATGAATTACGAAAACTGCATGAGATATTGTTTTCTTTTGTCGAGGGTAAGACGGACGGACGTTACAGGACACAAGATGGAGTCGGGATAGGCTTTCAACCGGAAAACAGCCGGGGAAACCGGTTTTATCTGACGCCTGTATCTGAAGCCGGGGAAGCGGTGAAACAGTTGGAACTTGCTTATAAGGAAGCGATCGGGAACGGTGAAACAAATCCGCTGTTATTGATTCCGTGCGTGGTGTTGGATTTTTTGTGTCTTCATCCGTTTGAGTATGGAAATGTGCGGATGTCCAGACTGCTTTGCGCGTTGCTGCTTTTCCAAAACGGCTTTGACGTTGGAAAATATGCGGCTTTGGAAGAGGTATTCAGCAGGGATAAATCTGATTATGATGAAGCGTTCCATCAGTCGTCGATCGGCTGGGAAAGCGGCAATAACGACTATTTTCCGTTTGTTCAGAACTTTTTATCTGCGCTGCAGTCGTGTTATCAAAAACTCAGGGAAAGTCTTGCAGGGGAAACCGGCCGGCGGCTTACGAAAAAAGAAAGAATCGAGCAGACAGTGCTTGGCAGTTCGGTGCCGATATCCAAAGCCGACATCTGTAAAATGCTTCCGGACGTCAGTCCGACTACAATAGAAGCAGTTCTGGGGAACATGATGCGGGAGCAAACGATTCGTCGGTTGGGAGCGGCCAGAAATACGAAATATATAAAAAGTAAATGATGATATTATTCGTGAAAGACATTAAAATATAACTGACTGGAAAGAGTGGTTATATTATGGATAATTTACCGATACAGGAATTTCAACATCAGGTTTTTTTGCCGTTCTTTCCAGGCCATATGTTTCGAAACGGAATTGATTTTTTGTGTATCTTTCTTAAGATGCATAATTATTTAATATTTTATCATATAAAGCGGGTAATGTCTTCCATGCAGTGAATAAAACACTATGCCGGTGAAATGTTTTTGAAATATTATGACAAGAAAAGAAACACGTTTTTCTACCCCTCGGGCAGCAGTATGGAAATACTTAACCGCCCGTTTTCATATTGTGCCTCCATCGTCCCATTCATCTGCTCCAGTAACGATTTTGCGATCGACAGCCCCAGGCCTGTCGATTTTCTGGCATTTTCAACGGTATAGAACCGGTCGAAAAGCTGTGCTGCCTGCACTTCGTTTAAGGCGGAAGCCGTGTTGGAAAAAGTGATCCATCCGGTTTCCACCAGGGTGATGGACAAATCGCCATCGCTGTATTTGAGAGCGTTGCTGATCAGGTTGGAAAAAACTCGGGATAATGCCGCACGGTTAAGAGTGCGGCAGACCGGGATTTCTGTAATACGGATCACCGGAGTAATCTTTCGCTGCTGCAGGGCAGCGTAAAACCCGGCGATGCTTTCTTCCAAAACGCTGTTTACTGTTACCGGTTCCGGGAGGGCGTCGTGTTCGGGTGATGTTATGACAGAATAGCGGAACAGTTCTTCCGTCAGTTGCTGCAAAGCGTTGGTGCGGTTTTTGATAATATCGAGGTAACGCTTCACGTCGTCGTTTTTTGGAGCGTCGTCCAGCAAATCCAGATAACCGTTGATCGCCGTAAGGGGTGTGCGCAGGTCATGTGAAATATTTGTAATCGCGTTTTTCAGTTCCAGATCTCCCTGTACAAACCGATGACGTTGTTTTCGCAGTTCTTTTAACTGGGAATTGATATCTGCGGCAAGCAGCCGCACGGATTTGTCACGGCTGAAAACGGTTATCAGCGTGTTGGTATCCGTATGCAGCTTTTCGGAAAAGCCGCTGCGTATTTCCCCGATTGATTTTTGCATCAGAAAGATTTTTATACAGAGTATGATAACAACCAATATGAGAATAAAACACAACAGGAAAAGCCAGATCACGACGTCGCTCCTTTCAAAATCGGCGTACCGTCCGCCCGGTAAGCGCCTGAAATATCGGACAACCGGTACGCCGGGGTCATGGTTTCATATTATTACTTAATATCTTTTCGCCGGAACAGGACGGCGCCCACGAGTGTTGTTCCGGCAAAAATGACGGCGGAATACGCACTCAGCCGATACGGATGTACGGCGGTCATCATTGTGCATTGCACCAACTGCCCGCCCGGCAGGAAATCAAAAACAAACTGATATACTTCCCGTTTCTTCCCGCTTAGATAGGTAGGATTTTTTTCTTCCACGGCTTCCGAAACCGCGCCGTTTTCCGCGGGGATATAAGCGGAGTAGGTTTCTGGTTCCATTAACCGGTTATTGAGGTAGGAGCCGATGAAAATCAGGAGGAAAGTACTTAAAATGCAAATGACAGAAACCAGGGCTTTGTTGGAGATTGCCATCGCAATCATTGTAAAAATTGCAGAAAATGCAAATGCCAGTATCATCACAGTAAACAGAAATAAAAGAATCACTTTCAAATCGATTTCAAAAAATCCGAACAGCGGGATTCCGACGCAAAGGTATGCGGCGAAATGGGCAAAACACATAATCAGGGAAACAAACAGGCATGTAAGCAAATTGGAAAGATAAATATCCGTACGCTTATGCCCGATGATAATCTTGTTGCGAATCGTCCCGTCGCTGTATTCGGTTCCCATAAACAGACTGCAAAAGACAGAAAGGAAAATAACGATGAAAAGAATACCGTTAAAAAATCCGTCTTCCAGCGTATAGTGGAATCCCGAGTGCGTCATTTTTGCATAACGCATCGCAGGAATAAGTATTCCGGAGGCTATCATAAATAAAAAACCGCCCCAGAAACATATGTTTTTCTTTAAACGCAAAAAATTTGCGGCTAACAGTCTACTCATTTCTTTCACCTCCGACAAGATTGATATAATAATTTTCCAGGCTTTCGTCCCGTTCCTGCATGGACGTCACTTCACAATTTTGGCCGGAGAGTTTTAAGGTCAGCTCTGTTACGCTGATTTTACCGAAAATGTCGGCGTCGTTTTCCGAAAGAACCGTATATTCCATATTCAGTTCGTCCAGCACGCGGCTTAAAATGCCGGTGTCGGATACGGTGATGCGGGTGCATTTGCGGCAGGCATTTTCCAGATCGGCGGCGCTGATTTCTTTTACCATATGGCCGCTGTCAATAAATCCGAAATGGGTAGCCAGTTTGGACAATTCGTCGAGAATATGGCTGGAAATCAGTACGGTGATTCCGTATTTGCGGTTGAGTTTTAAAATGAGTTCCCGGGTTTCGACGATACCCTGCGGGTCCAGGCCGTTTACAGGTTCGTCCAGGATCAGAAAATCCGGGTTCCCGGCCAGGGCGATAGCGATGCCCAGCCTCTGCCTCATGCCGAGGGAAAAATTTCTGGCTTTTTTCTTCCCCGTGTCTTTAAGTCCAACCAGTTCCAACAGGTCGGGTATGCCGTCGTAAGACGGTAATCCAAGGATACGGTACTGCTCTTTCAAATTGTCCGGGGCGGTCATGTCAAGATAAATGGACGGGGTTTCCACTACTGCGCCGATTCTGCGGCGTGATTTTACGATTTCCTTTTCTTTGCTGCCGATACTGTATATGAAAAATTCCCCGTCTGTCGGTTCCTGCAGTCCGCAGACCAGGCGGATCAGCGTTGTTTTGCCGGCGCCGTTTTTGCCGACAAAACCATAAATGCTTCCTTTCGGAACATTCATAGAGAGTCCGTTTAACGCTTTATAATGCCCATACACTTTTTTTAAAGCGTTTGTTTTCAGAACATACTCCATCAGGTTTTACCTCCTTTTTGTTGATGCTGCCATCTTATCTTAGAAAGGTAAAGAAAACAGTAAAGAAAACAGTAAAAAAACCGTAAAGATTTTTATTCTTCTTTCATCTTGAAACCAATTCCCCATACGGATTCAATATATTCTTTCCCGCCTGCATGACGAAGTTTTTTGCGCAGGTTGCTGATATGCATTTTCAGGGAATTTTCCGTGCAGTCGGGAGTATCTTCGCTGATGCAGTCCAGCAGATTGGATTTGGTAATTACCTGCGTCTTATTTTGCATCAGTTTTTTTAAAATAGCATACTCAGTTCTCGTCAGTTTTATTGCTTCCTCTTTTATGTGCACGAGATGCGTGTCCGTATCCAGAATGATATCGTCAAACGTCATGCGGGAAGCCGTTTCGGTGGCAGGAAATCTGCGCAGATGTACGGCAATTCGAGCCAGAAGTTCTTTTGAGTGAAAAGGTTTGGTAATATAATCGACGGCACCGCCGAGCAGCAGGTTCACTTTATCGTCAATATCAATTTTGGCGCTGACGACGATTACGGGAATCCCTTTTATCTGCGGTAGGACTTTTTCGCCGGAAAGTCCCGGCAGCATCAGATCCAGCAGCACAAGGTCCGGTTTTTGCCGTGACAGCACAAGAACGGCTTCCGTTCCGGAGTAGGCGCGGGATACCCGGTATCCTTCTTTTGTAAGGATTTCTTCTATCATGTTTCCGATGTGTATATCGTCGTCAATAATTAAGATATGTTTCAAATCCGAAGCTTCCTTTCGATATTGTATTTGCCGGTATGATATTGTATCTGCCGATATTATACCGATTTCATCAGAGGGATTCAAGCGGCGGCCGTCCTAACGCGCTTTTTCTTCCAGATTTCTTTCGAATCCGATATAGGTTACGAGAAAATATACGACGTAGATACTCAGAAAAAATACGGTGCTTTCCAGGAAAAATTTTCCGCTGTTTGCGGGCACGCCGGCTGCCAGGACAAACCGTTTGCTCATAAACAGTATCATTTTGCCGCTGATAATCAGGGCGAGTATCGCAGGGCACAGGTAATAGGCGGTCAGTTGTTTCAGCAGTCAGGCCGCTTCTTACGAGGTTGACCGATGCTATGACGATGATGTTGTCGGAGCCGGTGCACAGATTTTCATAAGAATGTCCGAAAGTATCTCTCGCATCACTGTCTGACAGAGCGTCCAGCTCGCGGCACAGAGAAGGTTAGTATAATCAGTACGATTTGGAATGTGAAGTGTAATCATTGACATTAGAAACAGACGAATTTAAAATAGAGAAAAGTACGGCAGGAGGGAATGAAGCGGGAGGAGGAGAAGAGTGTGAAACTGGTTACAGTAATAGAAAATACCTGTGGACGCACGGATTGTAAATATGAACACGGCTTATGTATTTATGTAGAAACCGAAAAACATAAGCTGCTTTTTGATACGGGAGCAACAGATGCGTTTGCAGAAAATGCAAAAACGCTGGGAATTGATTTGCAGGAGATAGATACCGTCGTTTTAAGCCATGGGCATTACGATCATGGCGGCGGAATATTGGAGTTTCGCAGACATAATTTGGATGCGCCAATTTTTATGCAGGGGACGGCAACGGGAATGTATTATAACAAAGAACGCTATATCGGGTTGGATAAACGGATATCGGAATTGTCCGGCGTGTGTTTTCTGGATGGAGATTATCGGATAGACGAAGAGCTGTTACTGTTTAGCGGGATAAAAGGCAGACGTCTTTGGCCACAGGGAAACCGGACGCTGGGATGCGTTCGGGACGGGATTCGTCATCAGGATGAGTTTTCTCATGAACAATGTCTGGAAGTATCCTGTGAGGGAAAGAGGATTTTATTGTCCGGATGCGCACACAATGGAATTTTAAATATTCTGGACAGATACAAAAGCCTTTTTGGCAGGATGCCGGATTTGGTAGTCAGCGGCTTCCATATGATGAAAAAAACTGAGTATGACGACAGGGAAATAAAAGAGATGGAAGAAACGGCAAAGGAACTGAAAAATTCGGACACGCTGTTTTATACAGGGCATTGTACCGGGCAGCAGGCATATGAGATCATGCATCGGATTATGGGGGAACAGTTAAGGCTGATGCATAGCGGTGTGGAGATTGTGATTTGACGTTGAAAGATCATTAAAAATATCAGGAAAAGCAGGTTTGTGTAAATAGATGCAGCGACAGGGGGTTTTGAAAAATAACGGGTGGGAAGTTTTTGCTTCCCGCCCGTTATTTACGTTACTTTGCGTTACTCATCTGTCGCGATACGCATCTATTTGAATTTCTTTTTAAAGTTAATTTCTTCTGTACCGCCGTTTTGCGCTTCAAATGTGTAATGGCCTTTAAAAGCGACACCGTATTGGTCGGTTACAAAAACGGTATTATGTTTTACAAAAGTCTGGAAAGTAATGGTTTTCCCATTGCCTATGGAACCTGCTTTCATACCGTTCAGCCATACGTTCTGGGAAACAGCCATACCGGCAAAACAGGATAAACGGGTGAACGTAACGGTACATGGCTGATCTAAAATTTCATCCGGTTTTGCTTTTAACGGCAGAGCCTCAAATTTTTTACCGCAGGAAGCGCATTTGTAGTTGACTGGCTGAAACGTAAAATCATCTTTCGATATGGAATCAGCTACGAGGTTGCCGATTGCGCCAAGCGCCATTCCCATACCTACCGCCGTCCCTTTCGCGCCTTTCGTTCCCAGTATATTCAGATTGCTGCCGTTGCATTTCGGGCATACCAGGTCGCGGGTACTCGGGTAATTGGCCTGTTTAGTATTTTGCGGCGAACCGCTGTTTTCCAGATGGTTTTCCTGTTGGTTGCTCATGATTAAACACTCCAATCTATTAAAAATTATTAGTTATTATAACAAAATCCGGTCGGTAAATCAATTTTTAAAGGACAAATACAGGGGGCGGAAGATTTGTTATAGTGAAATCTTGTCGTTTTTATGTGGATGTAAAATTTTTATAGGTTTGCTTTAGTTTGCTTAACCGATTATAATAGAGAATACTTTTAGTTGATTTATCACAAGGAGATGGGAAAATGATAGAAATCTATTATATTGAAGATGATGAAAATATTGCAATTGTTGTAAAAGAATATCTGATCCAGAAAGGGTATGCAGTTTCTATATTTGGGACGTTGGAAAGCGGAAAGAAAGCATTGGAACACCATATTCCGAGCATTGCGCTGATTGACTGGAATATGCCAGACGGCAAGGGAAACAGCTTTTGCAGATGGATACGCTCAAGATGGAAAGAATTGCCGGTTATTTTTCTGACTGTCCAAAATGACACTTGTGATATTATTTCTGGTTTTGAATATGGGGCAGATGATTATGTGACAAAACCATTTGAATTGGAAGTTCTGTATTCCCGCATCCACGCACTGCTGCGCAGGGCAGGGAATGTGCAGAGCCAGTATCTTTCCTGCGGTTCTATTTCAATTGATAAAAGCAAAACGGCAGTATTTTGTGGCGAAGAAGAAGTTACAGTCAGCCAGGCAGAATACCAGCTTTTGCAGCTTTTGATAGAAAATAAGGGGAAAACCGTCACAAGAGAACGGCTGCTGACTCAAATCTGGGACAATAACGGGAATTATGTCAATGATAATACGTTGACCGTGACAATGAAACGGCTTAGGGAAAAGCTCCATCATCCGTTCTGCTTAAAAACAATACGGAGCTTTGGCTACCGTATGGAGGACGGGATATGAGCAAAAAGTCAAATATAAAAATAACAGTTCTTCTCGTGTTGTCGGTCGGTCTGATTGTAGCGGCAATGACTACATACTTTCTTACCCTTTACTATCGCCATGTGTGTTTTCATATATTGGGAGGATTTTGTGACAGCATGATTGAAAATAATCCAGATTCCCAACAGGCTGTTTTGGAATTATTGAAAACACATGATTTCCATATGAAAGGCGAAAATATATTATCAAACAAGTTTGATAATCATGTAATATCAAACAAGTTTGATAATCATGTAATATCAAACTTTGGTTATAGTCCATCAAATTTAGGGATTACGAACACGACAGTCCTTTGGATTGCCGTTTTAGTTTTTTTGGCAGGCGGCATATTATTTCTTTTCACTTTCTGTTATTGGCATAGGAAATCGTATGCCCGAATCCAAGCATTGACGGGATATTTGGAAAGGATAAATACAGGCGTTCAAGGATTAGTTTTTGAATCTTCGGATGATGAGTTTTCGAAACTGCAGGATGAAATATATAAAACGGTAACGGAACTTTACCAGACAAGGGAAGAAGCCTTAACAGCACGAAACAATTTTGCGGAAAATCTTGCTAATATTGCTCATCAGCTTAAAACGCCGATTACGTCTATTTCCTTAACTGTTCAGATGGTGAAAGAACATTTGGGAAATACCCGTACCGCAGAAATACCACAAGGGCATACCTATATGGCGTGTAAAATACACGCCAGTATCAAGGTTATAGAACGGCAGATAAACAGGCTCATGCATTTAGAAGAAGCGTTATTGCTATTGTCCCGCATTGATGCGGGAACGCTTGCATTTGACAGGAAACTGACAGATGTTTTTACAATTCTTTCTCTGGCATCGGACAATTTATATGAATTGTTCATGCAGAAAGGCGTTCTGATTGACGTTCCAGAAATGGGCGAGATGAATATCAATGTGGATGTAAACTGGACGATGGAAGCGGTCATGAATTTGATGAAAAACTGTATGGAAGCAACAGGAACAGGCACTGCTGTCCATTGTTCCTATGAAAAAAATCCTCTTTATGTGCAGATACGGATATGGGACGAGGGGGAGGGATTTGCAAAAGAGGACTTACCCCATCTGTTTGAGAGGTTCTATCGTGGAGAAAATGCAAAAAATACTGGAATCGGGATTGGACTATACCTTTCAAAAGCAATTATAGAAATGCAGAACGGAATCATCCGTGCATTTAATCTTCCGAATGGCGGGGCTTGTTTTGAGGTTCGTTTCTACAGTCACTGAGATGTCACTTTCATTTGTTATAATGTAGAAAATAACAAACAGGAGGATTCGGCAACATGGAAATACTAAGATGTAACGATATCGAAAAAGTATTTGGGAAAGGAGGTAATCAGGTTACTGCTTTAAATGGAATCAGCCTATCTATTGAAAAAGGCGAATTTGTCGCAATTATTGGGGCATCTGGCTCTGGAAAATCAACGCTTTTGCATATTCTGGGCAGCGTGGACAAGCCAACATGCGGCACTGTAACAATTGACGGTGTTAATCTTGGCGGATTAAATGCTACGGATGCCGCGATTTTCAGAAGAAGAAAGGTTGGATTGGTTTACCAGTTTTACAATCTGATTCCCACTCTTACAGCAGAAAAAAACATCCTTATGCCTATGCTGCTTGATAAAAGAAAGCCAGATTTGGATTACTTTAAAATGATTGTAAAGACATTGGGGATAGAGGACAAACTGGAATGCCTGCCAAGCCAGCTATCTGGAGGACAGCAGCAACGGGTCGCAATCGCAAGGTCTTTGATTTACCGCCCTGCCATTCTTTTTGCTGATGAACCGACGGGAAACCTTGACCAAAAAAATTCAAAGGAAATTATTGACCTCTTAAAGCTGTCAAACCGAAATTTAAAACAGACAATACTTCTTATTACCCATGATGAAAAAATTGCATTGGAAGCTGACCGTATTGTGACCATCGAAGACGGACAAATTGTCAGCGACCATTTCCATGATACTGCAGAACGGCATAAAGGTATCCAAGTAGAGAAGCGGAGGTGAGCGGCATGTGGAAAGACTACTCCAAAAACTATATTAAAAATAACCGTGCATCCAGTATATCAATTATGGCGGCTGCTCTTATTGCTGCCATGTTTTTGTCTTGTGTTTGCAGCATAGCTTACAATTTTTGGGCGTATGATGTGGAACAAATCATATTGGAGGAGGGTGACTGGCAGGGACGCATTGTTTGTGAAACATTAGGTTCTGATGATTTATCTATGGTATGTCAATTTGCGAATGTAGAAAAAGCAGTCGTTAATGAGGAATTATCCCGAAAAGAAAAAGTAGTGGCTGATGTTTATTTTAAGAATGCCAGAACGATTTATCGTGATATGCCATTAATTGCAGCACAGCTTGGGCGGAATGAAGATTCCATACAATACAACTCATTGCTTCTGTCCCGCTATTTTATACACGACCCAGAGGATGAGGCGCCGCCAATGCTTTTGGCGCTGTATGCGGTGATACTGATTATTGTGGCGGTGTCATTAATTTTAATTATCCGAGGCTCTTTTGAATTATCCATGAATGCCAGAATCCATCAATTTGGTATATTTTCGAGTATTGGGGCTACACCAGGGCAAATTAGAACCTGTCTGTTGCAGGAAGCGATGGCTTTAAGCATACTGCCAATGCTAATTGGAAGTATGTCTGGGATTTTAATAAGCTTTTGCGTTATAAAAGCAGTCAATTTTTTTGCTTCGGATGTATCTGGACGCCATGAAGCTGTTTTTCAGTATCATCCGTCCATATTTGCGGCTACGGTTTTCATTTCATTTTTAACCGTAATTGTTTCTGCGTGGATTCCCGCAAGAAACTTAAGCAGGATGACGCCGCTTGAAGCAATCAGACATACAGGCGGTTTATTGTTAAAGAAAAAGAAACATTCCCGGTTTTTATCTTGCATTTTTGGCATCAAAGGGGAACTTGCAGGAAACGCATTAAAAGCCCAAAAGAAACACTTACGGATATCTTTCATTTCATTATTGCTGTCTTTTCTGGGTTTTTCTATCATGATTTGCTTTACTACCCTTGCAGATATCAGTACCAGATATACTTATTTTGAACGATATCAGGATGTATGGGATATTATGATAACCTTAAAAGATACGGAAATATCGGATTTTGGCTTAACAGATGAATTGCGGGATATTTCGGGAATACAAGATGCCGCGGTATATCAAAAGGCCAAAGCTTTGACATTTCTGCCAGAGGGATTACAGAGCGATGAACTGTCATCACTTGGCGGGTTTGAATCAGTTTCGGGAACGCCGAATGAAAATGGGCAGTTTCAAGTATCTG
>JAAWJJ010000002.1 GCA_022796875.1 Eubacterium sp. | reverse complement strand
AAACATAAAAAAAGAGGCATACCACACCCTTTTAGGTGTGATATACCTGTTGTTATCCATGACAATAGAAAGTTTGTGAAGCGTGGTTTCTGTTACTTTTGGTTTAAACCGGCAAACAGTTGATCCAGGAACGGCTGCAGGCGTTTTTTATTTTTCTTCTGGTAGGTAACGGAAAGCCCAATCGTTTTCACAACGTCAGTGTTTTTTAATTCGATGATAGCCAGATCATCAAACGGATTGCGGAAAAACTCAGGGAAAATCAAAGCTGCGCCGTTTCCGGCGGACAGCGCCATTTCAATGCCGGAAACATCGTCAAAATATTGAATATGTTTTGGTTCAAAACCGGATAGCTGGCAATATTCCAGAATATTTTTTTTGGCGTTTAACGAAAATTTCGGCGACAAAATATACAGAGTGGTGTCTTTCAGGTCGTTTACTTCCATGTCGGGGCGATACAGCGGATGATGGACGGCGATGATTAAGTGAGGACGCAGGCTGCGTAATATTTGGGTTTCGTACTCTTCCGACATTCCGTAGTTTTCATCTTCCAGGGAGATGATGCAGTCTAACAGCTTATCCCCCAGTTTCCGGCGCAGTTCCCGGTAGGAATCACATTCAATCTGAAACCGTATGTTTTTGTTTTCCCGGCTGACGGCGGAAATTGCCTGTGCAAGCAGATCCTGTAACCAACTGATTGCCAGGGTACCGACCCGGAACATATTTATTTCGTCGTCCATGGCCCGGCGTGCCAGCATCAGCGTATCTTCCTGGATTTTCAGCATATTTTCCCAGAACCGGTATAAGATTTGTCCGCCGTCGGTCAGACGGAGCTGGCCGGAACCGCGGTGAAACAGAGGAAATCCCAGTTCTTCTTCCAGGGCTTTTACCTGCCGGGATACCACCTGCTGTACCACGAACAGATGGTTTGCGGCTTTGGTAAAATTCATTTGTCTGGCGACTTCTACAAAATAATGGATCTGTGTGATAGTCATGTTTTTTTCTCCTGTCTGTTTTCACAAATACTTTCACGGATATTTTGTTACTTTTTTGTATCTCCGTGAAAAGCAGCGATATTCTCACGGGCAGTTTTTGCAGGTCGGAATTTTTACGATAAAGAGGCTTCCGCCGCCCGGCGCGTCTTCAGCCCGGAGAGAACCTTTGTGTTTTCGGATGATTTCTCTGGCAATGCACAATCCCAGGCCGAAGTGGTCTTTGGAAGTATGCGCGGAATCCGCGCGGTAAAAACGCTCGAAAATCATCTCTTTCTGAGAATCGGGAATACCGGGGCCGGTATCGGCAACCGAAAAAATGCAGTGGTGTTCGGTCGTTTTTAAAGAAAGACTAATTTTTCCGCCGTCCGGCGTATAAGAAATAGCGTTGTCAATCAGGATGGACAGTACCTGCTCGATCCGCTCGATATCGCAGTAACAGTCATTCGTGATATCTTCCGGCAGGGACAGTGCGAGCCGCATATGTTTGTTCCGGCAGAGCGTTTCATATTTTTCATATACATTTAACAGAATACCATCCGGCTGGCATTTGTCAATATGCACGGGCAGGGATTGGGAATCCGCGTTTGCGAGTACGAGCATATTGTCAATTAGTTTTTCCATGCGCGTACATTCCGAAAACATAATTTTCTGAAAATGTTTTTGCTGTTTTGAATCATTTGTTTTTGTTAAAGCTTCCAGGCCGGAGCAGAAAACTGCAAGCGGGCTTCGCAGTTCATGCGAGGCGGAAGAGATAAACAAAGCCTGTTTCTTCTGGCTTTCGGAAACGGGGAGCAGCAGTTTTTGTATAAGCCGGCGGAAAAAGAAAAACAGCAGGAATGTTCCGACGGCGTCCGATGTTAAAACGACGGTAATCAGACGAAACATCTGCGTCTGCTGTCCGGACAGCGGAAAGATCAGCAAAAAGTTTAAAAAGCCGCTTTTTTTGGGGATCGTACCCGCAGATACGTAATATTTTTGTTGTTCCGAAGATAGAAATTCAAATTCTTCATGAGTAGTCAGTTTGTTGACGGAAGGCGCTGTCAGATCCAGACGATGGTTCTTTTGGGCCTCTTTGATCATCGCTTTGCAAAGCGCTTCGTCCTGTTCGGATGCATGGAGCTGCTGGTAAAAGAGAGGATTGCCATTATCATACAGGAAAATTTTCATTTTACTTTTGCCGTTTTGCAGTTGAGTCAGCCATTGGTGGGAAATCGTTTCCTGTTCCTGTAAATGGGAGATCGTAGTATTTGCTTCATTCAAAAAAGAAGTAAAGTTGGCCTGATGGATATTCCGGGCGGCAAACAGCAGGCAGACGCCTGTCAGGGCAAAAAGGATAATGCCTGTGATAAAGGTACATAGCAAAGTCAGTTGAAGCTGCAGTTTTTGAAACATAGTCGTCCTCCTTTTCTTATATCCTCTGTCAGTCTGTACAAAATATTGTAAGAACATTTAATGCACGGTTTGGGACGGCAGTCGGCACAAAATATGCTGTTGCCTCTCATTTTCCTGCACAAGGACAGTCCATCCTGTTTTGTGCTGCCTGCCTGAAAACATCGGCGGCGAAATGTTCCGACAACATTTTTGTAGGCAGAATAAGTCGGCAAGCCGGTATTTCCAATAGTTCCCTCAAAAATATTTCATTACTCTTCCAGTTGGTATCCGATCCCCCGTATCGTTTTTAAATGCAGGCGGCTCCCCACATAGGAAAGGCGTTTGCGCAAATAGTGGATATACGTATCCAGATTGCTTTCTTCCACCTCCGTTTCGGTTCCCCAGACCCGGAATAACAGGGCGGAGCGGCGAAACAGCGTATTGGGGTTCCGAATGAAAGTTTCCAGAAGGCAGCCTTCTCTGCCAGAGAGCCGAAGAGAGTCGCCGGGGCCGTACAGCATTCGGGAAGCGCAGTCGTAACTGATATCGCAAAAATGCAGGGAATTGTCCGCTTCCCATTTCCCGGTACGCCGTCCGAGGGAACGGATTCTGGCGGTCAGTTCTTCAAATTCAAACGGTTTTACAATATAGTCGTCCGCTCCGCCGTCCAGTCCTTCGATCCTGTCGTACAGTTCCCCAAGCGCGGTAATCATAATGACCGGTGTGGAAATCCCGGCCTGACGGGCTTTTTTTAATACCAGCAGTCCGTTCATGGTAGGCAGCATACGGTCGAGCAGAATCAGGTCGTGGGCGTCTTCCAGAAAGAGATCCAGCCCGTCGCGTCCGTCATGGCAGAGATCTACCTGATGGTGTTCTTTCTCCAGTTGGAATTGCAACAGTTTGCACAGGTTTACATCATCTTCAATCAGCAATATCCGCATAAAGGTTTCTCCTAACTATTTATAAAACGGTTTTTGTGAAACACTTCAGGATGGAAGAGTTCCGCAATCGCTTTCTTTTTATAGTAACACACTATTCTTAGAATAATCTTTAAAATTGTAAAAAAATTAAAGACGAATTTAAAGGCTTTTTAAAGATTTTGCTGTTAAAATAAATACAGACAGAAAAAACAGTTACTTTCCTCATCCTGTGGTAAATAACAAAAATATATGAGGAATGCAGAAAGGAGTAATCACGATGTTAAAAAGAAAGATCATAAGTTTGTGCCTGCTCTTTGCGATGACGGCGGCGATGCTGTCCGCATGTGCAAAAGCGGGAAATACAGAACCGGGGCAGTCGGATTCGGAACCGGCGGCAGCAGCCGGCCAGAGCCAGGAGGAACAGGGCGGACAGGGAAAAGGACGGTTTATCGAAAGCGATATCGAACTGCCGGAAGGAATTGACAGCGTGCTGGCGCTGAGCAAATTGACGGACGGGAGCCTGGAGGCGGTCGGGATGGTAAAAGACAGCAATGTATATTATCTGCTAAAGAGCAGCGACCTTGGTGAAAACTGGGAAGCCGTACCGATACAGGGCCTGGGAGAGGATTATTATCCGCAGGTTGCCGTGGCTCCGGACGGTTCCGCAGCTTTTATCCCGTATACGAAAGACGGGGTTTCCAATATTAAAATTGCGGATCTTAACGGTCAGGTAACGGAAACGGCGGTAGAAATGCCGACAAGAGGAAACGACGGTTCGGAAAATCATATTTATCAGGCGGCGTTTGATAAGGAGGGCAGCCTGATAGCACAGGACGCTCAGTCTTTGTTGAAAATTGACCTCTCTACGGGAAGCTATACGGAACCTTTTGATTTACAGGGAGAAAACATCAACTATTTTGGAGTGGCGGGAACGCAGTGCCTGGCGGTTCATGAAAAAGGCATTTTTTTATATGACACTTCTACCGCAGAAAAAAAGGACAGTTCCGACGTGTTAGACGATATGGTGACGCAGGATCCCTCTCTTGCGAGCATGGATACGGACAGAGGAGTGCCGGTCGTATTTGGAGAAGGCGAGGGAGAAAATACGGTCGTATATGCCAACAAACAGGGGATTTTTTATCTGGCAGACGGCGGAAGCGTATCGGAGCAGCTTGCAGACAGCAGCCTGACGTCGCTCGGCGGCAGCGACCTGGTTTTTTTCGGAGTAGCAATGGCGGATAAAGAGCACATTGTTGTTTGTGCAAGCGGCAGCGACGGAGCGAAATTACTGCGTTATGTATATGATGCAAATGCTTCGGCCACGCCGGAAGAGCAGTTGAATATATACGCGCTGGATGAATCCGCCGTACTCCGTCAGGCGGTCATTGCGTTCCAGAAAAGCCATCCGGACGTTTATGTCAATCTCCAGATCGGCCTGTCAGGCGATGACGGGGTGACGTTAGAGGATGCGCTTACCGTTTTAAATACCGATATTATGGCGAAAAAAGGACCGGACATTCTGATTCTGGACGGTATGCCGGTAGACAGTTATATTGAAAAAGGGGTATTGGAAGATATCAGCGACGTAATCAATGACATCGACCAGTCGGAAGGAATCTTTGCCAATATCAAAAAAGCAAGCGAACAGGACGGACATATTTATGCCATGCCGCTGCGGTTTCTGGTTCCATTGGTAGAAGGCGCAGGAAATGCCGTAACGGCCGGAGCGGATCTCAAAACGCTTGCCGATGAGGCCGAGTCGTTAAAAGCGGCGGATGCTTCGGCAGATATTATGCCGGACAGAGGAGCGAGAGTACTTTTGAGGGAGTTGTATTATGCGGATTCTGCTTCTTGGATGAAAGAAGACGGGACGCTGGATGAGGGCGCGCTGAAAAATTATTTTGAACAGGCAAAAAGGCTTTATGATGTGGATCGCTATGAAGAAAATCCGGATAAGGGAGCTTACTATGAAGTGGAAACTTTTGAGGGAACAAAAACAGGGACTCTGGATGCGACAAGAGGGCTGACCGATTCCCCGAAGATTGCGGTCGGAACGTTAGAGGGAATATTTAATCTCCAGACGTTAACCAGTACGCAGGCAGCGTCCGGCACTTCTTACGGCGTTTTAAACGGCGGAAAAGTACGTTCGTTTGTTCCGTATTTGCAGGTAGGGGTAGCAGCGAACGGCAATACGGAGTTAAGCAGAGAATTTGTAAAAGAATTGTTTGGGAAAGAACAAAACAAAGACGGGAACGGATGGCCGGTCAATAAAACGGCATATGACGCCATTATGGAAGATTCCAAAAAAGAAACAGAAATGAGCCTGGGATTTTCGGATCCGGACGGGAACGAAGTTGGTTTGCAAATGATACCGTTAACCGATGAAAATATCAGTAAATTTACGGAAACGGTTGAAAGCCTTACCAGTTCGGCGCTTATGGACAGAACGATACGGAACCTGATTACCGAGCAGGGAGAGAAGTATCTTTTGGGTGAACAGAGCCTGGAAGATACGGTATCGGCGGCATTACAGAAAGTTAACCTGTATCTGACGGAATAACCGGAAAAAGAACGGAGGAATCAAAACGATGTCAGCGAAATGGAAATCAATGAAAATGCGTAAATATATCGGCTGGTTTTTCGTTCTTCCGGAATTGATCGGAGTGTCGGTCTTTTATCTGATTCCGTTTGCCGACGTTATACGGCGTTCTTTTATGCAGGCGGCGGGAACCGGGTTTGTGGGATTTGCCAATTACAGGCAGATCCTGCAAAACCAGGCGTTTCTGCTGGCGGCAGGCAATACGGTACGTTTTGTGGCGGTCTGCCTGCCGCTGCTTTTGGTACTGTCTTTGTTTATCGCCGTGATTCTGGAACGCCAGCTTGCAGCAAAAAATTTTTTTAAAAGCGCTTATCTGGTTCCGTTGGCGGTTCCGGCGGCGGGAGTCGTGCTGCTCTGGCAGCTTTTGTTTGATAACCAGGGGTTTTTTAATGCGTTTTTGATGTGGCTCTCACAAATTCCGGGCGTGGATTTGCTGGCGTCGGCATTTCCGGTGCTGACAAAAGACTGGATGAATACCGGTTCCGCTTTTGGAGTGCTCGTATTCAGTTATCTGTGGAAAAATCTTGGTTATGATGTGATTTTGTGGACGGCAGGACTGGCCGCGATATCTCCGGGGCTTTATGAAGCCGCAAAACTGGACGGCGCCGGAAGCCTGCAGTGTTTTTTCTATATTACATTGCCGAATATCCGTCCGGCGGCGTTTACGATTGCAGTATTGTCATTTTTAAATTCCTTTAAAGTTTTCCGGGAAGCATACCTTGTGGCCGGCAGTTATCCGCACGAAAGCATTTATCTTTTGCAGCATGTGTTTAACAACTGGTTCCAGGAGTTGTCCGTCGATAAGATGGCGTCGGGATCGGTGTTGTTATCCTGCGTGATCACGGTGTTTGTCGTGCTGCTGCAAAAGAGCTGGGACAGGGAAGCATAAAGGGATTCCGGAAAATGCAGACGGGGAAAATTGCAGTCATAGAAAATTTGCAGTAATCAGGAAGAAAAAAGGAAGTCAGGGAGGAAGAACGGTGAAAAAAGGAATACGGGCAGTCATATTGATTATTTTTGCAGTGGTCGCTGCATTTCCGGTATGGTTTTTGTTTACCGGTACTTTTATGGGGAATCAGGAAATTTATCACTGCATTGCGCCGGCGATTGGTTCTACGGACGGGTATGCGGTATGGCGCCTCTTCCCTTTGTATCCTACGTTAAAAAATGTCGTCGGGCTTTTGCTGGATTCACCGGAATTTTTCCAGATGTTCTGGAACTCTTTTAAAATTACAGCAGGTACGCTGGCCGGACAGCTTTTATTCGGAACGACTGCGGCATGGGGACTTTCCCAGTATCCTTTTCGCGGAAGAAAGCTGATTTACCTGCTTTTTATCCTGATGATGATGATGCCGTTTCAGGTAATGATGCTGTCGGAGTATCTTGTGCTGGATAAAATTGGATTGCTGGATACGTATGGCGCGGTGATCTGGCCGGGAATTTTTTCCACATTTTCCGTGTTTATCATGTACCGCTTTTTTTCCGGCATCCCGTCGAGTATTATTGATGCGGCGAGAGTGGACGGGGCGAATGAAATACAGATTTTTTTCCGGATCGGGATTCCGCTTGGACGGGCGGGGATTTTATCGGCCGTCGTTTTGTCTTTTCTGGAATGTTGGAGTATGATAGAACAGCCGATGACGTTTTTTAAAACGAAAAGCCTGTGGCCGTTATCGTTGTTTTTGCCGCAGATCGACGCTCAGAGAGGCGGCCTTTCCCTGTGCGCGTCGTTGGTGATCGTATTGCCCGCCCTGTTTGTTTTTTTAAGCGGACAGAATTACCTGGAACAGGGAATTGCGGCATCTGCAATGAAAGAATAAAAAAGAACTGCAGACTGCGGCGTATGCCCTCGGCATTTGCAAAAAAGGTGAAAACGGAGAAAGGATAGAAACGGGTGATGAAAAATATTTTTAAAACTCGGCTGGGAACGTCATTTTGGCTGAAAGGTCTGGCTGTCCTGTTGCTGGTGATACTTTTATTTACGGTCGTTTCCCGTGTGGCGGCGTCTTTTACGGTAGCGAAAGTTTCCGTAGAGAGTATTTCTTCACGGAGAATACAGCATACCGTTTCGGCAGTCGGCCAAATAGAACAAAACGGAGAAACCGCAGTAGTTACGGAAGCGGATCTGCTGGTAAAGAGTCTGGAAGTAAGCGTAGGGCAGAAAGTGATGGAAGGGGATTTGCTGGCGGTATTGGATCCTGATGATCTGTCGGAAAAGATAAGCAGCGTAAACGGGGAAATCAGCGCTTTGGAACTGCAAAATGATTCGCTGCATAAAAACCAGGGGCAGGCAGCCCAAAACCGTCAAAAAGACATTGAGAGAGCCAGTCAGGATTATGAGGAAACGGTTTCTAAAAACGGAACGAATATCGCGGCGGCAACACAGGAATATGAGGAAGCGAATATCCGGCTGGCAGAAGCAGAGCAGGCTCTGCGGGAAGCGGAAAGCCGGCTGGCAGCAGTGCAGGCAGAGCAGCAAAATGCGGCGGCACAGGCAGGGCAGCAAAATGCGGCGGCACAGGCGGAGCAGACAGGGCAGCAAAGCGAAGAAGCACAGCAGAACGAGGATGCGCAGCGGATTTCAGCCGGCCAGCCGGCAGGGTCAGATAGCCAGCAGACGGGGGGAAAGAGCCAGCCGGCAGGAGCCAGTGATCTGGAAAACCGGCTTGCTGCGGCCACCGCTGACGTAGAAGAAAAGAAAAGCGTTTATCTGGAATGTCAGGCGTCAGCGGCAGAAAAAAGAGCAGCTTTGGAAACGGCATACGATACGCAGCAGTCGGAAGAAAAAACCGCCCGGAGGAATCTGGAAGATGCCCAAACGGATATGGCGGCGGATAACAGCGACCGGATCAACGATATCTCCATAGAACAGTTGAGGAAAAAGCTGGAAAAACTCCAGGCATTGCAGGCACAGGAAGGAAAGATTACGGCAGAACAAAGCGGCGTGATTACCGCATTGTACGTAACCGTGGGACAGAAGACAACAGAAACGGCTCTTTTGACAATGAGCAATGAGAGCGCCGGGGTAAAATTTGTCGCGCAGATCGGGAAAGAGGATGCAGATTATGTATCAGTTGGCGACAGCGTCGAACTGAAAGGAGTTGGAAAAACGGCGAACGACTGTAAAGTATTATCGGTCAATGAAGACGAAACCGGCCAGATGCTGTCTGTAACGGTGAGCGTGGACTCCGATGTGTTTTCGATCGGGGAAAGCGCTACGATGACGGTATCCCGGGATTCGGTGGAATACTCCTGTACGATTCCTGTGACTGCTTTGCGGCAGGAAGAAAACAAAATGTTCGTCCTGATTCTGGATACGGAAAATACCGTTCTCGGAGAACAGTACGTAGCGCGGAAGATAGAGGTGGAAGTAGAAGATAAAAATACTGCTTATGCGGCGTTAAACAATTCTTCCCTTGGAAAAGACAGCGAAATTATCGTGGACTCCGACCGGTTTGTAGACGCCGGCGATAAAGTACGCCTGATGGAAGAATAGCGGGGAAACGCAGGAGAAAGTAATGAAAAGAAAGATGCAATGAAAAGGAAGATGCAATGAAAAGAAAAGCTATGGCGAAAATAAGTTTGTGTTTGTCGGTCATCTGTTTGGGTACCGCATTTGCATTTTTCGGAATGGCGGCTGCGTACGGAAAAAAAGCAGAAAATTTTTCCCATACGGTTACAATATGGTCACAGGGTGCGGGATTTGATGCCGATACGATACGGGGAATTGATAAAGACCCGGAACGGGAGGAGATCTTCGCGGCCTGGAAAGAGATACCGGACAGTATTCTGTCGGCAGCGGAAAGCGGCAGAACGTACCGGGCAGACGTTATCCTGTTATACGGTTCTTCTTATTGCGTAATGCCTTATGGGAAGATCATGGATAAAGAGGATACGGAGGGCTGCCTGATCGGGAAAAAGACGGCGGAAGAATTGTTCGGCAGCCATCGGGTGGAAGGACAGAAGCTGATTTATGGGAACAGGACGCTGACAGTCCGCGGTGTAACGGAGGAACCGGAAAATCTGCTCCTTTGCGAAGCGCTTCTTACCAGCGAAGCCGGAGCTGGAAATTCTTCGGAAAGCAGAAATTATTTTGCAGGAACAGGAGATGTTTTTGCCGAACCGGAAATTTCTTTTGACCGGATCAGTTTTTTTGCCGGGGATGTAAAAGAAGGCCGCAGGATAGCGGAAGATTTCAGGAACCGCTATGGACTGAACGCGGACATTGTAAGATTTGATTTCTATCAGAACCTGTCCTGGTTTCCGGACCTGATTCCCGGGAAATGGTCTGATTTTTCCGGCTGGAAAGAGAATCTGGAAATGCATAAAAAGCAGAAAGAACAGGTTGGCCGCTTGACAAAAAGCTGCCTGGAAACGGAATACCTGCTCTGTCTGCGTGAAAGGAACCTGTGTTTCCTTTTTGGAGTGTTCGGACTCGCTATATGTTCAGTGATTTTTGTTTTCGGTATTTGGAAGCCAGCAAGGCCAACACGAATACGGTGGCTGCAAACAGCAGTTCAATGCCGATATACTGCCAGTAGGCGGCAAAACTGAATGATTCGTTTGAGAAACCGGCAAGCATGTTGTTGATACGGGTATACCAGTAAGTCGGCAGGAAGCGGCTGACGGCCAGTATTTGATCGGAAAGCATATTTTGCGGGACAAATACGCCGCCTAAAAACGACATGCCGAGCCCGACGATATTTGCGATCATATTTAGCCCGTTGCTCTGCGGGGCGAAAATACTGACAAGCAGCGTCAGACCGATCGTAAACAGTAAAAAGACGACGCCGTTTAACACTCCCAGCATAGTGAAACTGTTCCATGACTGTCCCCGGAACACAAGGGCGCAGATGCCGACAAGCAGACCGTACATCAGGAAAGAGCAGGAAAGGCATCCGCATGCAAGCTGCAGATAAAAACGCCTGTTTGGCAGTGAGGAACAGCAAATCCGTTCCTGTATTCCGTTTTTGCGGAATGTGATCAGGTTCGGCGCCACGCCGCAGACCAATAAAGAGATCAGCACATAAGGAAAAAACTGGAATGTATTAAAGATATTGCTGCTGCCGGTGGAATCCTGTTCCTCAAAAGAAAGAACATTTATGCCGGAAGCGTTTTTCAGGTTTTTATTTGTCATTGCAAACGCGTCTTCCAGGGAGTATCCTCCGACGATGCAGATATGGACAGAGGACAGGTACGTATCGATCTGATGATCGACAAACTGCCCGTTTGTACTGCCCGGGACTTTCATATTGTTCAGCAGACGGTCGGTATTGCCTGCAGCGAGATTTTCTTCAAATCCCTCCGGAATAAACAAAATATAGTTTATGAAGCGGTAGTATAAATAGTCGCATAAAAGTTCTTTGTCATTTTCCAGTTCCACCAGATGATGAATATTTCCAAGGTATTCGGAAAGCTGTCTGCTGGCAGCGCTCTGATCTTCATCAATGATACAGATATCCAGCTCTTTGGACTGAAATTTGGAGTCTATTTCTTTTTTGGAAGTGACACCCAAAGCAAAAATAATGACAAAGAATATTATAAAATATATAGCGGCGGTCGGCAGATTTTTCCATGTTATTTTGTAAAATGCTTTAAAGACTTGCATATTTTTTCCTCCTTACGGCCAAAAATCCGGCAGCGGCAAATATTGCCGAGATCACAATCAGTAATAACAGGTTTTCAAAATACCGTTCATGCGACGGATATACTGTCAGCGCATAAAAACTGTCCGCAATGAGCGCGGTCGGGTTAACATGGTTAAACCATGGGCAAACGCTGGCAATCACCATGCGCATAGAGCCAAACATCAGGCCGCTGAAAAAGCAGCACATCAGATTGAGGCCGACACATAAACCGATTTTCGGCCCTTCTTTCAGTTTGCCGATCGTGCCGATAAAAAATCCGAAGCAGACGCCCGTGACACATCCGACAAGGGAGGATAAAAGGATATATCCGATTTCATTTCCAAAATCAATTTTCAAAATCCCGGTCAGATAAGCCAGCGTCACGGCAACACAGCCAAACTGGATCAGACTGTGCGAGCACAATTCCGCAAAAATGGAAATCAGTTTGTGTACCGGGGAGCAGTTTCTTCTGGCGCCCAGTGCAGATAAATTTGCCTGGTTCCGGATAGAAATCATGCAGCCGGAGAGGGCGCCAAACATACATGCCATGGAGATCAGGTTAAAAAAATAAGTCAGCAGTTCGTCGGTATTACCGTCGGTAAAAGCGGTTTCCGTATTGTAGGAAACGGATTTTTCCATGGTTTCAAACACAGCCGACAGATTTTCCGGATGTTCCCTGGCAATGGAAGAAATGATGTCGTAATTTAAATTGTATTGTTCTACAAAAGAGGCTAAAATGCTCTGGCTGATTTGTTCGGAAGACATATCGGAAGAAACGGACAGTGCAACCGGCGTTTCATCATATAAAATACCGACTATTTTTTTGTTTTCCAAAAGGGAAAGCGCTTCTTCTTTTGTCGTATAGACACTTTCAAAGAGCTGATCTTTTCCCTCTTTGCTCAAAGCGTCGATCGTTTTGGTAAAAGTATCGTCTGTTTTCGTAAAGGCACCGTCTGTTTCCGTAAATCTGCCGTTTGTTTCAGAAACGTTTTGTACAACTGCAACAGGGATTGCGTGAAACGTTTCCGAGTTGGACAGGTTGGAAAACGCGGCATAAAACATGGTTCCCAATATGATGGGAAAGAGCAGGCTCCAGAAGATCTGTTCTTTATCATGCAGCAGCCTTTTCATCGAATAGAAAAAAGAATGTATAAACATTATATGTTCCTCCTTTTTATTTGCAGGCTTAATCACGAAGTTCTTTGCCGGTGATTTCAAGAAATACGTCGTTGAGTGTAGGCAGTTCGGAATATACCCGGCCAAAAGTGAGTTCCTGTTCCTGCAAATAATTCAGGACGTGAATCAGATTATGCCTGCCGCCGCTGCACAATACCTGTATTTTGTGATCTTTAAAACTGACGTCATAAACATGAGGCAGCTTTTTGATTGCCTGCAGATGCTCTTTTGATATTTCAAACATTTCGATCGTAATGATCTCACTTTTCTTGATTAATTGTTTTAGTTCTTCTTTCGTTCCGAGCGCAAGGTTTCTGCCTTTGTCAATAATGGCGATGCGCGTGCAGATCTGTTCGACCTCTTCCATGTAATGGGAAGTGTAAATGATCGTTGCGCCCTGACTGTTTAAAAGCCGTATTCCTTCCAGGATTTTATTGCGGCTCTGCGGATCGACGGCGACGGTCGGTTCATCCATGAAAATCAGTTTTGGCTTGTGCGCGATTCCGCAGGCGATATTTAAACGCCGTAACAGTCCGCCCGACAGTTTTTTCGGGTAAAATTTCCTGTAATCGGCAAGATCTACAAATTCAATTGCTTCTTTTACATACTGGCGGCGGATATTTTTATCTCTGATGTACAGGCCGCAGAAGTAATCAATGTTATCGTATACGTTCAGTTCTTCAAAAACGGCTACGTTCTGCATGACGACCCCGATCTGACGTTTGCTGTCGTAACTGTCGGCATGCATTTCTTTTCCGAACAACTGAATGGAACCTTTGTCATACGATAAAAGAGAAAGAATACAGTTGATCGTCGTAGTCTTTCCGGAACCGTTCGGCCCTAACAGGCCGAAAATTTCGCCCTCTTCGATTTCCAGGTTAAAATGGTCGAGTGCGACCAGTTCTTTGTAACGTTTCACTAAATTTTCTATTTTTACAACGGGTGTACTCATGGCAGAAAACTCCTTTCCGATAATCGTTTGATGAATTGCTGCGCCTCCGTTTAGAACGGACGGCAAATGATTTTTTCATTTGCTGTTAGTATACAAAAAGACGGACAGCATGATAAGTGAAAGGAATCACCGGATAAAATGACATTTGTCATGTTGTTACTTTCCACGGAGTAGAGAAAGTAACGGCATGTTTGTGTCAACGCGGCTATACTTTGGATAAAAAATGTGTTATTTTATGTTTAGAAAGATGCGGGGACAAAATAGTAAAAGTCGGGAAAATACAGGTGAAAATTAATGAGAGAACTTGAGGGACAGGTTTTGGACCATGTCATATTATTCTTTTTGACTGCAGTATTGTTTGTAGGGACAGGCGTGCATATAGAGGCGGTGATCGCGGTGCTTTGTGCGATTTGCCTGTCCGGACTGATGGGATATCTGTCAGGGAAAAAGGGGAACGGGGCGCTGATGGCGGTAGCGTTTGTTCTTTGTTTGAGCCTGCCGGGATTTATGTATTTCTTTCCGGTGTTTTTATATCATGGGATCGGCAGAATATTGGAAATGGGTTTTATGTGTCAGAAAACGGGTTTTGCACGTCAGGACGAATCTGAGATGGCAGCCGCCAGGATAATCTGGATCGTCTGCACAATTGCGGAAGCACTGGTTCTTTTTTTCTTCATGAAAGAATCCTGTGCCCTCTGGAAAGTTTTTTTGTGGTGTTTCCTTTTCGGTTTGGCCTGTATGTTATGTTACAGAACAAAAAAAATAGTTTCTCTGGAGCAGGAAATGATACGGCTGCGTGATACAAGTACGGAACTGAATCTTGTATTGGAGGAGAAAAACAAATATTTGATGGAAAAACAGGATTATGAAATTTATCTGGCGACGCTGCGGGAGAGGAACCGGATTGCCCGCGAAATACATGATAACGTCGGACATTTGCTGTCGCGCCTGATCCTGCAGGTGGGCGCGCTGATGGTGATCCAGAAAGACAGTACGGCGAAACAGCAGCTAAACGGTATCAGTGAAACGTTAAACCAGGCAATGAACAGTATCCGGGAAAGCGTACATGATCTGCATGATGATGCAGTGGACCTGAAACAGGCTGTGATGGAGGCGGTGCGCCCGATACGTGAGAGTTGTGAGGTGACAGTGGATTACGATATGTCGGGAGAAGTTCCCAGCCATGTAAAATACTGTCTGATTGCGGTGGTAAAAGAAGCCGCGGCAAATATTATCAAACATTCCAACGCCTGTGAAGTAAATATCCTGCTGCGGGAGCATCCGGGATTATACCAGTTGGAAGTAGAAGATAACGGCGACCTGGAAGAAGCGCAAAAAAGCAGTATGATCAGCCGCGGTACTGGGATCGGCCTTAAAAACATGGAAGAGCGGGTAAATGCTTTAAACGGGACATTCCGTGTGAAAACGGAAAACGGCGTGCAGATTTTTGTATCTGTGCCGAAACAACAGTCACAAATCAGGCAGAAATAGAGGTCGGTTAATGGAAACAGTATACGTATCAGGCAGAAGGAGTGGTGTTATAAATGAAAGTAGTGATTGTAGACGATGATAATCTGGTGGCGATTTCTTTAAAAACCATATTGGAAGCGGAAAACACAATAGAAGTAGCGGCAATTGGATATAACGGAATAGAAGCCGTGGAGTTGTATCATAAGTATTGCCCGGATGTGCTGCTTATGGATATTCGTATGGAAAAAATGAGCGGATTGGAAGCAGCGGAACAGATTCTTGACTGTGATAAAACAGCAAAAATCCTGTTTCTGACAACATTTTCCGATGATGATTACATTATAAAAGCTCTGGCTGTAGGAGCGAAAGGATATATATTAAAGCAGGATTTTGCCGGGATCGTGCCTGCCTTAAAAGCGGTGCAGTCCGGGCAGAGCGTATTCGGCGGGAAAATAATTGACCGGATACCGGCTCTGATGCAGACAAAAGGCGGCGGTGATTACAGCCGGTATGATATCAGCAAAAAAGAACTTTCTATTATGGCGTTAGTGGCAGAAGGCTTAAGCAATAAAGAAATTGCAGAAAATCTCTATTTAAGCGAAGGAACGGTGCGTAATTATATCAGTACGATATTGGAGAAACTTGATCTGCGCGACAGAACGCAGTTAGCTGTTTTTTATCTGAAAGGAAATCATGAATGAAGATTACGATATGCTGTGTGGGAAAAGTTAAAGAATCGTTTTTCCGGGCCGGAATTGAAGAATACAAAAAACGGTTGTCGAAGTATTGTAAGATGGAAATTATAGAAGTGGCTGATGAAAAAACGCCGGATCGTGCAAGTGAAGCGGAAGAAAAAGCAATCAAAGAAAAAGAGGGGGAACGTCTGCTCCGGAATATAAGCGGCAAAGCATATGTCATTGCTCTTGCAATAGACGGAAAGAAGCTTTCCTCAGAACAACTGGCGGAGAAAATAAATATGCTGGGAATCCAGGGAAAAAGCCATATCCAGTTTGTCATCGGAGGCTCGCTGGGGCTTGGCAGCCAGGTACTAAACAGGGCGGATTTTTTGTTGAGTTTTTCCGATATGACTTTTCCGCATCAGTTAATGAGAGTGATACTGTTAGAGCAGGTATATAGAAGTTATCGGATGATACATGGAGAGCCATATCATAAGTAAGGGCGAAAAGGAACGGAAGTTCTTGGGAATAAAGGAGAATAAGAGTTGTATTTTTAACCCCATGGGAGCAGTTGGCTTTCCATGGGGTGTTTTTGTCTGAAATGGGTAGAGTTTTGTGCTTATGATTTTTCAGGCTGGATGTATTCTATCAGGTCGTGTAAGTCGCATTCCAATGTTTTTTGCCTTAAAAACTAAGGACGGCGTTATCAAAGGAAAGCTTTCTTTCTACTGCCGGACACTGAACGTGATACGGCAGGGATTTTATAAATATCTGGCAAACAAAGACCGTCCGTGGAAATGCCAGGATCTGGCCGGCGCCATGCGGACAATTGTGGCAGAAGATGTATGCAATGACACTTATGGAAGAATCCGTATGTATCAGGCGCTTGTATTGAAACAGCCGGAAAGCATCCGCATACCCGGGGAGCTGACAGTTTACCGTGTCATGGAGGAAATCGGACTCAGCCGCCGCCCAAAGCGCAAGACAAACGGGATTACAAAAGATGACCGTGAGGCGCACAAATCTGATGACTTGCTGAAACGGGATTTCACGTCCGCAGAGCCATTAAAAAAATGCATTACAGACATAATCGAAATCAAAATAAAGGACGGGAAACTCTATATGTCCGCCATATTTGACTGTTTTGATGCCGCAGTCCCGGGACTGGCAATGGACACGAACATGAAAGCGGTGCTGTGCAGACAGACGCTTGAGAACGCTGTCCGTTCCTATCCGGTGCACCGGGAAGCCGTGATCCATTCAGACCGCAGAACACAGTACACAGTACACCAGCGAAGCCTATCGTAAAGCTGTTCAAAAATACGGAATTCTTCAAAGCATGAACCGTGCAGGAGGACGATGCCATGACAATGCCCGCTGCGAGAGCATGTGGGCGCGGATGAAAGAGGAACTCCTCTATGGGCGTTACCATACTGAGGAAATGGACATAGGGAAACTAAAACCCCTCATTTGGAGATACTTCATCAGCTATTGGAACAACAGGAGGATATGTTCCACAAATGAGGGACTTCCACCTATGATGAAACGACAGAGATATTAGGAATCTCTGGACATGGCAGCTTAGGCATGAATATCCTTGTAAAAAAGTGTCAACCAATATTGACAATATCAAAGAATTAAAACCATAAAAGCAGCGGCATGGATGATTGTAATTTAGCCGGGGACTGTGTATAATAGAAGCATAAAAGAAAGTAGCTTTATGGAAGATACAGTTTCCCGGCAAGGAGTGACAGAAAGCAGGTAAGACATATGAAAGGCAATGAAGCAGAACAGATGGAAAGTATGGAAGACAGACAAACAAGCTGGGAAGAATTAGGCATATCCAATGATTTCCTGTTTGGGAAAGTCATGCAGAACCCGGAGTCACATCATATTTATCTGTCTGTTTGATTTATATAACAGGGGGCGTCATATCTATACCTTTGAAAATATCTTTAAAGAAGACAACAGCATATCAATGGGGGATGAAGCGGTAAAAATATTCCTCAACACGGAAAGAACACGGGATGATGTCAGTGAAGAACTGAAAGCATTTCTGGATTATGTGGCTGGGAGAAAGTCGGATGATAAAGAGGATTCTTATATAAAAAAATTTGGAAGAAGCAGTAAAAAAAGCAAAGAAAAACAGGGAATGGTGAAAGGAAAGGCGGAGAAATATGCGCATTTTACAGGAGCAGGACAGAGAAGCGATTCTTTGTTATGTGAGCAAAGAACCGGAAATGAATTTATTTTTGATCGGCGATCTGGAAAATTATGGGGTGAAAAGCCAGAACGTAAATTTTTATCTTCATGAAGAGAGGGACAGATGGGATTTCCTGATTTTGAGATTCTATCAATTTTATATTTTATACAGTCAGTATAAAGATTATAATGCAGAGAAAGCCATCGAATTTTTTCGCGATAAAGAGCCGGATTGTATCAGCGGAAAAACAGAACTGTTGGAAAGAATATCTCCCGCGTTTCCGCAGTGGACGCTTCAGTCAGATTTTTTGAGCCGCTGTGACAGCATAGAAAGTGGTTTACGGCAGAAAAATGATCTTGTGGTTCGTATACTGAAAAAAGAAGATGTGGAAGAAGCAGTTGATCTTCTGTCCGGGATTGAAGAATTTCGTAAGACATTTGAAAAGGAAAAACGGAGCTGGCAGATGAAGCAGATGAAAGAAGAAATAGAGCAGGGCAGTAAGACGGCTGTAGGAGGCTTTTTGGATGGGCGTATGGTATCTGTTGCATCAACCAGCGCGGAAAATTCAGAGAGTGCAATGATAGTGGGAGTTGCTACTGCCGAAAGCTTTCGGGAGAAAGGTTATGCCTCTGAAGTAGTACAGATTTTGTGTGAAAACTGTTTTAAGAGAGGGAA
The DNA here is from genome assembly GCA_022796875.1 of Eubacterium sp. GTDB lineage: Bacteria > Bacillota > Clostridia > Lachnospirales > Lachnospiraceae > JAAWJJ01. The sequence goes on along the minus strand of JAAWJJ010000002.1, from coordinate 93,829 downwards.
AAAATATCTCTGTCTGTTTTATGATAATCCTGTGGCAGGCAGAATATATCACAGGATAGGATTTAAGGAGCAGGGGGAATACGGAATGTTGCGCTGAAAATCGTAATGCAGTTTATCTATGTAAAGACCATATAAAGAAAATCCCGTAAAACGGGATTTTCTTATTACGATTCATTTCTATACGTTTCCAGTGTTTTTTTCTTGGGAAAGGTGAAATATTTTTTCCAGATCAAAAATTAGTTCTTTGGAATAGTTTTCGGCTTCCTGGCAGATTTGTTCTGCTCTGTGATAATCTTCTTCTCTCAATGCCTGAATCACATCTGCGCCGTAATTATGAAATTTTTTGTGCTTAAGCTCAAGGTTTTTCCAGATCGGTATTACAGACGGCTGCTTTGGAGTCATAGCATAGTAAAAATGTCCGAATCCGCATTTGGTAGCGTCAAGCTGTAATGGCAGTATTGTTCTTTCCTGTACCATATTTTTCAGATTCTGAATCCATGTTTTGTGAGCCGTAATAGCAGTTTTTACGTATTCGCCGAATTCACGATGGTTTAAACGGAAAAATGCGTCGTCCGTCATATGGCCCATCTGTTTTACGGATTCATCCAAAATGTTTTCTATCATTACCACAGGTTCTACCGCTTCCCGTATCTGCTCGCCGACGTCATTCATGAAATTTGTGCACTCCCGCAGCTGGTTTTCCATTTCCGCCATGGCGCTGCTGATTTCTTCGCTGACTGCAGCAAGGGAACTGATGGAATCGTTTACGGTAGAAACACTTGTCTGTGTCTGGCTGTTCAATTCCCATACGTTCTCTATTTTTTCGGTCACGTTCCCCAGAGTGGCCAATGTTTCTTCCGCACTCCTGGAACTTTTCTGCGATGCTGCCTGTATGTTCTGTACAAATGTCCCCATGTTGCCGGTCAGTGTCTGGGTCTGTTCCGCCAGTCCCCGTATCTCATTTGCTACGACAGCAAAACCCTTTCCGGCTTCTCCTGCACGGGCGGCTTCAATAGATGCATTTAATGCCAGCAGATTTGTCTGGAAAGAAATGGAATTGATCCCTTCGATCACCTTATTCATATTATGGATAATCTCGAACAGTTCTTCCATGTCTTTTTGCATTTCGCTGGATACATTTATTGTCTGACAGGAAAGTTCTTTGATTCCGGTAAGTTCATCCTGTCCCTCTTTTATCTTACTGTATATTTCATCTGTTTGTTCGGAAGCCTTGATAATCGTATTGGTCAGTTCTTCGTGGCGATTGTCTGCCCGTCCGGCAGCCGAACCAAAAATAACAGCAGTAGCTGCCGCCATCTTTTGGGCGATATCGATAATTCTTTCAGTATGGTGTTTCATTGTCAGGTCAAGAGAACTTATGTGCATAACTGCCTTGATATTTTTCCCGAGAACCTCTTCAAATTCTTTCCTGCCTTTGGTAAGCCTTTGATAAATTGCGCCTAATTCAGGTTCTGAGGAGTAATCAATTTCCCTCAGTTCTGCAACGGCGTTTATCGTTTCTTTCAGCTCGGCAATATCTTTTATGGACTTTGCCGGGTTCTTTCCAAACCTCATAGGATACCCTCTCTTTCATTGGTATATAATATAATAAATATATATTAACATATGTCGGAAAATTTTTCATTACTTTCTGTTATATTTTTGTTTCCTTTTTTTGCAGACAGTTATTTTACACGGAGAAGAGGAAGATGATATATTTGAAGCTGTCTTTTTTTTGTATAAAATATAAGATGTTGGAGAGATTAATTCATACAGTAAATAATTATTTCTATGAATGTCAGAAGTTATAGTGCAGAGTATAAAATAATTATAAAATGTTAGCACTCATACTTGACGAGTGCTAACAAAAGTGTTATAACACAGATAGAACAAAAAACAAAGGATTGTTCTGAAACAATATTTTATTTGCCAGGAAAGCGTACCTGCCAGCAACAGTCCTTTCCTTAAAGATTACGGCAAATGCCAGGGTATAGAAATGGAGGAATGACATATGTTGATGCCTAGTATTTTTGGAGAAAATTTATTTGATGATTTCTTTAATGAATTTGCACGTCCGGCCAGAAGTGTGAGATACAGCACTCCAAATGCAGCTATGATGCGCACGGATATTAAGGAAAATGAAAATTCTTATGAGCTTTCCATTGAGTTGCCGGGATACAAAAAAGAAGACGTCAATGCGGAACTGAAAGACGGTTATATGACGATTACGGCAACTACATGTAAGGACAACGAACAAAAAGATGAATCCGGTAAATATGTCCGCCGCGAAAGATATTCTGGAAGCTGCAGCAGAAGCTTTTTCGTTGGAGAAGAAGTAGAGCAGACTGATATTAAGGCAAAATTTGAAGACGGGATTTTGAAAGTAACCGTACCGAAAGTTCAGCCGAAACCGCAGGTAGAAGAAAAGAAGATGATTGCAATCGAGGGATAATCACCAAAAGAAAACGGATTCGTTTGTAAGATCATCATCAAAAAAGAGGGCGTCTGACCGTAAAATCAGGTCGGGCGCCCTCTTATCATTCATGTCAATAGAAAGTTCGCAGAGAGCGTTCCCTGTTGTTATTTTTTCTCGGCTTCCGCCATTTTCATGGCTCTTACCTTTAACGGAAGGCCAAACAGGGTAATAAAGCCTTCTGCGTCGTGATGATCGTACAAATCGCCGGTGGTAAAGCTTGCCAGAGATTCACTGTACAGAGAATACGGAGAAGTCGTGCCGGCTTTGATGATATTTCCTTTGTAAAGCTTGAACCTGACTTCACCGGTAACATACTGCTGTGTGGAGGTTACAAAAGCCTGAACCGCTTCACGCAGAGGGGTAAACCATTTTCCCTCATATACGATCTGAGCCAGTTTGTTTCCCATGTCTTTTTTCACTTCCATCGTGGCACGGTCAAGTACGAGTTCTTCTAACTGTGCATGCGCTTCCATCAGGATCGTTCCGCCAGGAGTTTCGTATACGCCGCGGGATTTCATGCCTACCACACGGTTTTCTACAATATCGACAATGCCGATCCCGTGTTTGCCGCCCAGTTCATTTAAAGCGGTGATAATTTCGGAAACTTTCATTTTTTTATTGTTTAAAGATACCGGTACGCCTGCTTCAAATTCCATGGTCACGTATTCGCCTTCTTCCGGAGCTTTTTCCGGTGTGACGCCAAGTACCAGCAGGTGGTCGTAGTCAGGTGCTAAGGACGGGTCTTCCAGTTCCAGTCCTTCATGGCTGATGTGCCAGAGGTTGCGGTCGCGGCTGTAGCTGGAATCCGCGGAAAACGGAAGATCGATGCCGTGTGCTTTGCAATAGGCGATTTCTGCTTCCCGGGACTGCAAGTCCCATTTGTCGTCGCGCCATGCGGCGATAATTTTTAAATCCGGAGCCAATGCCTTGATCCCCAGTTCAAAACGGATCTGGTCGTTTCCTTTTCCGGTAGCGCCGTGGCAAATGGCAGTAGCGCCCTCTTTGCGGGCAATTTCTACCAGACGTTTGGCAATGCCGGGACGGGCCATGGAAGTACCCAGCAAATATTTATTTTCATAAACGGCGCCGGCCTGTACGCACGGAACAATATATTCGTCGCAAAATTCATCGATAATGTTTTCTATGTAAAGTTTGGAAGCACCGGATAATTTTGCGCGTTCTTCCAGGCCGTCCAGTTCTTCTCCCTGGCCGCAGTCGATGCAGCAGCAGATTACGTCATAATCATAGTTTTCTTTCAGCCATGGAATGATTGCAGTCGTATCCAGACCGCCGGAATAGGCTAAAATAACTTTTTCTTTCATAATAAAGTACCTCTCTTTCGGATGATAAGTTCAATCAAAGGCAGGAAGTACGGTATTTGTTTTTCCCTCCCGCATGTCGGCACTCATTATACTACATCCCATACAGAGAAGCAAGTGAAAAAATATACATAAAACAGTAATTATTATGAATAAATATGTATAATGAAACAAATAAACAGCGGAAAATCATTTTTATATTGCATAAAATTCAAAATAAATGTATAATTATTCAATGCTGCAGGGAGAAAGCTTAAAAAGTGATTTTTTCCTTGCAGGATATACAGTGTTTTGGTATCCTATTGTGTGGCAAAAGAATTACAAAGAGGTGGAAAGATCATGATAAAAGCAGGAATTATAGGCGCAACCGGTTATGCCGGAGGGGAGCTTGTGAGGCTCCTTTTGGGACATAAGGATGCGGAAATTATATGGTACGGTTCAAAAAGTTTTGTCGGCAGCAAATATGCGGAGATCTACCAGAATATGTTTCAGCTTGTAGAGGCCGACTGTCTGGATGATAATATAGAAGAACTCAGTGAGCAGGCGGATGTTATTTTTACGGCAACGCCTCAGGGATATTTAAGTTCCGTACTGACAGAAGATATATTAAATAAGGTAAAAGTGATCGATTTAAGCGCGGATTACCGGATTAAGGACGTATCCGTTTATGAAAAATGGTATGGAATTACGCATAAAAGCCCGCATCTGGTGGAAGAAGCGGTGTACGGACTGTGCGAGGAGAACCGCGGGAAAATAAAAAATGCAAGGCTTGTTGCTAATCCGGGGTGTTACCCTACCTGTTCTTTTCTGGCAATTGCCCCGCTGGTAAAGGAACGGTTAATTGATGAGAAATCAATTATTATTGATGCAAAATCCGGGACGACAGGAGCGGGGAGAGGTGCAAAAACAGACAATTTGTTTTGCGAAGTCAATGAGAATATAAAAGCTTACGGAGTGGCGTCGCACCGCCATACGCCGGAGATCGAGCAGCAGCTTGGCGAAGCGGCAGGCAGTCCGGCCAGAATCAGTTTTACGCCGCATCTCGTGCCGATGATGCGCGGCATACTGGTAACGGCTTACGCAGACGTCAGACCGGGAGTGACGAAAGAACAGATCCGGAATGCTTATGTAAAAGCATATGAAAACGAGTATTTTGTCAGAGTTTTGAAAGAAAGGATCTGCCCGCAGACAAAATGGGTAGAAGGCAGCAATTTTGCAGATGTAAACGCAGTATATGACGAACGGACCGGCCGGGTTGTTATGATGGGGGCGATCGATAATCTGGTAAAAGGAGCGGCCGGACAGGCGGTTCAGAATATGAATTTGATGTTCGGGTTAAACGAGCAGGAAGGCCTGCAGCTTGTACCGGTATTTCCGTAATATACAGGCGGAAGCAAAAAACAGTTTCAGGGACAGTAAGATACAGGCAGGTGGAAAAATGGGAAATTATCATGTCCGGCAGATGAAACCGGCAGATTATGAAGCGGTATATTGTTTGTGGAAGACGATACGCGGATTCGGTATTCGCAGTATTGACGATTCCAGGGAAGGCGTGGAACGTTTTATATATCGAAATCCAACGACGAGTATCGTCGCGGAGTCGGATGGCCGGATCGTCGGATGTATACTATGCGGCCATGACGGCCGGTGCGGTTGTTTTTATCATGTATGCGTGGCGGAAGATTACCGGAAACGCGGGATCGGAAAAGCGATGGCAGTGACGGCGATGAAAGCGCTTCAGGCGGAGCATATTAATAAAGTCTGCCTGATTGCATATAAAAATAACGAAGCCGGGAACGGATTCTGGAAGAGCGTAGGATGGAAAAAGCGGGAAGATATCAACTACTATGATTTTAACCTGAACGATGAAAATATTACCCGGTTCAATTCATGATACAAAAACAGGAGTGAAAGAAAAATGATAACAAAAATAAAAGGCGGAGTGACCGCCGCAAAAGGTTTTTTTGCAGCAGCGGCGGCCGCGGGTATCAAATATAAAGACCGTACAGATATGGCGCTTATATATTCCAAAGCTCCATGTACGGCAGCCGGGACTTTTACGAGTAATATTGTGAAAGCGGCGCCGGTAAAATGGGATGCGCAGATTGTAAAAACATCCCTGTCGGTGCATGCGGTTGTCGTAAATTCCGGAATTGCCAATGCCTGTACCGGCGCGGAAGGAATGGATTACTGCCGGAAGACGGCGGCCGCGGCCGCAAAGGCACTTGGGGTCAGAGAAGAAGAAGTGCTTGTTGCATCAACCGGAGTGATCGGCATGCAGCTCCCGATTGAAAAGCTGGAAGCAGGTATTTCGACAATGGCGTCGGAATTGTCGGACGGCCCGGAAGCGGGGGAAGCGGCGGCGAAAGCCATTATGACGACCGATACGCATGAAAAACAGGCTGCCGTGCAATTTGAAATCGGCGGAAAGCAGGTGACGGTAGGCGGGATGTGTAAAGGATCCGGCATGATTCATCCGAATATGTGCACGATGCTGGCGTTTGTGACGACCGATCTTTCGATATCAAAGGAACTGCTGGAAAAGGCAGTGAAAGCGGATGTGAAAGACACTTACAATATGGTATCCGTGGACGGGGATACTTCCACAAACGATACGCTGCTCGTACTGGCAAACGGGGAAGCCGGAAACCCAAAGATTACGGAAGAAAACGCAGATTACCAGACTTTTTGCAAAGCGTTGAATATCGTAAATACGGCGCTGGCCAAAATGATGGCGGGCGACGGGGAAGGCGCCACGGCGCTGTTTGAAGCAAAAGTAATCCATGCCGAAACCAAAAAGCAGGCAGTAACGATCAGCAAATCGATCATTACGTCATCCCTTACGAAAGCGGCAATTTTCGGGCATGACGCAAACTGGGGCAGGATTTTATGCGCCATGGGATATTCCGGGGCGGAATTTGATCCCGAACGAGTCGACCTGGAATTTGCAAGCGGCGCCGGAACCATAAAGATTATTGAAAACGGCGTTGCATTGGATTACAGTGAAGAGGAAGCAACGAAAATTTTATCGGAACCGGAAGTGACGGTAATTGCAGACCTGAAACAGGGAGAAGCGTCCGCTGTCGCCTGGGGATGCGACCTGACGTATGATTACGTAAAGATCAACGCGGATTACCGTTCTTAATGGAGGAGAATACAATGTCAGAAGAATCTATGAAATCGGTACTGGAAAAAGCGGAAGTATTAATTGAGGCGCTGCCGTATATCCAGCGTTTTAACCGGAAAATCATTATTGTGAAATACGGCGGGAGCGCCATGATCGACGAAGACTTAAAATACAGTGTAATCCAGGACGTTACGCTGTTAAAGCTGGTTGGATTTAAGCCGATCATCGTACACGGAGGCGGCAAAGAGATTAGCAGATGGGTGGAAAAGTCCGGAATGACGCCGGAATTTATAAACGGCCTCAGAAAAACGGATGAAGAAACGATGGAAATCGCGGAGATGGTATTGGGCAGGGTCGGAAAAACACTGGTGCAAAAAGTGGAAGAGCTGGGAGTACGCGCGGTCAGTATCAGCGGAAAAGACGGCGGCCTGCTGAAAGTAAAGAAAAAATATTCGGACGGGCAGGATATCGGATATGTCGGTGAAATTACAGAGGTGAACCCGAAAATCCTGTATGACCTGCTGGAAAAAGATTTCCTTCCGATTGTCTGTCCGATCGGGATGGACGAAAATTTTCTGAGTTATAATATCAATGCGGACGATGCCGCCTGCGCTATTGCAAGCGCCGTATCGGCGGAAAAACTTGCATTTTTAACGGATATTGAAGGCGTATATGAAGATCCATCGGATCCGTCTACATTAATTTCGGAATTGAGATGCAACAAAGCAAAAGAACTGATTATGGGCGGAACGATCGGCGGCGGTATGCTGCCGAAATTAAATAACTGTATTGAAGCAATTGACGCGGGCGTTTCCAGGGTACATATTCTGGACGGGCGTATTCCGCACTGCCTGCTTCTGGAAATCTTTACAAACAAAGGAATCGGCACGGCAATTTTAGGAGATAAGGAGAGCAATTATTACCATGGATAAACAGACCTGTATCAATCAATCGGAAGAAAACCTCCTGCATACATATAACCGCTTCCCGCTGGTGCTTGATCATGGAAAAGGCGTTTATCTGTATGATACGGACGGGAAAAAATATTTAGATTTTGCGGCTGGGATTGCCGTCATGGCAATCGGTTATGATCACGAAGAATATAAGGAAGCATTAAAAAGCCAGATCGATAAACTGCTCCACATTTCCAATCTGTACTATTCAGAACCATTGGAAAGGGCGGCAGCCAGGCTGGTAAAAACTTCCCGGATGGATCGTGTGTTTTTTACAAACAGCGGTACGGAAGCGATCGAAGGCGCCGTCAAAGCAGCAAAAAAGTATGCGTATACGAGGGACGGGCATGCCGGGCATGAGATCATTGCGATGAAACATTCTTTCCACGGCAGGAGTATCGGCGCGCTGTCCGTTACCGGAAATGAAAAATATCAGGCGCCGTTTGCGCCGCTGATGCCGGGAGTGAAATTTGCCGGATACAACGACCTGGAATCCGTAAAAGCACTGGTAACGGAAAAAACCTGCGCCGTCATCATGGAAACCGTGCAGGGGGAAGGCGGTATTTACCCGGCAGAACCGGAGTTTTTAAAAGGCATACGCGATCTTTGCGACCGAAACGATATTTTGCTGATTCTGGATGAAATACAGTGCGGAATGGGGCGCACCGGTAAGATGTTTGCCTGGATGAATTATGATGTAAAGCCGGACATTGTAACTATGGCGAAAGCGTTGGGCGGCGGTGTGCCGGTAGGCGCGTTTGCCATGACCGAAAAAGTTGCCGGGAAATCTCTGGCTCCGGGAGACCACGGAACGACTTACGGAGGCAATCCGTTTGTCGGAGCGGCGGTCGATAAAATGCTGGAGATCATGGAGCGGGACAATCTGCCGGCGCATGCGGCGAAAACAGGGGCATACCTGTACGAAAGCCTGGAAAAATTAGTGGAAAAATATGACTTTTTAACGGCACACCGCGGAATCGGCCTGATCCAGGGCGTGGAATGTGAACTTCCAGTCGGACAGGTGGCGGCAAAGGCTCTGGAAGAAGGATTGGTGCTGATTACGGCAGGAACCAATGTGCTGCGTTTTGTACCGCCTTTGATTATTGAAACAGAGCATGTAGACGAAATGACCGAAAAACTGGAAAAGACGTTCGCACGGTTACAATAAAGCGGAAATAATGAAAGTTTGCACGGTTACGATAAGGTGAAAATAATGAAAAAAGGAAAAAAACGGGGCATAGCCATGTTTGCTGCAGTGTTGTTTATCGCTGCGGTATGCGCAGGGTGCGCGGAAAAAAAGGAAGCCGTGAAAGAAGCGGAATTGATCACAGTCTGGTATCAGGATGAAAAACATGCGGCGTTTCTCGTGCAGTGCGCAAAAGATTATTATGAAAAGACCGGGGTACAGGTGCAGGTAGAGAAGCAGGAAGAACCGGAATATCTGGAAAATATTTATGACAGGACGATGGAAAACGGGGAGTTTCCGGACGTTTATTTAAGCAGTACAGACCAGATTGAAAAATGCGTGCTTGCCGGAATTGTGGAAAAGAATGAGAATGAGCAGGCCTATACGCAGGCAGGAGTCAATGAAAAAGCAATTGCCGCTTCCAGGTACGAGGACGTTATGTACGGAAGCCCGTTCAGTTTTTCTACAGTTGTGCTGGCAGTCCACAGCGGCTATTTTGAGCAGCCGCCGGCTACAATGATGGATATGGCAGCGTATGCCTCGGAACACGAATTTGAAAATGAGGAAGAAGTATTGTTTACCTGGCAGGTCAACGATATTTTGTCCAACTACTGTTTTATCAGTAATTTTATTTCCCTGGAAGAAAAAAGAAATAATGGGTATTCGCAAACCGTATCGGAAGAAATCACAAAGTCGTACGAAGTACTGGGAAATTTGTGGAAGACGGCTGCCGTATCGGAAGCAGATACACAGGAAGATGTAATTGAGGCATTTAACAACGATCTTACGATGTGCGCGCTGATCCGTTCTGACAGCGTCAAACAGCTTCAGGGGGAATACGAGATCTGGAAACTTCCTCTGCTGGCGGAGGATATTCCGACCTCTCCGATGTCTGTCGTAGATACGTTAATGGTAAATCCATATTCTGAAAAAAAGGAAGCAGCAGCAGCGTTTGCAGATTTCGCGGCGCTTGAAGACGACGGCATATTACGCGATACCAACGCCGGGATGCCGCTTCGGGAGGAACTGCTGGAAAGCGAAGAAGAAAAACTGATTTATGAACAGTTGAACCATTCCGATATCAAACCGGCAGAAATGGAAGCAGAAAGTTTCTTAAGTTATTTGCAGACGAATTTCCTGGAACATACCAGCCTCTATTCACAGGAAGAGTAAAGGAGCAGCATATGGGGAAAACCGTCGGTAGGACGCGATATCGCGCGGGTATTGAAGCGCTCCAAAAAACTGGACGGCGCGATGTAATTCCTCAGACTGAAAAACAGTACCATGCCGTAAAAAAGCAGCTTCATAGAAACGATATTTCCGAAATAAAATACAAAAAGGCAGGACAGGAACTCATTTATTTCCATTGATAAGTGCTTGAATTCAGACATCTTAAAATATTATTTTGAGCCATTAAGGATGGCTTATTAAAGTATACCTTTTTTATAAAATAACAAATAAACCAGCCATTCATCTTGGATATTAGTGTAAGAAAATCCAAAATAAAGCTGTCGCTCTTTGAAATTTTATTTCTTAAAGCGACAGCCCCATTGCTTGCCATTACCTTAAAAACATGTCCCTGTCTATTGCCTTTCTTTCTCCACTCTTCTTGTGCCTCAGCGCTGCCGGAGAAACTTTAATTCAATCGAAATTTATGCACCAGATCGTTCATCCGCAGCGACTGATCTGACAGTTCCTGCGCCGTAGCGGCGCTTTGCTCCGAGGTCGCCGAGGTATTTTGAGCAATAGAGGATATTTGATCAATCCCCTCTGTGACCTGAGCGATCGCAGCGGTCTGTCCTCCCACAGCTCCTACCATTGTGCTCATTTTGGCAATCACGTTTTCCGCAATAGCATTAGTTTTATCCAGAGATCCTGTCACTTTTTCAAACATTTGGCTACCCTCTTCAACAGCGGCGATAGAAGCTTCAATCAGTTCCTGGGTCGCCTTGACCGCCTCGTTGGATCTGGAAGCCAGATTACGCACCTCATCGGCTACTACGGCAAAACCCTTGCCTGTGCTGCCCGCCCGGGCCGCCTCCACAGCGGCATTCAATGCCAGGATATTCGTCTGAAACGCGATGTTTTCAATTGTGTCAATAATTTTGCTGATCTCCGTGGACGAACCGGAGATTTTCTGCATCGCGGTATTCAGCTCCTTGACATAGTCCACGCAGATCCCAAGCTGTGTTCCCACCTGCGTCACAAAATTTCCCGCTTCCTCTGCAGCGGAAACGGTCTGGTTTGCGTTCTCTGCGATGCTGGCAGCGGTAACGAAGAGTTCCTGAACGGCGTTGGTCTGCTCTGTGGCTCCCTGGCTCAGGGACTGTGCGCCGTTGGACACCTGAACGGCGCTGCTGGCTACAGATCCTGCGGATTGGCTGATTTGAGAGAGCGTGTGCTGCAGGGAATTGTGGATCGTCTTGATGGACTGTTCCATGGTTACGAAATCTCCCCAGTATGTACGGGTAATATTCTCACGGAAATCTCCCTGCGCCATTTTTCCCAGGTGGTGGGACGCGTCCTGCAACACGTCGTTCAGGCGGAGGATTGTTGTGTTCAGCGCCATTGTTAGCTTGGCGGTTTCGTCCCTGGAGCGTGCCTCCGGGGTTGGCGAACGCAGGTCGCCATCCGCCAGCTTCTCCAGGCGGGTGACGCAGGACTGGATGGGGTCGGAGATGGAACGGCCAACCCTAACCGCTACAGGGAAAGTGGCAAGTACCACAAAAATCACCACCAGAACCGTCAGTATAAGGCTGCGATCCAAGGAGGACTTGAATTCTTTCTGGCTGGTTTCGATGGCGATACTCCACTTTTGATAGCCTTCGATGGGAGCGAAGGCTATCAAAAGTGGAGTATCGCCATAAAAATTGTAAGAGCCGAAGCCGGTTTCTCCCTGGAGCATACGCTGATTCACGGCGGCCACATCTTCCACGCTGGAGTCTGTTTTCGCGGTTTCGATCATGTTGGAACCCGATTCCACGATGGAGGCGTCCCGATGTCCGATAACATTGCCGCGGTGGTCCAGCACATAGGCCACGCCATTGTTGCCCATGGCCAGGTTAACCACGATGTCCGACAGGAAATCCGCGCTGATTCCGCCGTAAACGATGCCGTCAAAGCGGCCGTCGGTGATAATGGGGACTTCCAGCAGGGAGATCATCTGCTGGCCGTCGTTCATGATATCGGAGATGTAGGGCTGCATAGTGGTCTTTGCACTGCTGAAAATAGTCTTCCTCGGCATAGTTGTAGCCTGTGGAGGAAAAGCCGCTGGCATCCATTTTTCCCGTGTATAGAAATCCATTTCGCTGGGCAATTTCATCTCGGACAGACACAAGTTCCTGAGCCATGGGGTCAGAGTCGCGGAAAATATCCGAGGCTGCGGCCTCCTGAAGCACCGTCCAGTAGTTTCCCATCTTCCATTCTACCGCGTCCGCAGCCATCTGTGTGGCGGGCCCCAGAGTCTTTGTCATAACATCATCAATTCCGGCGGCGTTCAGCAGGGCTGTGATCACACCGATCAGCACTGAGCCGATTAGTACCACCGATAGCATACTGACCTGAATTTTTGATTTGATCGACTTCATGTATTATCTTCCTCTCATTTGTTTTTGATGTAGGGCAAGAGAAGTATTCCTCTTCATAGTATACCATAATTATGAACATATTCTTACCCCTGCCATATATTACCATGACACCACAAAGAATTCAATCCTGATTTTGCGAACTTGTGCGCGGGCAACGTTGTGTACTTTACCGGGTTTTTGCGTTTCGCTTTCAATAGATCTATGAAAAATGTATTTCAGTTTGGTTTCGCTTTATGACTGGCAGACGTCCCCTTTTTGGTTCATTATGAACAGCACACCTTGATTATAACATTAGGGCGTGCTGTTTTGAGCTTTATACATTTTTCTAAAATACCATTGACAAAGTTTCTTCGAGTGAACCCTGTTGTCAGCAAAGGAAAACCAGAAAGGCTGGAAAGGAAGAAAAATATGTCCCGCCCCATGAAAAGTAACGATTTTTAAGCGATTGCCCTATGTTAAGGAAAAAAAGTACTTGTAATCTGGCAGCGAAGTGGTATAATAAGCACAAAAGAAAATTGTCGCTGTGTGTCACAGGCACGTTACGTCTGTGTACGCAGCATAATTACGGGGATATAGCTCAGTTGGGAGAGCGATACGTTCGCAACGTATAGGTCACGAGTTCGAGTCTCGCTATCTCCATTATGAAAGAAGTGCCAAAACCTTGATTTTTACTGAGGTTTGGCATTTCTTTTTAAAATTGACTTTGAGCTATGGTATATTGGTACCACAATTTAGTATTTGTTGTACCGGTATACAGAACGATTGTTTATCATAATCGGGAGGTGAATGTGAAATATTTCCGGCGCCATTTGCCGTATTTTTAAATGAAGGTGATAGCAACTATGCGGAACCTGATATCTTGGTCATTTGCGATAAAAATAAGATTACGGAGAAAGGATGTAGCGGGGCGCCGGACTGGGTCATTGAGATTGTATCCCCTGGAAATAAGCCGATGGATTATTTTACAAAGCTGCTTAAATATTGGACGGCAAATGTAAGGAAATATTGGATTGTTGATCCCGTTAAGGAAATGGTTACAGTATACAGATTTGAAAAAGAAACTATGGATTAGTATTCTTTTGATGAATATGTTCCGGTTGGGATATATGATGATTTTTCTATAAAAGCAGAATAATTTACAACTTTTCTTTCTTGCAGGAATGAAATTCTGACGTACAGGATACACTGTTTAATAAGAAATAAGGGAGGTATTTTATGGTTGGAATTATCATTGCGGTCATTTCCGGGATTTTAATGAGTATGCAGGGAGTATTCAATACAAGTATATCAAAAACGACAGGCACATGGGTGGCAAATACGTGGGCGCAGTTGACGGCGTTGGCTACCAGCTTTGTCGTTTGGGGGATTTTTGAGCGGAATTCTTTTGCCCATTTGACAAAAGTGGAGCCGAAATATTTGCTGTTCAGCGGTGTACTGGGCGCAGGTATTACGTTTACCGTTATGAAAGGCATGCAGAGGTTAGGGCCGGCGGGAGCGATCATACTTATTGTGACGGCACAGATCATTTCGGCATATCTGATAGAATTGTTCGGCTGGTTTGGTGCGGAAAAGGCATCGTTTGATATTAAAAAAATTATAGGAGCAGCGATCGTAATTGTTGGAATCATAGTTTTCAGAATGGAAAAAGGGCAATAAGCAGACAAAGAAGCAGCCGTTGTATCAGAGTTTTCTGAACAGAAGCTGCTTTTTTTATCATAGGAAATACCGCGTCAAATTAAAGTGATAACGTATTAAATTTTCTATGATATAAAAAACTTCCGGGCAGGATCGCAGGGTATGACCCAGCGAAGCTAGGGTACTGCGGCGGAAATGAATTGACTTCCCCATTCCATGAAAAGTTACCGTGAAAAGAAACTTTTTGCACAATCGTATTTCTGGCTATTGAAAAAGCCGTTCAAGTCGGCTACAATGATAAGCGGTATAAAAGCATCTTTTTCTAAAAGCAATACATTTAGAAAAGGAGAAGCATGGACAGCGTAACCATAGAAAGAATAGATACAAAAAGAATAAATGCAAAAAGAACAAGGACAAAAAGAACAGATACAAAGAGCAAAACCGTAAAAAGAACAGATGCAGGAGGAAAGACCGTAAAAAGAACGGGTATGCTATTACTATGTATGGTGATTTTGTTTTTAGCGGGCGGCTGCACCGATAAAAATCGTGATCTTCTGACAGAGTCAGGAGGCGGAAACAGTGATTTTCCGGCAGAGTCAGGAATCGGAAACAGTGATTTCCCGGCAGAACAGGAAACCGGGAACGGTGATTTCCCGGCAAAGGCGGGTTCTGAAAACAAAAGTATCCCGGCGGAATCAGAAACCATTTTTGTCTATGTCTGCGGCTGCGTGGCAAATCCGGCGGTTTATGAACTGAAAGCGGATATGCGCGTGTATGAAGCGATCGAACTGGCAGGCGGCTTTTCTCAGGATGCGGATGCCGCCGCGTTAAATCTGGCAGAAAATATGACGGACGGGCAGAAGATTTACGTGCCGTCCGTGGGGGAGCAGGTTTCGTCCGCCGGAGAACCGGATACCGGACAGAGCAGCCTGATCAACCTGAACACGGCGACGAAAGAGCAGCTTATGACTCTTAGCGGAATCGGAGAAGCAAAAGCGGACAGTATTCTGTCTTATCGGGAGGAACAGGGCGCTTTTTCGGCGATAGAAGATATTATGAAAATCGAAGGCATTAAAGAAGGCGTTTTCAACAAGATAAAAAATGATATTACGGTGTAAGATCAGAATGAAGCAAACGCTTCACGATGGGAAACGGAAAGTATAGGGGAGGTTCTTATGGCGAAGAAAGTATTAGTGGTGGATGATGAAAAACTGATCGTAAAAGGAATCCGTTTCAGCCTGGAGCAGGACGGAATGGAAGTAGAATGTGCCTATGACGGAGAGGAAGCTCTGGAAAAAGCGAAAGCAGGAAATTTTGATATTATACTTCTGGACGTCATGCTGCCAAAGATGGACGGTTTTTCCGTATGCCAGTCTATCCGGGAATTTTCTACCGTACCGATCGTCATGCTGACGGCAAAAGGCGACGATATGGATAAGATTCTGGGGTTGGAATACGGAGCGGACGATTATATTACGAAGCCATTTAATATTTTGGAAGTAAAAGCGCGTATCAAGGCGATTATCCGCAGGACCGCCGCCCCTGCTGCGGCAAAAGACCAGGAAAGCGTGATAGAGAACGGAAATCTGAAACTGGACAGAGAAAGCCGCCGCCTGTATATTTCCGGGAAAGAAGTCAACCTGACTGCGAAAGAATTTGATCTGCTGGAGCTTCTGGTTTTAAATCCGGATAAAGTATACAGCAGAGAAAATCTGCTGAACCTTGTGTGGGGATATGAATACCCTGGAGATGTCAGGACAGTGGACGTCCATGTGCGCCGGCTGCGGGAGAAGATCGAAGTGAATCCGAGCGAGCCGAAATACGTGCATACCAAATGGGGTATGGGATACTATTATAAAGGATGATGCAAGGATAACAAATGGGTAAGCTGGAACGATTAAAAAAACTGATAAAAAGCCTGAGATTCCGTCTGGTGCTCACTTTTTTGGCGATTGGGATCCTGACGCCGTTTATTTTACAATACAGTATGCTGACTTCTTATATGAAGAAAGCCGTGTCGGACCGTACGATTGATATTTTAAGCCAGACGAAACTGTTGGTAAATCAGATGGCAAATAACGATTACATTCATGATACTTCGTCGGAAGTGATCTCTTCGCAGATTGACCAGATTTCGAATATATACGACGGCAGGGTGATTCTTGTGGACGACTCTTTCCATATTGTGAAAGATACATACAAGCTGGATGAAGGGAAAACAATTATTTCGGAAGAAGTGGTGAAAAGTTTTCGTGGGGAGGAAATCAATAATTATGATTCCGAGAACCGTTATATTGAGCTGACCGTACCAATCAGCAATCTGGAAACACAGAAAACAGAGGGAGTAATTTTGGTCAGCGTTTCTACGGATTCCATATTAGCCGGCAAAACGTATATCCGCAGAAATGCTTTTGTCCTGCAATGCGCTTTTGTGATTATTATTCTGGCGTTTGCAGTCCGGCTGTCAGACGTGTACACGAAGCCGCTGCGCCGGGTAGTGGAGAAACTGAGCGGCGTGCAGGCGGGATATATTCAGGCAAATATAGAAGTAAATGATTACAGCGAGGTTTACGATATTACGCAGGAAGTAAACCGGATGCTGGCGCGGATGAAAGTGCTGGATGATTCCAGACAGGAATTTGTATCCAACGTATCGCATGAATTGAAGACACCTCTGACATCGATGAAAGTACTGGCGGATTCCCTGACCGGGCAGGAAGAAGTGCCGATCGAGCTGTATAAGGAGTTTATGTCCGATATTGCGGCGGAAATCGAGCGGGAAAACAAAATTATCAACGATTTGCTGTCTCTGGTTAAAATGGATAAGACGGAAGCAACGCTGAATATTGAAACGGTCAGTGTCAATGATTTACTGGAACTGATTATGAAGCGGCTGCAGCCGATTGCAAAACAGCAGAACGTCGACCTGGTACTGGAAAGTTTCCGGCCGGTCAGTGCGGAAGTAGACGAAGTGAAGCTGACGCTGGCCATTACAAATCTGGTAGAAAATGCGATAAAGTATAATAAACCGGAAGGCTGGGTTCATGTGTCGCTGAATGCCGACCATCAGTATTTTTATGTCAAAGTGGAGGATTCCGGTATCGGAATCCCGGAAGAATCCCTGGAATATATCTATGAAAGATTTTATCGTGTAGACAAATCACATTCCCGTGAGATCGGAGGTACGGGCCTTGGGCTTGCCATTACAAGAAATGCCGTATTAATGCATCGGGGAGCCATAAAAGCTTATAGCGAAGAAGACAAGGGAACGACTTTTAATGTGCGGATTCCGTTAAATTATATTGCTTAACAGGAAGGAAAACAGCATGAAGAAAATTTTTTTGCCGCTTATTTTGCTGGCAGGGATTTTTTTATTGGCAGGATGTAACAATAAGGAGGAAGAAACCGGTTATTCCATTAATTATATCAATAAAGACACGACCAGACTGGTAGAAAAGGGATACAGGCCGTATGGGGACACGACGGAAGAATTGATCGATGAGTTTATGGATATGCTGCAGGCCGATCCCCAGGAAGTAGACTATCGGAATGCGATCAGCAGTGAGATTGTTGTAAAATCGTATTCGCTGGATAAGGAACAGCTGAATATTGATTTCGGGGAAGGATATTCCGTTATGGACAGTATTACCGAAATACTCTGCAGGGCGGCGGTAGTCCGTACGCTGACACAGATTGACGGTGTTACCTATGTGTCCTTTTATATTGACGGAGCTCCTCTGGAGGACAGCGCCGGGAATCTGGTCGGGTTAATGACAAGCGAAAGCTTTATACAGAATCCGGGAGAACAGATTAATGCCATCCAGGAATCAACGATTACCCTGTATTTTGCAAATGAAAAAGGGAACGGTTTATTAAAAACGACAAAAGATGTATATGAAACCAGTAATACCTCGATGGAAAAACTGGTGATGGAGCATCTGATTCAGGGAACTTCTTCGAACGGGTATAAAAATACGATTCCGCCGGACACTTCACTTGTGAGCGTTTCGGTACTGGATGGAGTATGTTTTGTCAATTTAAGCGAAGCGTTTATGCAGCAAAATTATGATATAGAAGAGGAAATTGTCATCTATTCTATTGTGAATTCCCTGACGGAACTGCCAAATATCAATAAAGTGCAGATTTCTGTCAATGGAAATACGAGCATGGTGTATCGGGAGAAATGTTCCTTTGAAACATTATACGAACGGAATCTGGATTATGTCGTTTCCGACGAGGCAGGAAGTGCCTTTACGGAAGGAGAAAATTCAGGCAATTGACAACGAATATAATATTACATACATCGGTGATATTTCTTTTTATTACGGTATGCAGCCGTAATTTTCACCCGATGTTTCTTTTGTATGCCGCCATGGCCATGGTTTTCTGGGCAAAATGGAAACGGCGCCATCCGTATCTGGCGAGGTGGCCTTACTATTTATGCCTGGGCGTGGCAGCGGCAGCAGCAGTAATTTGGAACGGATATTCCGCCCATATTGACGACTTGCAAAAACGTCCTTTTGCTGAAGCGCATCCGGTGACGGCGGCAGGGACCGTGAAAGAGGTCGTACAAAAAGAACTGTCTACAGGCCTGCTCCTGGCGGATTCATACTGCCGGGACGGGCGTCAGATTATAAATACCGGTACAATTCTTGTGTATCTGGATTCCGGTGATCCCCTTTTAGAGCGAAAAGAAAAAATATATGGAGCGTCCGTGCAGGTATCGGGCGTTGTGAAACCGTTTTCTGAAGCTGGGAACGACGGAGCTTTTGACGAGAAAAAATACTATACGTCAAAAGGCGTGAACGGAAAAATTTACGCAGAGGAGGCAAAAATGTCAGAGCCATGCCGGAATCCATTCCTTACGGCGGCAGCAGTATTCCGGCAAAAAATGCAGGAGCAGTTTGAAAGATTTATGCCGGGCAGAGAAGCCGGGGTAATCAAAAGCATGCTGTTAGGGAAAAAGACGGGAACGGATGCGGAAATCAAGGAATTGTATCAGGAGGGAGGGATCAGTCATCTGCTGGCTATTTCCGGACTGCATGTGTCGCTGATTGGAATGTTTTTTTATCGGATGCTTTTAAAACTGCGCTGCGCCAAAAAAGCAGCGGCAATGATATCTTTGCTGCTGATTGCTTTTTATGTCGTAATGAGCGGCGGGTCGGTATCGGCATGCCGCGCGGGATTTATGTTTGCGGTCATGATGCTTTCTCTTGTATGGAACAGGAAATACGAGGGAAAAACGGCGTTAGCTTTATCCGCGGCAGTGCAGTTGGCAGCACAGCCGGAACTTGCGGCAAATTTGAGTTTCCTGTATTCTTATCTGGCTGCTGCGGCGATCCTGTTTCTGGCCGCGCCCTTAAGCCGGCGGGTGCATGGCGGAAAACTTGCGGACAGCCTGATTCTTTCCGCCGGTATCCAGTTTGTTTTGCTGCCGCTTGTGATGTACAGCAGTTATGAAGTAGTATGGATCAGCCTGCTGCTCAATATCATAGTGCTGCCGTTGGCACCGGCGGTGCTTCTGCTGTCGCTTTTGGGAGGCAGTGTTTCGGTAATCCTGTACGGTGCTGCAGAAGCGTTGATG
The DNA here is from genome assembly GCA_022796875.1 of Eubacterium sp. Taxonomy (GTDB): domain Bacteria; phylum Bacillota; class Clostridia; order Lachnospirales; family Lachnospiraceae; genus JAAWJJ01. The sequence goes on along the minus strand of JAAWJJ010000002.1, from coordinate 73,962 downwards.
TTTCCTGTCCCTTATGTGGCGGAGGCAGCGCTGCATTACTTTTTTCTGCCGGTCCGGCTCATTCTGAAGTTTTATGAAATGCTGTGCCGCTGGGCAGCGGAAGTTCCGTTTTCTTCCGTGCTGACCGGAAAACCGGAATTATCGCAGGTGCTGGCTGCCTATCTGCTGCTTTTGACGGCGCTGGTTTTGTTATTATCAGATAAAAAGCGACAGGATTGCAGCAGAAAGCGCAGGGATTTGAATGAGAAGCGTCAGGATTGCGGCAAAAAGCGCAGGCTTTTGATTGAAAAACGGGGTTGGATACTGATCGGAACGGCTTTTCTCGTTTTATGGTATCGGCCGCCGGCCGGTTTTCGGCTGGTTATGCTGGATGTAGGGCAGGGGGACGGTATTTTTATAGAAACAGACCGGGCGCATACCTGCTTTATTGACGGCGGAAGCAGCGACAAAAAACTGGTCGGCAAATATCAGATTCTGCCGTTTTTAAAATCAAATAAAATCGGATCCATAGATTACTGGTTTGTCAGCCATTCTGATTCCGATCATATTTCCGGCCTGATTGAAATACTGGACAGCGGATACCCGATTCGGTTTCTCGTATATGCAAAAGCGCAGCAAATGGATGAAAAACTGGAGGCAGCGGCGAAAAAGTCGGGAACGGAAATTTTGTATGTGACGGCAGGGCAGCAGTTCAAATGGAATGATACGACGGTTTCGGTACTGGCACCGACGGCGGAAAACGGTATGGACAGAAATGAAGCGAGCCTGGTGCTGCATTTGAAACATGGCAATTTTACCGCGTTGTTTGGCGGAGATATTTCTTCCGTACAGGAGGAAAAGCTGGCGCAGGCCTATGATCTTGCCAATATTACCTGTTTTAAAGCGGATCATCACGGAAGCAAAAATTCGAACTGCGAAATACTGTTAGAAAAATTAAAGCCTCAGATTACGATTATTTCTGCCGGAGAAAAGAACCGGTACGGACATCCGCACAAAGAAGCGCTGGAACGGATCCGCGCTGTCAGCAATTCTGTGTATATGACGGTTGGGCAGGGACAGATTGAGATTGTGGAAAAAGAGGGGGAGTATGCAGCGGAGCGACGGTAAGCAGCCGTTTCTGTGATACTTTCGGAATCGAAAAAACAGTGCCCATTTCTTAAAATCTAGTTCGGACAGTGATTTATTTTACGGCGGAATTATGATACAATAGGAACATAGGAGCAGTTTAACCAGGGGAGATCACAATATGAATGATGAAAAAATTACGGAACAAATATCCGGAGAGATCAGAAAAATGATTCCGGCATTTGACGTGGAACATATACTGGCGGCATTGAATCAGGCAAATGTGTTTCTTTTTCGTTATTTTCCGAAGAAAAAAATATGTGTAATGGAAGAAGACACCTGTCAGGGTCTGCATTGCCAGTCCGTCTATAGGCATATGCCGGATGATTTTTGTGAAGAGATCGTAATGGAAGAAGATGCGGCTTTGTTTGCAAAAATGATTACGGATATAGAGTCCGGAGTGCGTTCGGCTTCCGTAGAGTTCCGGGAAAAAGAAGGCGAGAAATGGTGGCAGGCGACGCTTACTACCGTAGAATGGGACGAGGATCATAATCCGGAAATCTGTGCAGGCATTGTAGAAAATCATTCGGATGTGAAGAAGAAAGAGCAGGAACTGAAAGTAACCTTATCTTCGATTGCCTGCGGGGTATTGCGCTATCGGATGTCGGACTATAAACTGTATCTGGCAAACAGGGAAGCGCTTAATATTTTAGGATATACGACGGAAGAGGAGCTGGCGGAAGATTCCGTACGCGGAATTGCCGGAACGGTGCTGGAGGAAGACAGGGAGCTGATTGCAAAAGCGCTTTCCGAGCTAAAAGGGGTCGGAGATATCAAATTCGTAGAATACAGGGTGGCGCGAAAGAACAGCAGCAAAATCCGGTATTGTTACGGTACGGTGCAGATTTTTTATGATGCGAACGGCGACTGCATTGTACAAAGAAGTATCATGGACATTACGGACAGAAAGAAAAACGATGACCTGATGCAGCAGATCGATATTTTGTTAAGGGGAATTTCCGGTGGATTTATTGTCTGTCATGATGACGAAAAATTCACTTTTTCCTATATCAGCGAGGGAGCGGCCGCTATTCAGGGTTATCTTCCGGAGGAACTTCTAAAAGCCTGCGGCGGCAATGCGGCTGAAAATATTCTGGAAGAAGACAGGAAATCAGTGCTGGAAGAAATTCAAAAACAATATGCCGTAAGAGATACTTATTCCGTAAAGTACCGCGTCAAACACAAGGACGGTTCCGTTTGCTGGATTTCCGATATCGGGAAAAAGATTGTGGATACGGACGGGAAGATGAAACATTACAGCCTGTTCCAGGATATTACGGAACTGCTGCAAAAAAACGAAACGCTCGCAAATTTCCTGACGATGCAAATGCAGATGGTGGATTCTTTAAGCTGCGGGGTATTTGCTTATACGCTGCCGGAGCGCGAAGTGCTGATCGTAAACGATGAGAGCAGGAGAATTTTTGAATATGGTACACAGGACAGGAAAAGTTTTGGCAGGATAGTTATGCAGCATGTACTGCCGGAAGACATGTGGGTTGTCAAAAATGCGGTCGGCAGCCTGAAACAGCCTGGTGATTATGCAAATTATAAATTCCGGATTCGCAGAAAAAATAAGGAACTTCTTGTTATAGAAAATCATACCAAACTGCTTTCTTTTGAGAATGGCCGGCAGTTTATTTTGAGCGTGATGCAGGACGTGACAAAACAGGAAGAGTTAAAAGCATCTCTTTACAGAGAGAAAAAGATGTACAGGGGAGCGTTGACAGAAGGCAGCGCAAGCTGCATTTCTTTTGATATTACAGAGGGAATTATCCAAAAATCGGCGATGAGCGACAGGGGTTTAAACTTTGTGAAGCTGTTAGGGTTTAACGCCCCGGTTGCTTATGATGCCCTGTGCGCCCGCTTTTTGGAAAAATATAATATTCAGTTGCGGGACAGTTCCATGGAAGATTTCTTTTTTTCTGAAAAGTTGGCGGCGCATTATACTGCCGGAAGAACTTCTTTTGAAGCGGAATATTATGTTCCGTCAATGGACAGTTATTACCGGAACGTACTGTTTATGTCGGAAGACGAAGAAAGCGGGCATATCCATGCGCTGTGCGTGATGACCAATACGACAGAGGTTCGGAAGAAAGAAGAAGCCAGGCGCAGGGAGCTGGAGGAGGCCAGGGAAAAACTGGCGGTTTCCAACGCGGAGCTTCAGGCTGCGCTTGATTCCGAGCAGAAAAAGCTGGAAATCATAGGCGCTATCGGAGAGATATACTATGCCGTTTATCATATTAACCTGGATAAAGGTTTATTTGAGGCGGCAGACGGTACCGAATATTCCAAAGGATTTCTAAAAAACTGCAAAGATGCTGCCGTGGCGTTGGAACGGTATATTCAGACAGAAATATGCGATTCTTACCGGCAGAAATTTAAGCGGTTTGTAAATTTACCTACACTGCAAATGCGGATGCAGAAAGAAAAGATTATCAGCATGGAATACCAGACCACACATAGTGCCTGGGTCCGGTGCAGCTTTATCGAAGTGAAACGTGATCAGGATGGCAGTATGAGAGAGGTTCTGTTTGTTTCGGAGCGGATAGACGAGGAAAAAAGGAAAGAGCTGACGCAGCAGCAGGCGCTGAAAGAGGCTTACGAAGCGGCAAACCGCGCTAGTGAGGCAAAAACAAACTTTCTGGCCAGCATGAGCCATGATATTCGTACGCCAATGAATGGGATTATCGGCATGACCGCGATTGCAGAAGCGAATATTGAAGACAGGGAGAGGGTATTGGACTGTCTTTCCAAAATTGCAGTGTCCAGCAGGCATTTGCTGGGGCTGATCAATGAAGTGCTGGATATGAATAAAATCGAATCCGGGAAGCTTGATCTGAATGTGGAGGAATTTAATCTGTCGGATGTGGTGGAAAGTCTGGTGACGATTATGAAATCAAATATCGAGGCGAAGAAACAGGAACTGACGATCACGATCGGAAAAGTAGAACACGAAAACGTGATCGGCGACAGCCAGCGTATCCAGCAGGTATTTATGAATCTGTTAAGCAATGCGGCAAAATATACCCCGGAAGGCGGTAAAATTGAAATCGCGATCAGCGAAAAACCGACGAATCATGAACGCCGCGGATGTTATGAATTTATTTTCAAAGACAACGGTATCGGTATGAGCGAAGAATTTGTTCCTCAGATTTTTGAACCGTTTACAAGGGCAAAAGACGAAAAAGTGGAAAAAATGCAGGGGACGGGACTTGGAATGGCCATTTCCCGGAATATTGTCCGCATGATGAACGGGGATATTCAGGTGGAAAGCCGGCTGGGTGAGGGAACGAAGTTTACGGTTACCTTTTTTCTGGAATTGCAGGATACCAGGGAGGAGGAAAGTACAGAGGAATTGAGAGGGCTGCAGGTATTGATAGCAGACGGAGATCAGGTGGTCTGCGAAAGAACCTGTTCCGTGTTATCTGATCTGGGAATGAAAGGGGAATGGGTGTTAAATGGCTGTGAAGCCGTAGAACGAGCAGTAAAACGCTACGAATCGGGAAACCGTTATTTTGCGGTGCTTCTTGCCTGGAAAATGCCGGAAATGGACGGGGTGACGGCGGCAAAGGAGATACGCAGGCGTGCCGGAGATGAGATTCCGATCGTGATTATTTCAAAATACGACTGGTCGGATATTGAAATGGAAGGCAGGGAAGCCGGGGCAAACGCATTCCTTAGCAAACCGCTATTTACTTCCAGAATAATCCGGTTGTTTAAATTTCTGCTGGGGAATGAATTGCAGGATACTTCCGGTTATAACCTAAAAGAAGTGTTCAAACAGGATTTCAGCGGGAAGCGGGTGCTGCTGGCAGAGGATAACGAACTGAATGCGGAAATAGCAGGCGAAATATTGGGAATGGCTGGACTGGCCGTCGAATTTGCAGAAAACGGAAAGCAGGCGGTGGAGAAAATAACGGAGGCGGAAGACGGGTATTATGATATGGTATTTATGGATATCCAGATGCCGTTTATGAACGGTTACGAAGCCACAAAGGCGATACGCGCCCTGCCGGGGAATTATGCAAAACGGGTTCCGATTATTGCGATGACGGCAAATGCATTTGCTGAAGACGTAAGGATGGCGAAACAGGCCGGAATGAACGAGCATATCGCGAAGCCGCTTAATTTCGAAGAACTGTTAAAAGAATTAAACCGTTGGATAACATAACGGCAAAACAGAACATGCAAAGCAGAACATATAAAACAGAACATGCAAGAAAGGAAAGGCGGTGGCCGGAGTGGCAAAAAAAGAGGATATGATCGGGCAGATAGATGAAGATATCAAAAACGGGACATTTGCAAACGTATATCTGCTGTATGGAGAAGAAACCTATCTGGTTCGGCAATACCGGGACAAATTAAAAAAAGCGCTGCTGCCGGAAGACGATACGTTTAATTATTCTTATTTTGAAGGGAAAGATACGGCTGCGGAAGAAGTGATCGATCTGGCGGAAACCATGCCGTTTTTCAGCGACAGACGGCTGATCCTTTTGGAGAATACCGGATTTTTCAAAAATGCAAACGAGAAAATGGCGGAGTATGTGAAAGAGGTTCCGGAAGCAACGGTGCTTGTATTTGCGGAAAAGGAAGTGGATCGGAGAGGCAAGCTTTATAAAGCCGTCAAGGCGGCGGGGCGTGCGTTGGAAGCGCTCACGCCGGGAGAGGACGTCCTGATCCGCTGGATCGGACAGAAACTGAAAAAAGAAAACGTCACAATGAAACGTCAGGCGCTGCAGTTGTTTTTAGCTAAAACGGACGCCGATATGGAACGAATGGATAAGGAACTGGAGAAACTGATCTGTTATACGTCCGGCCGTTCTTCGATTGAAGCGGAAGATGTGGAAGAAATCTGTACCAGCCAGGTAACGAACCAGATCTTTCAGATGATCGAGGCGTTGTCTATGCAAAAACAAAAGCAGGCGCTGGACCTGTATTATGATTTGCTGGCGTTAAAAGAAGCGCCGATGCGGATTCTGTTTTTAATAGCCAGACAGTTCCGGATTCTGTGGCAGATCCGTGAAATGCAAAAAAAACATGTAGATACTAAAACCATGGCATCAAAACTGGGAATCCCGGAGTTTGCTGTCCGGAAAAATATTTCTCAGGCATCCAGGTTTCAGACGGCTCATTTAAAAGCATATGTAAAGCATTGCGTGGAACTGGAAGAAGCGGTAAAGACCGGGCGGCTGACAGACCGGATGGCAGTGGAGATGGTTTTGTGCAGTTTGCCGGGATAGTATAGAAAATGAAACAAAAAAGCTGCCAGAATGACGGAACTGGCAGCTTTTTCGTATGCTTGTTTTAAGCAATGCTGTTTACGGCTTTTGTTAAATGGGAAACTTTTCTTGCAGCATTGTTTTTATGATAAATACCTTTAGAAGCGGCTTTGTTAATATCAGAAATTGCATTTACCAATGCGGCTTTTGCAGCTTCGGTATTTTTCTCTGCTACAGCAGCTTCTACTTTTTTAATCGAAGTTTTTACTTTTGATTTGATTGCCTTATTTCTGGCAGTCTTTATTTCTGTTACTTTAATTCTTTTCTTTGCTGATTTAATGTTAGCCAATCCGGACACCCCCAAACATATTAAAATTTTCTTTTACGATTATGTTTCATTAAAGCCGGACACGGACGTTCTAATGTAAACATACTCATATATTCTAGAACAGGTTTTTTTATCTGTCAATACATATTTGCAAGATTTTTGTGAAAAATAGTAGGAAAGGTTACTTTTCATGGGGTTGGGAAACTGCTGACAGTTTAAGCGTTTCTTTACAGAACGGCTTTATTCATAGTTTCTAAAAGTTGGCGGTATAAAAAATATTATCTGCACTTTTTTAACATGGATTTCCGGCTATGCTGCCAGAACCGGGAAATCAGTTCCAGAATTTTTAAGTATCCCTAACTCCGGAATGGGCGGGTGTGATTTGATTCCCCCGATTCAAACTCGGTTTTCCGTCAGGAGAATAAGCGCCGGAGGCGGGACTTTTGTTTTTCTTCCATCGGAAGTCTTTTGTGCGTTTTCCTTATCAGCGGCAGGAAAAGCACGAATGGGTATGCCGGACGACTGTCTGAGGGACTGCCATACGAACCTGTTCCGGATGTTGTTTCTTATGGTATGGCAGTCCCGAGTTTCGTAAGGCATACCCTCATCGAACGTGCTTGACGCCGCTGTTAGGAAAACCAGAAAGGCTGTCCAGGAAGAAAAACATGTCCCGCCCAGGCGCGTCAAAATATTGAGGAAAACCTCAGACAGTGAACTCGGGGGAATCCATTTCGCCCATTTTCCCGGAGATAAGGGATACTGTAAAAATTCTTCCAATGTTTCCCTCTCTGGCAGCACAGCCTGGAAATCTGTCGGTAAAACGGAAGTGCAGATAATATTTTTTACACCGCCATACTTATAGAATTATCAGGGTAAGCCGTTTTGTAAAAGAAGCGGTGAAACTGTCAGTGCTTTCCCCACTTTGTGAAAGCAGCCAAAAGTATTGTAATGAAATAATTAATTCTTTCAGGGAAAGGTATGGGATTATGGAAATTCGTACGGATCTTGCGTTGGAAACCAAAGAACGTTTTGAAAAAGATAACGTTGAAATTAAAGGAGTAGTTATCGAAGAAGAAAAACTGGATATGGAATGTAAGCTTACAACCGTAAAGATTGAAACGGAAAACGGTGCGAAGATCATGGGAAAGCCAAAAGGAAGTTACATTACGCTGGACGCGCCGGAAATGACAGAGGATGACGAGGAATACCGGAAGTATGTGGCCAATGAATTTGCAGAAATTCTGCGCACGCTGTTTCCAAGGCCGGTACGGGAACTTTCCGTGCTGGTAGTAGGATTGGGGAACAGGGACGTCACGCCGGATTCGTTAGGGCCGCGTGTTGTGGATCAGATCAGCATGAACCGCCATCTTGTAAAAGAGTTCGGAAAAGATGTATTTGGATGGGAAGAAGAATGTCAGATCAGCGGAATGGTGCCGGGCGTGATGGCGCAGACAGGTATGGAAAGCCAGGAGATCATTCTGGGAGTAATGAAAGAAACAAAGCCAAATCTGGTCATTGTAGTGGATGCCCTGGCTGCAAGAAGTGCGAAACGGTTAAACCGTACGATCCAGGTATCGGATGCCGGAATCGCGCCGGGATCCGGGGTGGGTAACCACAGACAGGCGATAAATAAAGAAAGCCTGGGCGTGCCGGTGATCTCTGTCGGGATTCCGATGGTAGTGGATGCAGTAACGATCGTTAATGACACGATGTGGAATCTGCTGGATGCTTTAAGCAGCGATAAGCGGTCTGCAGATTTTTGTGACAGTTTAAAAAAATTTCATGAAAATGAAAAACAGGAACTGATCCGGGAGTTGTTATCACCGGGGCTCAATTCGATGTTTGTGACGCCGAAAGACGTAGACGAATCGGTCCGGCGTGTGAGCAGGATGCTGGCGTCCGGAATTGAAATTGCATTAGGGACGGCTGCAGACGAAGCCATGGCAGGATGAAAAAATCTGCTTCAGGCCAGAACAGTTTGTAAATTGCAGTCATAATGAATCTCCTTTTTTCATATATTAGTATTAATGTACACTTGAACCATAAGTTAGGCAAAGATTTTTTTGTAATTCGGCTGCCGGGAAGTTTCAGGTGTATCTGGCAGCGTCAGTAACTTCGAAACAGTGAAATAAGGAGAATTATGAGAAGCGTCATCAGGCAAAGAAAGAAAAAAGGAAAAAAAAGAATCAGAAAAAAACTGCCGTTTCTTGCATTACTGCTTTTTGTAATGGTGGCGACGTTGGGGCTGCAGTTAAACGGCCGCAGGAAAAACAGGGACGATGCCAAATATTATGCCCGCGCATTTCTGGAAAAGAAAGTAAACGCTTCTTTATTCCCGGCGATCGGATACCATGGGGAGGACACATTGGCGGGCGTATTAAAATCATTGTTCGTAAACGGCAATACGAGTCAGATTATGGCGAAAGAAACCGAAACGGTATCCAGGTTAAAAGAAGCCGAAGAAGGTGATGTGGCGACGGAAATCGAAAGCCCGTTAAGCTACGAACAGATTTTACATGAGGAGGCGCATGATGAAAACGAGCCGCAAACGGAAGATACTCCGCCGGAAGAAGTGAAAAGGCAGGAAGAGGAAGTGCAGCTTTCGCAGGCCAAGTTAGTCGAGTATTCCTATGAAAAGTTAAGTGATTTTGATTATCTGATCAGTAATTTTTATCTGGTGGATAAGACGACAACGATTGCGAGGGAACAGCTCAATGCAGCTGAAATGCTAGCGAAAGACATGCATATGCAAAAAAATGAAGACGGCAGTATGAAGACTTCAATTTTGATTTATCATACACATTCTCAGGAGGAATATGCCGATCATGTGGAAGGCGACGTGGAATCAACGGTAATAGGGGTCGGAAATTATCTGGCAGCGTTATTGGAGGAAAAAGGGTTTTCCGTCATACACGATACCGGAGCATATGATCTGGAGGGCAGGAGCACGGCGTATACAAGAGCGGCGGAGTCCCTGGAACAGATTTTGGCTGAGCATCCGGAAATCGAAGTCATTATCGATCTGCACCGGGACGGCGTAGCGGAAAGTACCCATATGCAGACGGAAGTGAACGGAACCGTGTCGGCGCCGATCATGTTTTTTAACGGCTTAAGCCATACGACAAGTACAGGAGATATCGCTTATCTGCCCAATCCATACATAGCGGACAATCTGGCGCTTTCCTTTCAGCTTCAGCTGGCGGCAGCCGAATATTATCCGGGATTTACGCGCCCGATTTATTTAAAGGGATACCGTTATAATATGCATTACCTGCCGAAATCGTTACTGGTAGAAGTAGGGGCGCAGACAAATACGAGCGAGGAGGCCAAAAATGCAATGGTACCGTTAGCGGATCTGTTATATAAAGTACTTGCGGAGTAAATGTCCACGGAGCGTTTAGTGAAATTCCGTCATATGTTTGCGGTACCAGACAGGCAGGTGCGTACGCTGGCAGACAGGGTTTTCCCGTTCTTTAATGGCAATGGTACGGAAAAAAGTTTTCCACATATCAATGAACGGGTCCTCAGCTTTTTCGGAATATTTTAAACGGGAAAACTCGTTATCGCTTAACGAAGTAAACCAGGTTTCACTGTCCGCTTCATGGACTGCCGCAATTTTCCGGGTGTCGTCGATAATCATCCAGTTTTCTGAGGGCAGCCGGTCGTCAAAAGACGGGGACAGCAGGGAAAGAAGATTGGACTTTGGTTCTATATGCGCTACAAGTATGCCGTTTGGCAGGGCCGAAAAGCGGGTAAATTCACGGAACAGGTGGGTTTCGTTCAAAACTTTTCGGTTTGCTTCAAAAATAGCGTTTACGTAAGGATGCTGAAGCATGGAAGTTACTTTGTCAGGATAAGCAAATCCAAGCAGCAGGAACCGGTAAATGATATCCAGTTTGTTCGGGAGGATGGACATGGCGCAGCGGAACACCATCCGGAACGCTTTCGAAGAAATTTTATTTATTATGGAAGCCGTCACTTTTTTTGCTTTTTCCGTGTCGGCATCTACATGGCGGTATTCACAGAACAATTCCAGATTCCCGTAAGGTTCTATGTCCAGCCGCAGGTTTTTGTGGTTTATTTTTGACGCCCAGGCCTCATAAATGCAGGTCATCATATCTTCAAAGGTATCTTTACAGGTATAAACGATCATAAGTTTCTCCTTTTTAATCGATTTACGAAAACAAAGACAGTTGTTCGTAAACCTGTCCATGTTCAATATCCCATTCCTGGCGGCTGATGTCGCCGATGAGCTGCCGGCGGATAAAATCTGTTTCCAGCCGGATTCGCTGATACATTTTTCCATTGCAGGTGATAAAATACTGGGCGCGTTTGAGGACGACGCCCATTTTTCTGACGGCGGCAAAAGACAGCGCGCCGGTTTTTCGTGACTGGATAATGCGGAACGCCGATTTGCTGCCAATGCCGGGAACGCGCATTAACGTTCCGTAATCGGCGGTGGACAGTTCTACGGGGAATTGTTCCAGGTGCCGGAGCGCCCAGTCGCATTTCGGGTCCAAAGCCAGGTTAAAATAAGGTCGTTTGGAATCCAGCAGTTCTTCGGCATGGAAACCGTAAAAACGCAAAAGCCAGTCCGCCTGGTACAGGCGGTGTTCCCGCAACAGCGGCGGAGCAGTGCCGATCGGAGGAAGCCCGTCCTCTTCGTTTAACGGGACATAAGCTGAATAAAAGACCCGTTTTAAGTCAAACTGCTGATAAAGAGCCTGCGTGGTGGCAAGGATCTGGTAATCTGTTTCTCCGGTGGCGCCGATGATCATCTGCGTACTTTGCCCGGCGGGAGTAAACGGTTTATTTGAAACCGGGGAAAACGCCGGCGGGACAGAAAGGGCGTTCTTTTCCTCTAACCGGAAGCTGGAAGGCCGATGAAAAATCGTATCTTTTAAGTAACGGTTGCCGGCGCTTCGTTCCAGCGCCGGATGTTTGCCGACAGACATCCGGTATTCGCTGATCCGCTGCTGGATCTGGCGCATGGGCAGAAGGATGGAAGAGCGGTTCTTCTGCGGAGCAAGGGCCTTTAGTCCGTCTGCGGTCGGAAGTTCAAGATTTATGCTCATACGGTCGGCCAGGTATCCGGTTTTTTCAATCAGTTCTGCGGGAGCGTAAGGAATCATTTTTACATGGATATAGCCGTTGAACCGGTATTTTGTGCGCAGCAGGTGCAGGGTCTGAAACATCAGTTCCATCGTGTGGGCAGGCGTTTTGCAAACTCCGGAACTTAAGAAAAGCCCTTCAATATAATTGCGTTTATAAAATTCTACGACAAGTGTACAGATTTCTTCCGGCGTAAAAGTCGTGCGTACGCAGTCGTTATCCGCGCGGTTTATGCAGTATTTGCAATTGTAGATGCAGTCGTTGCTCTGTAAAATCTTAAGCAGAGAAACGCAGCGTCCGTCCCCGGCAAAGCTGTGGCAAATACCGGCGGAAAACGCGTTGCCCAGCCGGCCTTTTTGCCCGCGGCGGTCAGAGCCGCTGGAAGTACAGGCGACATCATATTTTGCGGCGTCGGATAAAATCTGCAGTTTTTCATTTAAAGACAGCGTCGTCGTTCTGATTTCCATAAATAAAACCTCGAATATACGTTCTTTTTCTATAGTATACTATATCGCATGGAAAAAAGCAAGCAAAAACGAACAAATATTCGAAAAACAAGTATTCCTGATCACCTTTACACGTTTTTATAATGTTTTTACTGTTGCGGGAATATCTTTACAAAGGAAAATTTGATTGTTATACTAATATAATCCAAACGAATAAGAAAGTTTTTACAGATATAAAACCTGATGGTAAACGAGAGGAGTTACAAATGACAGATCAGAGTAAAATCAGAAATTTTTGTATCATTGCACATATAGATCACGGAAAGTCTACGCTTGCCGACCGCATCATTGAAATGACCGGCCTGCTGACGAGCCGGGAAATGCAGTCGCAGGTGCTGGACAATATGGATTTGGAACGGGAGCGGGGGATTACGATCAAGGCGCAGGCCGTGCGCACAATTTACAAAGATAAAAACGGGGAAGAATACATCTTTAACCTGATTGATACGCCGGGACACGTCGATTTTAATTATGAAGTGTCAAGAAGCCTGGCGGCCTGTGACGGAGCGATTCTTGTGGTAGACGCGGCTCAGGGGATCGAAGCCCAGACAATGGCGAACGTGTACCTGGCGCTCGATCATGATCTGGATATTTTTCCGGTTATCAATAAGATTGATTTGCCGAGTGCGCAGCCGGAACGCGTGATAGAAGAAATCGAGGATATTATCGGGATCGAAGCGCAGGACGCGCCGCGGATTTCGGCAAAGACCGGCCTGAATGTGGAACAGGTGCTGGATCAGATCGTGGAAAAAATTCCGGCGCCGAAAGGGGATATCCATGCGCCGTTAAAGGCTCTGATTTTTGATTCGCTGTATGATTCCTATAAAGGAGTCATCGTATTTTGCCGGATCATGGAGGGGATGGTAAAATCGGGAACGAAGATTCGGATGATGGCGACCGGCACGAAAGCGGACGTGGTGGAAGTCGGTTATTTTGGGGCGGGACAGTTTTTTCCGTGCGAAGAGCTTTCCGCTGGGATGGTCGGTTATATTACCGCAAGCCTGAAAAACGTACGGGATACGCAGGTGGGTGATACGATTACGGACGCGGCGAATCCCTGCAAAGAAGCTTTGCCGGGATATAAGAAAGCCAATCCGATGGTGTATTGCGGCCTGTATCCGGCGGATGGAGCCAAATATCCGGACTTGCGGGACGCGCTGGAAAAACTGCAGTTAAACGATGCCGCCCTGCATTTTGAGGCGGAAACATCGATTGCGCTGGGATTTGGATTCCGCTGTGGTTTTCTGGGACTTTTGCACCTGGAAATCGTGCAGGAGCGTCTGGAACGGGAATACAATCTGGATCTGGTAACGACCGCGCCGGGTGTTATTTATAAAGTGCACAAAACAAACGGGGAAGTTATTGAACTTACCAATCCGTCCAACCTGCCGAATCCGTCGGAAATTGATTATATGGAAGAACCGATCGTTGCGGCAGAAATCATGGTAACGAGCGAATATATCGGCGCAATTATGGATTTGTGCCAGGAACGGCGCGGTACCTACGTCAGTATGGAATATATAGAAGAGGCAAGAGCGTTAATCAAATATACGCTGCCGCTGAATGAGATTATTTATGATTTTTTCGATGCGTTAAAATCACGTTCCCGCGGATATGCGTCTTTTGATTATGAAGTAAGCGGATATGAACGGTCCGAACTGGTGAAACTGGATATACTGATTAACAAAGAAGAAGTGGACGCGTTGTCTTTTATCGTACATTCTTCTACGGCGTATGAGCGCGGCAGAAAAATGTGCGAAAAACTGAAAGAAGAAATTCCGCGGCATTTATTTGAGATTCCGATCCAGGCGGCCGTAGGCGGCAAGATCATCGCCCGTGAAACGGTAAAAGCCATGAGAAAAGACGTGCTTGCCAAATGTTATGGCGGCGATATTACCCGGAAACGGAAGCTGCTGGAAAAACAGAAAGAGGGCAAGAAGCGGATGCGGCAGGTCGGCAGCGTGGAAATTCCGCAGAAAGCTTTTATGAGCGTCCTGAAACTGGATGAGTAGACGAAAACGAATAGGTAAACAGAATAGATCAGGATTTTATAATCAAATATAGAATCCGGATTTATGGAGATATAAGAATGGAGCAAATTTTATTAATAGAACCTCAAAAGATGTATGCAGATGAAATATGGAAATTTCGTCAGGAAATTTTGGAATGTGACGCAGAAAATGAAGACCAGTTTGCAGGTTGCCTATTGCTTGATGTAAGTAAGTCTTCTGAAGAATGGATAAAAATATGTGAACTTGGAAAAAATGAAGAAACATGCGGCGATGTGGGAATGAATGTTCCCGCGCATACATACTTAGCTGTATGCAGGAAAGATGATAAAGTAGTAGGCGTGATAGATTTGCGTCATCACATAAATCATCCTGTTCTTGGAACGTGGGGAGGGCATTGTGGGTATTCAGTGCGTCCATCTGAACGCGGCAAAGGTTATGCAAAGGAAATGCTTCGTTTGAATATACAAAATGCAAAATCAATGGGAATAGAAAAAATTCTTATTACTTGTGATATTGAAAATGCAGCCAGTGAAAAGGTAATACTTGCTAATGGCGGGGTTTATGAGAAAACCATAGATGTTGATGGATGCAAGATGAAAAGATATTGGATTACAGTACCTTTCCGAAAAGGGGAAAATGAATAAAGATGAATCATATGGAAAAACAGACGATGGAATTATATGTACACATCCCGTTTTGCGTCAGGAAATGCAGGTATTGTGATTTTTTGTCGTTTCCTGCTTCCGAAGAAAGGCAGTCGGCGTATGTGGACAGGCTTTGTGAAGAAATTCCTGAAAAAGCAAGTGAAGAATATTTGGCGGGTTATAAGGTGTCCTCCGTATTTTTGGGCGGTGGGACACCTTCCCTTTTGGATGCGGGCAGTATCATGCGGATTTTGGATACGATTACTGAAAATTATGAAGTATGCGGGGATGCTGAAATTACGATAGAATGTAATCCGGGAACTTTAAACAGGGAAAAGCTGCTCTGTTACAGGAAAAACGGAATCAACCGGATCAGCATCGGGCTGCAGTCCGCGGATAATGAAAAATTGAAGCTGTTAGGGCGGATTCATACCTGGGAGCAGTTTCTGCATAACTATGAACTGGTAAGGGAATGTGGGTTTGACAATTGCAATATTGACCTGATGATGGCGCTTCCCGGACAAAGTCTTAAAAATTATGAAACAAATCTGCATAAAGTATGCAGCCTGCATCCGGAGCATATATCCGCATACAGCCTGATTCTCGAAGAGGGCACGCCTTTTTATGAAACCTATGCAAAAGATCAGAAAAAAAGGGAACGGGGAGAAGCATGTATGCTGCTGCCGGAGGAAGAAACGGAGCGTGAAATGTACTGGCAAACGGCGGATATTTTAAAACGGTACGGATATGCACAATATGAAATTTCCAATTATGCAAAAAAAGGGTATGAATGTAGGCAGAATGTCGGATACTGGAAACGAACGCCTTATCTGGGATTTGGATTGGGAGCGTCTTCCCTTTTTATGGAAACCCGTTTTCAAAATACGTCGGAGTTGGAAAAATATTTAAACGGTGATTTCGCTTCGTACCAGGTGCAAAAACTGACACAGAAAGAGCAGATGGAAGAAACGATGTTTTTGGGGCTGCGTCTGATAGAAGGCGTCAGCAGGCAGGAATTTGCGGGAAAATTCGGGAAAAAGACGGAAGAAGTTTTCGGGGAAGCGCAAGAGCGTTTAAAAAAGGAACGTTTGCTGGAAGAGAAAGGCGGACGGCTGTGTCTGACACCGAAAGGAATTGATCTGGCAAATTATTGTATGAGTTTCTTTTTGCTATAATATAGTAACAGTTTAGTCCACGCCCCCCCCCTTAGGAATAGTAAACAGAACAGAAACAGTTCAGCCCACGCCCCTGAAACAAGCCACAGACCGCATGCCGGGCAGGCTATCGCTGCTGGAGCAACTTCTGTCGGAGGCTTAAGGGGCGTTCCGCTCATCGCCTGCAATTCCGTGCTCATTCATGCAAGCATGATTCGCCCGTAATTTTGGCGATGGCTGAACTGTTTATAAAATAATTTAAAAAACTTATTCAAATAGTGTTGACAAAGAAAAAGGATAGTGCTATTTTATTTACAGATGTTAGCACTCCTAACAAACGAGTGCTAACAGCAAAAGAAAAACAGGATTTAGTAAATTCAGACTGGAGTGATCGCGTGGAGGGATTAGGCGAACGGAAAGTAAAAATTTTAAATGCCATCATCCGCAATTATCTGGAAACCGGAGAACCGGTTGGTTCCAGGACAATTTCTAAATACGAAGATATGAATCTGAGTTCAGCGACGATTCGGAACGAAATGTCGGATCTGGAAGAAATGGGTTATATCGTACAGCCGCATACGTCTGCCGGCAGGATACCTTCCGACAAAGGATACCGTTTTTACGTGGATCATTTGATGGAGGAAAAAGAAAAAGAAATTTCCGATATGAAAAATTTTGTGATTGAACATACGGAGAAAGTAGATCTCGTATTACAGCAGATTGCAAAAATGCTGGCGGCAAATACCAATTATACGACAATGGTTACGGCTCCCAGAGCAAAACGGAATGCCGTAAAATTTATCCAGCTTTCTTCCGTAGACGAAACGCACCTGTTGGCGGTGATCGTCATAGAGGGAAATATTGTGCGGAACAAAATGCTGAATATTGCGGAACCGCTGGATAATGAAACGCTGTTAAAGCTGAATATTTTGCTGAATACCGGCCTGAACGGCCTGACGATTGAGGAAATCAATCTTGGCACGATCTCCATGCTGAAAGAAAAAGCGGGGTCCCATTCGGATATTGTCAATCAGGTACTGGATGCCGTAGGAGCGGCAATACATGAAGGCAAAGATCTGGAGATCTATACGAGCGGCGCGACAAATATTTTTAAATATCCGGAATTATGCGATTCCGAGAAAGCGACGGAATTGTTGAATGTCCTGGAGGAGAAAGAGCAGCTGGCAACGTTCGTGACAAAGACCGGGGACGAAACGGAAACCGGCATTCAGGTTTATATCGGGGATGAAGCTCCGATTCAGAATATGAAAGACTGCAGTATCGTAACGGCTACGTATAATATGGGAGATGGAATGACAGGTACCGTCGGGATTATCGGACCGAAACGAATGGATTATGAAAATGTAGTGGATAATCTGAAAACATTAAAAGTCCAGTTAGATGATATTTTCAGAAAAGACAGGTGACTGTGGTAAAGGAGGTAACTAATGGCAGAGGAAATGAAAGAAACAAAAGAAGCGAACGACACGGAATGTCAGACGGAAACAGGTGAAAATAAAGCGGCAGCCGATACAAATGCAGGTACCGGCAGCGAAACCGATACAGATGACGGTAAAGAAGCGGCGGATCCTGCGGAAACGGCTGAAAAAGAACCGACAGCCGCAGAAGACAACGTGGACGCGGACGGCAAAGAAGCGGCGGACACAGAAAGCCGCGGCAAAAAAGAAGGCATTTTTAAAAAGAAAAAATCCAAAGAGCAGGAACAGATCGAAGAACTGACTGACAGGGTGAAACGCCAGATGGCGGAGTTTGATAATTTCCGCAAGCGGACGGAAAAAGAGAAGACCCAGATGTTTGAAACCGGCGCTAAAAGCATGATAGAAAAAATTCTGCCGGTAGTGGACAATTTTGAAAGAGGGCTGGCAGCATTATCTGAGGAAGAAAAGGCGGAGCCATTTGCCGAAGGCATGGATAAAATATATAAGCAGATGATGGCGGTGCTTACGGAAGCAGGAGTAACGCCGATTGAGGCGGAGGGCAAAGAGTTTGACCCGAACCTGCATAACGCTGTAATGCATATCGACGATGAAAATTACGGCGAAAATATCGTCGTACAGGAGCTGCAAAAAGGTTATATGTACCATGACAGTGTAGTGCGTCATTCAATGGTCCAGGTGGCAAATTAACTGCTGAGGCGGGCCGCAGGACTTTCCATATAAACAGAGTATAGATGATAGAAAGGATATTACGGAGGTAAACATTATGAGTAAAATTATTGGTATTGACTTAGGTACAACAAATAGTTGCGTGGCAGTTATGGAAGGCGGGAAACCGGTAGTAATCGCGAATACAGAAGGCGCGAGGACGACGCCGTCCGTAGTGGCATTTACGAAAACCGGCGAAAGATTAGTCGGAGAACCGGCAAAACGTCAGGCAGTCACAAATGCGGAGAAGACAATTTCTTCCATCAAACGTGACATGGGAACAGACAGTAAAAAGGCGATCGACGATAAGAAGTTTTCCCCGCAGGAAATTTCGGCAATGATCTTGCAGAAATTAAAAGCGGATGCCGAAAACTATCTGGGAGAAAAAGTAACGGACGCCGTGATTACCGTACCGGCATATTTTAACGACGCGCAGCGTCAGGCGACAAAAGACGCCGGAAAGATTGCCGGACTGGAAGTAAAACGTATTATCAACGAGCCGACCGCGGCAGCGTTGGCATACGGCCTTGACAATGAGGGCGAGCAAAAGATCATGGTATACGACCTCGGCGGCGGTACGTTCGACGTATCAATTATTGAGATCGGCGAAGGCGTTATTGAAGTATTGTCCACTTCCGGCGACAACCGGTTAGGCGGCGACGACTTTGACCAGAAGATTACCGATTACATGCTGTCCGAATTTAAGAAACAGGAAGGCGTCGATCTTTCCAATGACAAGATGGCATTGCAGAGATTAAAAGAAGCGGCGGAAAAAGCGAAGAAAGAATTGTCTTCCGCTACGACGACAAACATCAACCTTCCGTTTATTACAGCTACGAGCGAAGGCCCGAAACACTTCGACATGAACCTGACCAGGGCTAAATTTGACGAACTGACCCATGACCTCGTGGAAAGAACGGCGGTTCCGGTACAGAACGCGTTAAAAGACGCAGGCATCACAGCTTCCGACCTTGGAAAAGTATTATTGGTAGGCGGTTCTACCAGAATCCCTGCCGTACAGGATAAAGTAAAAGCGCTGACAGGAAAAGAGCCGAACAAATCCTTAAACCCGGACGAATGTGTAGCAATCGGCGCTTCCATCCAGGGCGGTAAACTGGCAGGCGACGCCGGCGCAGGCGAAATCCTCCTGCTGGACGTTACACCGTTGTCACTGTCCATCGAAACAATGGGCGGCGTAGCTACAAGACTGATCGAGAGAAATACGACGATCCCTACAAAGAAGAGCCAGATTTTCTCTACGGCTGCCGACAATCAAACTGCTGTTGACATCAACGTCGTACAGGGTGAAAGACAGTTTGCAAGAGATAACAAATCGTTAGGCCAGTTCCGTCTGGACGGAATCCCGCCTGCACGCCGCGGCGTTCCGCAGATCGAAGTAACGTTCGATATCGATGCGAACGGTATCGTAAACGTGTCGGCAAAAGACCTTGGTACAGGAAAAGAACAGCATATTACGATTACGGCAGGCTCCAATATGTCGGATGCCGATATTGATAAAGCAGTAAAAGAAGCGGCAGAATACGAAGCTCAGGATAAGAAGAGAAAAGAAGCGATCGATACCCGTAACGATGCGGATTCGTTCGTATTCCAGACAGAAAAAGCACTGGAAGAAGTAGGCGCATCAATTGATCCGGCCGATAAATCTCAGGTAGAGGCTGACTTAAACGCGTTGAAAGCTATGCTGGATCAGCATCAGAACGCAGAAGAAATGACGGACGACCAGGTCGGTGATATGAAAGCAGCGAAAGAAAAGCTCATGGAAAGCGCACAGAAAGTATTTGCAAAAATGTATGAAAATGCACAGCAGGCAGGAGCCGGTGCAGGCCCGAATCCTGGTGCGGATGCAAACTATCAGGATGCATCTTATCAGAATTCCGCTCCGAATGATGATGTAGTAGACGCAGATTATAAAGAAGTATAATAATTAGTGTAAAATAATCATGAGGAAAAAATTATGGCAGACCAAAAACGAGATTACTATGAAGTGTTGGGCGTAGACCGCAACGCGGATGCGTCGGCAATAAAAAAAGCATATCGTTCCTTGGCAAAAAAATATCACCCGGATGCAAATCCGGGTGATACTGAAGCGGAGAAAAAGTTTAAGGAAGCTTCGGAAGCATATGCGGTTTTGAGCGATGATGAAAAGAGAAGACAATACGACCAGTTCGGACACGCGGCTTTTGAAAGCGGCGCAGGAGGAGCCGGCGGGTTTGATTTTTCAGGCATGGACATGGGAGATATCTTCGGGGATATTTTCGGAGATCTGTTCGGCGGAGGATCCAGACGCCGCGCAAACAACGGTCCGATGCAGGGGGCAAATCTGCGGGCGGTCGTGCGTATTACGTTTGAAGAAGCTGTCTTTGGTTGTGAAAAAGAACTGGATATTACATTAAAAGAAGAGTGCGCGACCTGCCATGCGACCGGGGCGAAGCCGGGAACCAGTCCGGAAACCTGTAAAAAGTGCGGCGGCAAAGGAAAAGTAATGTATACCCAGCAGTCCCTGTTCGGCATGATGCAGAATGTACAGACCTGTCCGGAGTGTAACGGCAGCGGCAAGGTTGTAAAAGAAAAATGCCCGGACTGCCATGGCCAGGGTTATGTTTCCCGTCGCAAAAAGATTCAGGTATCGATTCCGGCAGGCATTGACGACGGGCAGAGCGTGCGCATCCGCGGAAAAGGGGAGCCGGGCGTCAACGGAGGCCCGCGGGGCGACCTGTTAGTCCAGGTGGCTATTTCCAGACATCCGATTTTCCAGCGCCGCGATATGGATATTTATTCGACGGCGCCTCTGACATTCGCTCAGGCAGCGCTGGGGGCGGAAGTACGGATCAGCACGATCGACGGCGACGTATTGTATGAAGTGAAACCGGGAACGCAGACGGATACCCAGATTCGCCTGAGAGGAAAAGGCGTTCCGTCGCTGCGGAATAAAAACGTTCGCGGCGACCAGTATGTGACGTTAGTCGTACAAGTGCCGACAAGACTGAACGAAGAGGCAAAACAGGCGCTTCGGAAGTTTGACGAGGCAACGGACAATTCATTAAAGAAACCGGAAAGCGGGAAAGAAGAGAAGCATAAAAAGAAAGGATTCCGAAAAAGAACATAAAAGAAACAATATAAAAAACGGTAGAGAGTAGTTCTCTTTACCGTTTTTTAAATTCATGACAATAGAAGGTTCGCAGAGTGTGTTTTCTATTGTTGGACGACAGAAAGGACGGTGTATAAAATGTATTTGATAAAAACGATAAAAGGCGATATTACAAAAATCACAGATGTTCAGGCGATTGTTAATGCTGCCAATGGTTCCCTTTTGGGAGGCGGCGGTGTGGACGGAGCAATCCATCGGACGGCAGGTTTTTAGATAGCCATAAGGACAGTTTTGACCTGGTGGAATGGGTGTTGTTTGATGCCCATACGGAAGCCGTGTATGAAGCAGAAGTAAAAAAAGTCTTGACGAAGAATCAAAAAAGGCTATAATAGTAAATGGTTTTGAAGAAAGAAGGTAATGAGATATGGCAGCACAAATCATAGCCGTTATTATTTTTGCAGCAATGTTTTTATTAATCGTCATGGACAAAATTGAACGTCATATCGTCACGTTAGGCTGTGGCGCGCTGACGTTGATTCTGGCGTTTGGCGTAGCGATGCACAGCCTGAAAGCAGTTATTACAACGTTAAATGTACATAGCATATTTACGCTGGGATTCTGGTATGCGGCAGGAGGGGAAAGTTCTTCCTCCGGAATCAACTGGTCTACTATTATATTTATATTCGGTATGATGGTGATGGTAGAGGGGATGGCAAAGGCGGGATTTTTCCGATGGCTTTGTATGCAGCTGGCAAAAATCGTACACTATAAACCGATTCCGCTGTTTCTTACTTTTATGGTCATGTCGGCGGTGCTGGCAATGTTTATTGACAGTATTACGGTGATCCTGTTTCTGGCGGCGGTAACGATCGAATTGTCAAAACTTTTGAAATTTGACCCGGTTCCGATGATCCTGTCGGAAATTTTCTGTGCGAACCTGGGAGGATCGGCAACGATGTGCGGGGATCCGCCGAATATTATTATCGGTACGTCGCTGCATTATTCGTTTTCGGACTTTTTAACAAATACGGGAATGATGGCCGGAATCAGCTTGGTACTGGTTGTGATTTATTACTATTTTGTGTTCCGTAAGGAAATGGCAAAAGGCGGTGTGGATGAAGCGGAACTGGCTAAAATGCCGAAACCGGCGGAGGCTATTACCAACAAGCGCGATTTCGCGGTAAGCAGTATTATTTTCGGCTGTGCGGTCGTTTTGCTCGTGACGCATGCGCAAACGGGTCTTTCGGTGGCGTTTATCGGCCTTGTGATCGCGATTGTGACGCTTGTTTTCGCGGGAAAAGACGCGGTTAGGCTTTTGAAAAAAGTAGATTATAAAACATTGCTGTTTTTTGTAGGATTGTTTATTGTAGTAGGCGGCCTGGAAGAAACGGGAATATTGGAAAAGATCGCCGCATTTATCGGCATCATCAGCGGTGGCAACATACTGTTAATCGTTGCAATTATCATCTGGGTATCTGCGATTGCAAGTGCGTTTGTAGATAATATTCCTTTTGCGGCAACAATGATCCCGGTTATAAAAAGTCTGGCGGCAACGCAAGGCGTCAGCTTGGAAACGCTGGCATGGACGCTGTCTATGGGTACGGATATCGGAGGAAGCGCGACGCCGATCGGTGCGTCTGCGAATGTTGTCGGCACATCGGTTGCAGCGAAGAACGGCCATTTTATCGGATGGGGAAAATATTGCAAGTCGGCGGTTCCGGCAACCGTTATCGTAGTTTTAGTATCCATGGTTATTATCTTCATAAGGTATTGCTAGGAGGGGAATATGGAGAAACAAATCATTATTTCAGTCAGCCGTGAATATGGAAGCGGCGGACGTGACATTGCACAAAAGATTGCAGAGGATTTCGGGCTTACGCTTTATGACAGAAATATTCTGCAGGAGATTGCAAAGCATCAGAATCTGCCGATTGAGGAACTGAAAAGATATGACGAGGCTCCGAAAAGACCGCTTGAATCCCGCCGGATAGGCAAGTATTCCAATTCTTTTGAGGATGTCGTAGCAGAATTTCAATTCAAATTTTTAAAGACAAAAGCACAGGCAGGGGAGTCTTTTGTAGTGGTAGGCCGTTGCGCGGATGTGGCGTTGAACGATTATGGCTGTCTTGTATCTGTTTATGTTACGGCGGAGCAGCAGTTCAGGGTAGCTCGTATTGCGGAAACGGAAAACCTGTCGAAAGCAGAGGCGCTTTCCCGGATCAGAAAGATCGACAAAAAAAGGACGCAGTATTATCACCGACATTCCGAAGGAAGAAGATGGGGAGATTCCGATAATTATGATTTATGTATAAAAAGCAATAAACTGGGGATTCCAAGAACGACGGATCTTCTGGAGAGTTATATCAGGGAAAGGATGTCAGCGGAATCATCAGGAATGAATGATTGATAGCAGTACATACAGCATCTGAGCCGGAGCGGTTTGGGTGCTGTTTTCTGCTATAAAAACATTTGCTGCCGGGTTTGGGTTTCGGACGGCGCATTGAGGGCGGTTGCGTACACAAAAGTAATCAGGTCAGAGCGGTTAGAAAATCCATTTGATGAAGCAGGCGATTGTTATATTTTGTACAGACTGACAGCAACATTTTAGAAATTGCCTCATACGGTGTTTGACACATCCGGTAATTCTGAGGTTGACGGAACTCTTGTTTTTATATACTATATAGGATGAAAAGCGAACGGGATAGAATAAAAGGCGAACGGGAGGAAACAGAGCATGTACGAACATCTGGCGGAAAAATGTCTGGAAGAAAAGACTGTTTTTAAAGGAAAGATACTGGAAGTAAATCATGATACCGTGGAATTGCCGGATAAAAGCAGGGCGTTCCGCGAGGTGGTTTACCACTGCGGCGGCGTGGCGATTGCCGCGGTAACCGACGATAACTGCCTGATGTTTGTGCGGCAGTACCGTTATCCGTACCGGGAAGTATTGCTGGAAATACCCGCGGGCAAGCTGGATGCCGGTGAAGAGCCGTTAGCGGCGGCAAAACGGGAACTGCTGGAAGAAGCCGGTGCGATCGGAGAAGATTACCGGTATATGGGCGTGATGTATCCAAGCCCGGGATGCTACAGAGAATGTCTGCACCTGTATTTTTGCCGTGTGCGGGAGTTTGGAAGCAGCAATCCGGATGAGGATGAATTTCTGGAAACGGAAAAAATTCCGTTGGATCAAGCGGTGCAGATGTGTCTGGACAATGAGATTGCAGATGCTAAAACGCAGCTTTTGATCTTAAAAATTGCTGCAATTCTGGAATGGGAAAAGACGGAAAAAGAGAGAAAAACAGAACGGGAATAACGACAGAACGAAGACAGGAAAGAAGACAAAACAAAGACACAAAAGGCAGGATTTCAGGAGGAATCAGCGCATGAAATGGAATAAATTTACAATTCAAACGACAACCGCGGCGGAAGATTATCTGAGCGCCATGTTAGATGAACTTGGAATTGAGGGGATTCTGATTGAAAACAACGTACCGCTTTCCAAAGAAGAACAGGACGGGATGTTTATTGATTTTCCGCCGGAACTGCCGGAAGACGACGGGACAAGTCGTGTCAGTTTTTTCCTGGAGGAAGGGCAGGAGTACCGGGAACTGTTGAAACAGGTACGAGCCGGGATAGAAAACCTGCGGGAAACCGTTGATGTCGGGGACGGAACGATCACTTCCGACCTGACGGAGGACATTGACTGGATCAATAACTGGAAAAAATATTTCAAGTCGTTTACGATAGACGATATTCTGATCAAACCAACATGGGAGTCGTTGGCCGAAGCAGACCGGGACAAATTTTTAATCGAAATAGACCCGGGGATATCTTTCGGGACCGGAAAACATGAAACGACGCAGTTGTGTATCCGGCAGCTTCGCAAATATATGAAGAAAGGCGCAAAAGTACTGGACGTTGGTTGTGGCAGCGGTATTTTATCCGTTACCGCGTTAAAACTTGGCGCAGATGCGGTAGTCGGTACCGATATTGACGACAATTGTATGGAGTCAACCTATGCGAATATGAAGGTTAACCATTTGCCGAAAGAGTCCGGGACATTTTATGTAGGAAATCTGATCGACGATACGAAACTGCAGGAAAAAGTCGGGACAAACGAGTATGATATTGTGGTTGCTAATATTCTGGCGGACGTGATTATCCCGATGGCTCCGGTGATTCCGGCCAGATTAAAAGAAAACGGTATTTTTATTACGTCCGGAATCATTGATTTTAAAGAAAAAGAAGTGGCGGCTGCAATAAAAGCGTCAGGCATGACAATATTAGAAATTAACCATCAGGGAGAATGGGTTAACATTACAGCAAGAAAGTAGAGAGAAGACGTTATGCATCAGTTTTTTATTCCTGCCGCGCAGGAGGGAAAAGAGTTTGTTACGATTCTGGGACAGGATGTGAACCATATCAAAAACGTCCTGCGGATGCGGACAGGAGAGGAGATCCGCGTAAGTTCTGAAAACGGGCAGGACCATTTCTGCAGGATTACGGAAATTACCGACGAATTTGTCCAGGCGGACATCTTGCGTCCGGCTGAAAATACGGAACTGCCCAGTCCGGTTTATTTGTTTCAGGCGCTTCCGAAAGGGGACCGGATGGAAACGGTCATTCAAAAAGCGGTGGAACTGGGAGTGCATGAAATAATTCCGGTCGAGATGAAATACTGTGTCGTGAAGCTGGATGCGAAAAAAGCGCAGACAAAAGCCAGACGCTGGCAGGCGATTGCCGAGAGTGCGGCAAAGCAGTCCAAACGGAGCCGAATTCCCCATATTAGCGAACCGGTAACGCTGCGGCAGGCGTTTGCATATGCCAAAAAAACAGGGGGGACGTTGATTGTTCCGTACGAAAATGAAAGAGGAATGGCAGCGACAAAAGATACCGTACTGGGACTGAAACCGGGAGAACCGGTCAGCGTAATGATCGGGCCGGAGGGAGGATTTGCCCCGGAGGAGATAGAAATCTTGCGGCCGGAAGCGAAAGTTATTTCACTGGGGAAAAGAATTTTGCGGACGGATACGGCGGCGATTGCCGCGCTGTCCGTATTGATGCTGCATTTGGAAACTGTTTGGGAAGAGGAAAGCAATGGAGATATATCTTGATAATTCTGCAACTACAAAATGTTCACCGGCAGCAATAAAAGCAATGAAACAGGCGCTGGAAGAGGACTTCGGCAATCCGTCCTCGATGCACTTAAAAGGCGTGGAAGCCGAGAGATCTTTGAAAAAGGCGAAAGAAACTTTAGCGAAAACGTTGAAAGTACAGCCAAAGGAGCTGATTTTAACGTCAGGCGGGACAGAATCCAATAATACGGCGATCCTGGGCGCAGCGCTGGCAAACCGCAGAGCCGGGAACCGCGTGCTTACGACCGCAGTCGAACATTCTTCCGTGGCGCAGCCGATGAAATATCTGGAGGAACTGGGATTTGAAGTGGAGGTACTTCCGGTGAATCATGAAGGGCTGGTGTCGCCGGAGGTATTAAAAGAAGCCGTTACCAAAGATACGATTCTCGTATCCATGATGTATGTGAATAACGAGATCGGCACGGTGCAGCCGATTGCGGAAGCGGCTGCGCTGGCAAAAGAGAAGAATCCGGATGTGATTTTTCATACCGATGCGGTACAGGCCTATGCAAAATACCGGATTTTCCCGAAAAGGCTTGGGGTCGATCTGTTATCTGTCAGCAGCCACAAATTTCACGGGCCGAAAGGCGCCGGTTTTTTATACAAAAGAGAAAAAGTGAAAATAAAACCTCTGCTGCTCGGCGGCGGACAGCAGGACGGGATGCGTTCCGGAACCGATAACGTACCGGGGGCAGTCGGCATGGCGGCTGCGGCACAGGAATGTTACGGCGATCTGGAAAATCAGGTATTGCGTATGCGGACATGCAGGCAGCGTCTGCTGGACGGACTGGCGTGTATGGAGCATGTGAAAATAAATGGAAGTACAGAGGAGCAGTTTGCCGCGCCTCATATTGTAAACGCCAGTTTTCCAGGGGTGCGCAGCGAGGTGTTGTTGCACGCTCTGGAGGAAAGAGGGATTTTTGTATCGGCAGGCAGCGCCTGTTCTTCTAACAAAAAAGCAGGCAGCGCTACGCTGCAGGCACTGGGGTTATCTAAAGAAGAGCGTGAATCGGCGATACGGTTCAGTTTCTGCACGGATACCACGACGGAAGAAATCGGACAGGCTATAGCGGTGCTGCAGGAAATCGTTCCTTTTTTAAGAAAATACAGCCGGAAATAAAGGGAGAGAAAAATATGTATCAGGCATTTTTGGTGAAATACGGAGAGATCGGGGTAAAGGGCAAGAACCGTCATTTGTTTGAAGACGCTCTGATCCATCAGATCAAATATACTTTAAAACAGGCAGAGGGCGAATTTTTGGTCACAAAAGAGCAGGGACGGATCTACGTGGAGGCTCAGGGGGAATTTGATTATGAAGAAACGGTGGCGTCGTTAAAAACCGTGTTCGGAATCGTGGCGTTCTGTCCGGTCGTGATCTGTCCGGAAGAGGGGTTTGAACAGCTAAGCAGGGATATGCTGCAGTATGTCGGCCATGCGTATGGGAACCGGGAACTGACTTTTAAAGTGCACACGAGGCGCGGCAAAAAAGATTATCCGATGGAATCCATGGAGATCAGCGCGGAATTGGGCGGCAGGATTCTGGACGCTTTTCCGGCTATGAAAGTGGACGTGCATCATCCGCAGGTGATGTTTGAAGTCGAGATCCGCAGCCGCATATTTTTGTATTCGGAAGTCATTGCCGGGCCGGGAGGGATGCCCATGGGCACAAACGGAAAAGCGATGTTATTGTTATCCGGGGGAATTGATTCTCCGGTGGCTGGCTATATGGTGGCAAAACGCGGGGTAAAAATCGACGCGACTTATTTCCATGCGCCGCCGTATACGAGCGAACGGGCAAAACAGAAAGTCGTCGACCTTGCAAAAATCGTAGCCAGGTATACCGGGCCGATTTATTTGAAAGTGGTCAATTTTACCGATATCCAGCTTTATATTTACGAACAGTGCCGCCACGAGGAACTGACAATCATCATGCGCCGTTATATGATGCGGATCGCGGAACATTTTGCCCAAGAAACCGGTTCTCTTGGGTTAGTAACGGGAGAGAGCATCGGACAGGTGGCCAGCCAAACCATGCAGTCGTTAGCGGCTACAAATGCGGTCTGTACGATGCCTGTCTACCGCCCGTTAATCGGGTTTGACAAGCAGGAGATCGTGGACCTTTCCGAAAAAATAGGTACGTATGAAACTTCTATCCAGCCGTTTGAGGATTGCTGCACTATATTTGTGGCAAAACATCCGGTCACGAAACCTAATTTGAACATTATACAAAATTCGGAAAAGAAGCTGGCGGAAAAAATAGAGGAACTGGTAAAAGAAGCGATCGATTCGGCTGAAACCATTATTGTAGAGCCATAGCAGTACAAAAAGAAAAGGGGATTGTACGATAATGTACAATCCCTGCGGGATAACACGGTGTTTTCCTGTTATTTGATCAGATATGGATCAATGACTTCCAGTATTTTGTCTACATCGTTTTCCGTATGGATGGCAAGGTCGATCGGTTTGGATAAGTCAAGGCTGAAAATACCCATAATAGATTTTGCATCTATGACGTACCTGCCGGAAATCAGGTCGAAATCAAAATCAAACTGTGAGATAGTATTGACAAATGATTTCACCTTATCGATGGAGTTAAGTGAGATTTGAACGGTCTTCATAAAAACCCTCCTTATGTAAAAGATATTTGATGATTCTAATATAATTTTATTATATTTTTTTTAGACGTAAAAGTCAATATTCAGAAAGGCTATAAGATGAGAAAAGCGGCGTTACACAATCTCGGATGCAAAGTAAATGCATATGAAACGGAAGCCATGCGGCAGATACTGGAACAGGCGGGGTATGAAATCGTGCCGTTCCAGGAACAGGCGGATGTGTATATTATCAATACTTGTACTGTGACTAATATTGCAGACCGGAAATCACGGCAGATGATCCACCGCGCCAGAAAGCAGAATCCTCAGGCGGTAGTGGTGGCTGCCGGGTGTTACGTGCAGGCTTCGTCCGGATCTGCCGCAGAAGACGGGACGGCGGATATTTTACTGGCGAACAACCATAAGTCGGAATTGTTGCAAAAGATCGAACAGTTTCAAAAAAACAGGAAAAAAATATATGAAGTGCCGGACGTAGCGGCGGAAACCGCTTATGAACCGCTGCAGATTACGGTTAGCAGGACGCATACGAGAGCCTTTACAAAAATTCAGGACGGGTGTGAAAATTACTGCAGTTACTGCAGGATTCCGTATGCCAGGGGACGGATCCGCAGCCGGCGTGCGGCAGAAGTATTGGAAGAGGTCAGGAAACTGGTGTCTTCCGGTATCCTGGAAATCGTACTGACGGGGATTCATGTCAGTTCTTACGGGAAAGATACCGGAGAAACGCTGATTGATCTGATTGAAGCCGTCAATAAAACTGACGGACTAAAAAGGATCCGGTTAAGTTCACTTGAGCCGGGAATCATTACGAAAGAGTTTGTGGAGCGGCTGCATGCCTGCGAAAACGTCTGTCCTCATTTTCATCTGTCTTTGCAGAGCGGCTGCGACGCGACGCTGCGGCGCATGAACCGGCATTATACGACGGCGCAGTATCGGGAAAAATGTGAATTGCTGCGTCGGGTTTACGGGCAGCCGGCGATCACAACGGATGTCATTGTCGGTTTCCCGGGAGAAACGGACGAAGAATTTGAGGTTACAAAACGGTTTTTGGAAGAAATCCATTTTTATGAAATGCACATTTTTAAATATTCCAAAAGGGAAGGGACGCGGGCAGCCGGTTTTCCGATGCAGGTTTCGGATGCAGAAAAAACAGAAAGAAGCGGCGAACTGATCACACTTGGAAACAAAATGTCGGAACAGTTCAGGGAATTTTTTATCGGCAGGCCATTGGATGTTCTGTTAGAAGAAGAAGTCGTCATAGACGGGAAAAAATATTTTCAGGGGTATTCACGGGAATATGTAAAAATACTGACGGACAGCGAACATGCGGCGCTAAATCAAGTGATCTGCGGTGTTGCAAAAAAAATGTCAGGTGGAGAATACCTGCTTTTCGGAAAAAATGATTGAATTTTCAGTTAATTTATATTAAAATGGACATGCAAGTGTTTCCATATTAAAAAGCGGCAGCCGTGCGGGAATATATTTTTTGGAAACATAAGAGGTGGGAAGTATGAAAGATATTAGTCGGACACAATATTTTAAAGTGGAAAAAGAGCCTGTGATGCAGGTAAAAGAAGTTTTGAAAATCGTATATCAGGCTTTGATTGAAAAAGGGTATAATCCGGTTAACCAGATTGTAGGTTATATTATGTCCGGAGACCCGACTTATATTACAAGCCATAATAATGCACGCAGCCTTATTATGAAAGTAGAACGCGACGAACTGGTAGAAGAATTGTTTCAGACTTATATCAAAACAAAGAACTGGGTATAGCGGAGGGCACCATGCGGATCATGGGATTGGATTATGGCTCCAAAACGGTAGGAGTCGCCATAAGCGACGCGCTTTTGGTTACGGCGCAGGGAATTGAGATTATTACAAGGAAATCTCCGTCAAAACTCAGACAGACCTGTGCGCGGATTGAAGAACTGGCGCAGAAATATGACGTAGAGCGGATTGTGCTTGGATTTCCAAAGAATATGAATAATACGGAAGGCGCGCGGTGTGAAAAAACACTGGAGTTTCAGGAAATGTTAATCCGCCGGACAGGCCTTGAAGTGGTATTGTGGGATGAACGCCTTACAACGGTTGCGGCAGAAAGAACCATGGCGGAAGCTGGAATTCGTGGGCAGGATAAGAAAAAACATGTGGACAGGATAGCTGCGGTCTTTATTTTGCAGGGATATTTGGATTCCCTGGCCGGACAGGATTCTTAAAATTCTCCGAATGTAGGAGAAAGGGTGAAAAAAGAAGAATGGAAAAATTAGTATTTACAGAACCGGGAACAAAGGAAAAAATCGAAGCATACGTGCTGGAACAGACGGTTGTGGCAGGGGAAACGTATCTGCTTGTCACAGAGGAAGAAGAAGGAGATGCGAATTGCTGGATTTTAAAACAGGTTACGGAAGAAAATGATGATATCATCTATGAGATCGTAGAGGATGAAAAACAAATAGATGCATTAGCAAAAGTTTTCGAAGAACTGTTAGAGGATGTGGAAATCAATTAGAACAAATTAATTTACAGGCGGGGCACTGTTGTTCGGAATGGGGAACAGGAGGGGACCGACGCCGGATTAATTCATTTTTAAAGTGAACGGAAAAAGAAATGATAGGAGGATTATTTTGAAAAAAAAGGACAATTTAAAATTGAAGATCATTCCATTAGGGGGATTAGAGCAGATTGGAATGAACATTACTGCCTTTGAGATTGAAGACAGTATTATTGTTGTGGACTGCGGGGTGTCATTTCCAGAAGATGATATGCTCGGAATTGACCTTGTCGTCCCTGACATTTCCTATTTACA
This sequence comes from Eubacterium sp., assembly GCA_022796875.1. GTDB lineage: Bacteria > Bacillota > Clostridia > Lachnospirales > Lachnospiraceae > JAAWJJ01. Next base: position 42,031 of record JAAWJJ010000002.1, on the reverse strand, counting down.
GGCAAATTTGGACAAAGTAAAGGGATTTTTTATAACGCATGGACATGAGGATCACATCGGAGCCATTCCGTATGTGATGAAAGAAGTGAACGTGCCAATCTATGCGACAAAACTAACCAACGGCCTGATTGAGAATAAGTTAAAAGAGCACAATATGCTTACAAAAGTCAAACGCAAAGTGGTAAAATACGGACAGCATATTAATCTCGGCGCTTTTCGTGTGGAATTTATCAAAACAAATCACAGTATACAGGACGCTGCTGCTTTAGCAATTTATTCCGCCGCAGGTATCGTTGTCCATACAGGGGACTTTAAAGTGGATTATACGCCGGTCTTCGGCGATGCGATTGATTTGCCGCGTCTGGGTGAAATCGGGAAAAAAGGCGTGCTGGCGCTTATGTGCGACAGTACGAATGCGGAGCGTCCTGGATTTACAATGTCGGAAAAAACCGTGGGGAAAACGTTTGACGCAATATTTTCCGAGCATACAAACAGCCGTATTTTTGTGGCGACCTTTGCGTCAAATGTGGACCGGGTGCAGCAGATCATCAATTCGGCGTACAAATACGGGCGGAAAGTCGGCGTAGAAGGCCGTAGTATGGTAAATATCATTACTACGGCGACAGAACTCGGATATATCAGTATTCCGGAAAATACGCTGCTGGATATTGAAGAATTAAAAAATTATCCGGATGAGAAAACCGTGCTGATTACAACGGGCAGCCAGGGAGAATCTATGGCGGCGTTATCCAGGATGGCGAGCGGCATGCATAAAAAGATCAGTATCAAACCGGGCGATGCGATTATATTAAGTTCGCACCCGATTCCGGGAAATGAAAAAGCGGTGTCAAAGATCATCAACGAACTGTCCCGGCAGGGAGCTAACGTGATTTTCCAGGATACCCATGTGTCTGGACATGCCTGTCAGGAGGAAATCAAACTGATTTATTCTCTGGTGCGTCCGAAATATGCGATTCCGGTGCATGGTGAATATAAACATCTGATCGCGCAGGCGAAAGTTGTGGAAGAACTCGGGTATTCCAAAGACGATATTTTCGTATTGTCTTCCGGGGATGTATTGGAATTGAACGAGGACGGTGCGGCAGTAGTCGATCACGTCCAGACGGGAAACGTTTTTGTAGACGGCCTGGGAATCGGCGATGTGGGGAATATTGTACTGCGTGACAGGCAGCATCTGGCAGAAGACGGTATCATTATCGTAGTCATGACGCTGGAATCCGGTTCGGGACAGCTTCTGGCAGGGCCGGATATCGTCAGCCGGGGATTTGTTTATGTCAGAGGCTCCGAAAGTCTGATGGATGAGGCGAAGCAGGTATTGAATCTTACGATGGACCATTGTATGCAGAAAAACATTTCGGACTGGGGTAAGATTAAGTATGAAATAAAAGATGCGCTTGGTGAATTTGTCTGGAAAAAAACAAAGCGCCGGCCGATGATTATGCCAATCATAATGGAGGTTTGAAAGTATGTCGGATTTGGACAGGGCAATGGAAGAGCTGATACAGGTCATTAAAACGAGCGATGAATACAGAGATTATCAGGAAGCAAGAGAGGTTTTATCCGGGGACGAAGAAAAGTATGAAAAGACAAACCTCTACCGAAAACAGTGTTACCAGTTTCAGACACGGGAAACCCCTATGACGGAGATTACGTATCTGACAGGTTTTCGGGAAGAACTGACGAAAGATCAGGACATTGAGCATTTTATTCTGGCAGAAAACGCGTTGTGCAAAATGATTCAGAAAATAAATTATCGTATTGTGGATGAAATAGATTTTGAAATAGGTTTTTAGGTAAACAGCGGAGGAAAGCAATATGAAAGCCCGCAAACTGGTGAGCCGAATCGTAGGCTTAAGCGTCGGAATCCTGGTGATGGTGCTGGTGATTTTCGGGATCTACTATTTGGCGCAGAAGGCGTATTCGTTCGGATACCGTGTCTATACGGAAGAGCCGATAGAAAAAGAACCCGGTACCGATGTATTAGTGGAAGTGACAAAAGGAATGGATGGCAGGCAGATCGGAGAGCTGCTTTTGAAAAAAGGACTGATCCGTGATGCCGGTCTGTTTGCCGTGCAGCTGAAATTATCCGCTTATGCGGATGATATCAAGCCAGGGACGTATCTTTTGAATACTTCGATGACGGCAGAAGAAATGTGTGGAAATATGGCTTCCGGGCAGGAAGAGGAAGAAGAAAGTGAGAATCCATGATAACGGAAGAACGGATCACCGAATATATTCATTCGCTGGACAACGGAAATCCTCCTTTTTTGGAGGAATTGGAAAAGCAGGCGAAACTGGACGACGTTCCGGTCATACGTAAAGAAACGCAGGCCTTAATCAGACTTTTGATATCAATAAAGAAACCAGGGAGCATTTTGGAAGTCGGAACGGCGGTCGGCTTTTCGGCATTGTTTATGGCGCAGTATTCCCCGGTGGAAACGCAGATTACGACCATAGAGAACTATCCGCCCCGGATCAGGGAAGCGAAAGAAAATATCGAAAGAGCAGGAAAAGAAGAGCAGATCCGGCTGTTGGAAGGGGATGCGATGGAAATTTTGCCTGCTTTGCAGGAATGCTATGATTTTATATTTATGGACGCCGCCAAAGCGCAGTATATCTGCTTTTTGCCGGAACTGCTACAGCATTTGAATCCGGGAGGAATACTGGTTTCAGATAATGTGCTGCAGGAGGGGGATATTATACAATCCCATTTTGCGGTGATCCGGCGGAACCGTACGATTTATAAGAGGATGCGGGAATATTTGTATGAGCTCACCCATCATGAACGCCTTGTAACGGCCGTTTTGCCGGTGGGCGACGGCGTTGCAGTAAGCTGTATGGCAGAGAGGGAAGCAGATTGACAGAAAGAAGCTGTATGACAGAGAGAAGCAGATTAACGGAAAGAGAAGTTCTATGGCAGAAAGCTTAAGTTCTATTGCAGAAAGGAAGGATCCGGAAATGAAAATGCCTGAACTGCTGGTTCCGGCCAGCAGCCTGGAAGTGTTAAAAATTGCGGTAATTTACGGTGCGGACGCCGTGTATATCGGAGGAGATGCGTATGGACTGCGGGCAAAGGCAAAGAATTTTTCACGTTCGGAAATGGCGGAAGGAATTGCATTTGCCCATGCGAACCATAAAAAAGTATATGTCACGGTCAATATTGTCGCCCACAACAACGATCTGGACGGAATCAGAACCTATCTTTCGGAATTAAAGGAGATGGCGCCGGACGCCCTGATTATTTCGGATGCCGGAGTATTCGCAATGGCCAGGGAAATTTGCCCGGAAACAGAGATCCATATCAGCACGCAGGCCAATAATACCAATTACGAAACATATTTGTTCTGGAAGAAGCAGGGGGCGAAGCGCGTCGTATCGGCAAGGGAACTTTCCCTAGAGGAAATCCGGGAAATCCGGGCAAATATCCCGGACGACCTGGAGATCGAAACGTTTGTACACGGTGCAATGTGTATTTCTTATTCCGGCAGGTGCCTGTTAAGCAATTATTTTACGGGGCGCGACGCCAACCAGGGAGCCTGTACGCATCCGTGCCGCTGGAAATATGCGGTAGTAGAGGAGTCAAGGCCGGGAGAATACCTGCCGATCTATGAAAATGAAAGAGGAACGTTTCTTTTTAATTCCAAAGATCTGTGTATGGTCGGATATATTCCGGAACTTGCGGGAGCAGGCATCGACAGCTTTAAGATTGAGGGACGGATGAAAACGGCGTTGTATGTGGCAACCGTGGCCAGGACTTACCGTAAAGCGATCGACGATTATTTTAAGGGCAGGGAAGTCTATGAAAAACACAAGGACTGGTATCTTACGGAAATCGCCCATTGTACTTACCGGCAGTTTACGACAGGATTTTTTTTCGGGAAAGCAGACGGGCAGGCGCAGATTTATGATAACAGCACGTATGTCAAAGAATATACATATCTGGGTATTATCGGAAAGAAAAATAAAAAAGGGTTATATCATATTGAACAGAGAAATAAATTTTGTACAGGGGAAACGATAGAGGTCATGAAGCCGGACGGTTCCGATTATTGTGTGAAAGTGAAGCGGATTGTGGATGAAGACGGAAATGATATGGACGCGGCGCCGCACGCAAAACAGCAGCTTTGGGTTGATCTTGGGATGGAACTGAACGAGTATGATATATTACGGAGGCAGGAAATATGAAAAGAGAAAAGTATGTAGCGTATGTTGGGACTTATACGACAGAAAGCAGTAAAGGGATTCATATTTATGATCTGGATGTGAATTTTGGCAGGATGGAAGAAAGAAAAGAGGTGACGATCCATAACCCTTCCAACATGATGATTTCCTACAACGGAAAATTATTATACTCAATAGAAGACGAAGGAGTGGCGGCATACCGGATTTTGCCGGACGGTGACCTGGAATTTGTCAACGACGGGCCGACTGGCGGGATGCGGGGCAGTTTTCTGACTACGGATAAAAAAAGCCGCTATCTGTTTGTCGGGGGATACCATGACGGACGGGTGTCGATGGTACGCCTGAATAAAGACGGCAGCATCGGTGAAATTGCAGACGGCATTTTCCATAAAAGAGTAGGAATCGGTATTACCGACAGAAGTTTTCAGCCGCATGTCACCTGCGTCCAGGTGACTCCGGATCAGAAATATCTCTGCGCGGTAGACGGCGGATTAAATCATGTGAAAATATATGAAATCAATTACAGGACGGGGAAACTGAAATTAGCGGATATCCTGCGCTGCCAGTTAGAGGCAGTACCGAAGATGATCCTGTTCAGTAAAGACGGTGGTTATGCCTACCTGATGTGTGAAAAGAAAAGCTGTATAAACGTGTACCGATACGAGAATGAAAGCGGCCAGTTTCAGCTGCTGCAAACCGTATCTACCGTATATGATGAGGACGTCGAAAGAAACGTAGCTACGAATATTGCGTTGTCGGAAGACGGCGCGCATCTGTTTTGCAGCAATGCAGGTTCGAATTCGATGGTGATTTATGATATTAATCCGGAAAACGGGGAATTAACGGTGAACTGCCACTCTGAAATCTGTGGGGCTTATCCGAAAATGATTATCGTCATGCCGGATGGCGGGCATTTTCTGTGCGTGAATTCCGATGAATGTGAAATCGTTCCTTTCAAAGTGAATTATGAAAAGAAATACTTTTTACAGCATGGAAAACCGATAAAGGTAGATAAACCGAATTGTATGCTGATCCACAGGCTGCAGTAAAAATTTATGGAACAACAAGGAAAAAGAAAAAACCGGGGTTTTTAAAACCCCAGTTCTTCTCCGATTAAGATCACTTTTATCCTGCCGCGTTCCCCGCTGCGGCGGGTGATGACTGTCTGGCTGCAGATACAGTCTTCGCCCAGACAGTCCGCGCACATTCCGGTAGCGGCGCAGGGCGTATTGCGGCCCAGACGGATGCAGTTTGGCGGGGAAGCGATATTATGTACGCGGGAAATCCCGTCTTCTGTTGTACGTACGACTTTGTTCATACCGGCCAGGATAACGACCTGTTTCGGCCCGTAGATCAGTGCGGCGACACGGTTTCCGGTACCGTCAACATTGACTAGCTGTCCGTCCAGGGTGATTGCGTTTGTGCTCATAAAATAAGTATCGCAGGAAAGCGCATTATGATAGACGGCAGAAATCTCTTCTTTGGAAGCAGCAGCGCTGCGGTCGTATATTGTAAGCGTTTTACGGGCGCGCAGGGAATCGGTCATTCCGGTTTCGTTTAAAGTAGCGGAACCTCCAAAAGAAACGGAAGCGCCGTCTTTTACCAGCGAATTGGCAAATTTGACGGCTTCCGCGGAACCCGCGAAATAATAACCCTCCATACGGCGTTTTTCTAACTGTTTTATGATCGTCTGTGCTTTGTGTTCATAATCAATCTGTATCGGTGTCATAGTTTATTCCCCCTTATTTTATGAATGGAAATCTTTGAAACATAGTATACTACTTTCTGGGAAAAATGAAAAGAGAGAACAATTTTTAGTTGCAAAAAAGGAGCGGTTCAACGATAATAGTATTTTAAAGGCAGGGAGAAAAAAATGGACGGACAGATTTTGATTTTTATTCAGGAATGGATGCGTAGCGATTTTTTAACGCCGGTGATGATGACGATTACAAGACTCGGAGATTCCGGGTTTATATGGATCGCCATATCGATGGTTTTGCTGCTGTTTCAAAAAACAAGGAAAGCGGGATGGATTTCTTTTTTTTCGATTGCTTTTTGTTTTTTAATCAATAATCTGATTTTAAAAAACGCGGTGGCGCGGCCGCGGCCCTATGAAACGGTAGAGGGACTGGAACTTCTGGCAGCCAGGGCACGTGATTTTTCATTTCCGTCCGGGCACGCATGCAGTTCTTTTGCGGCGGCCTGTTCCTACCACAGAGTGCTGCCAAGAAAAGCCGGGATCGCAGCGATCATATTGGCGGCGCTGATTTCATTTTCACGGCTGTATGTTGGTATTCATTATCCGACGGACGTTCTTTGCGGAGCGCTCATCGGAATTTTTGGCAGCCTGCTTGTTTTTAGAGTATGGCGGAGAATAGAAAAAATGCGTGCTATGATGAAAAAAAGGAGAAAGAAATGAATCACAAATTGAAGAAACTGTTATCTTATTATAAACCCTACCGGAAACTGTTCTGGGCGGATATGATTTTTGCGATACTGGCGGCAGCGGTGACATTGGTGATTCCGTTGATCGTCCGTTATATTACGTCGACGGTCATCTATCTGGATGCCGATCTGGTCGTTAAAAATATTGTCCGGCTGGGGATTTTTATGCTGGCGCTGGTTGCAGTACAGTGTTATTGTAACTTTTTTATTTCCAATTATGGACATGTCATGGGGGCAAAAATGGAATATGATATGAGGTCGGAGATATTTGCCCATTATCAGAAGCTGTCTTTTTCGTTTTATGACGATCAGAAAGTTGGGCAGCTGATGTCAAGAATTACGTCGGATTTGTTTGATATCACAGAGCTTTTGCACCACGGACCGGAAAATCTCGTAATCTCCGTGATAAAGCTGGCCGGCGCGTTTGTGATATTGATTACGATCAGTCCGAAGCTGGCCCTGATTTCGTTTCTGTTCGTACCGGTGATGTTTTTTTATGCTTTGTACTACAGCAGAAAGATGAAACGCGCCTTTGCAAAAAACCGCGCCCGCATTGCGGATATTAACGGACAGATCGAAGATAATTTATCTGGAATCCGCGTCGTAAAGTCATTTGCAAATGAAGAAGTGGAAATGAAGAAATTTAAAGTCGGTAACGATAATTTCCTGTCTTCCAAGAAAAACAGCTATCATTATATGGCAGGGTTCCATTCCGGGCTTACGGCGTTTACCACGCTGATCACGATCGTAGTGCTGGTTTTCGGCGCGTTTTTTATTACGAAAGATATCGTGACCGTGACCGATCTGATTACCTTTATTCTTTATATTAACGTATTTACGGATCCGGTGAAAACGTTGATTGATTTTACGGAACAGTTCCAGAACGGATTTACCGGGTTTGAGCGGTTTTTGGAAATCTTAAGCGTACAGCCGGATATTCAGGATACCCCGGGAGCAAAAGAACTGACAAAAGTAAAAGGGGAGATCGATTTTCACGGGGTGTCTTTCCAGTACGGGGAGAAAGCGGAAAAGGTGTTAAATCACATTGATCTGCATGTTGACTCTGGAGAATACATAGCGCTGGTCGGTTCTTCCGGAGCCGGAAAAACGACATTGTGCAGCCTGATTCCGCGTTTTTATGAAACGACGGAAGGGATGGTGTGTATTGACGGACAGGATATCAAAGGCCTGACGCTGCGCAGCCTGCGGAGCCAGATCGGGATCGTACAGCAGGAAGTGTATCTTTTTGCCGGGACGATCTACGAAAATATCAGTTATGGAAAACCGGGAGCCGGCAGGGAAGAAGTGTATGAAGCGGCCAGAAACGCTAACGCTCATGATTTTATCATGAGCCTGCCGGAGGGATACGAAACCGATATCGGACAGCGCGGCATCAAACTTTCCGGCGGCCAGAAGCAAAGATTATCTCTGGCGAGGGTATTTTTGAAAAATCCGCCGATACTGATTTTTGACGAAGCGACGTCCGCGCTGGATAATGAAAGCGAAAAAGTCGTACAGGAATCTCTGGAGCATCTGGCGAAAAACCGTACGACGCTCGTGATCGCGCATCGCTTGTCCACGATCCGCAATGCCGAACGGATTCTCGTTTTAAGCGACGAGGGCATAGCGGAAGAGGGGACGCACGAAACGCTGCTGCAGGCGGGAGGGATTTATGCAAATCTGTATCAGATGCAGTTCCAGTAAACGGTTAGTTTGTTTTGCGGTTAATATATTCCGTTTTGTATTTCGAGTAAATAATCTTCTGGCTGTGATACAGTCCGAAATACCCGCTTAACATATAGCTGATGGCAATCGCGATCAGGTAATACGGCAGCGCTCCGGTTCCAAACAGTTCAAAACAGATCAGGATCGACGTAATCGGGGAATTGGTAACGCCGCAAAATACGGCGCCCATACCGACTGCGGCGCATAACGACGGCGACAGTCCGGCAATGGAACCGAACAGGCAGCCGAACGTACCGCCGATAAAAAAGGTCGGGACGATCTCCCCGCCTTTGTATCCGGCGCCAAGCGTGACCGCAGTAAATATCATTTTTAATAAAAAGGCAAAGGGCAGCGTTTCCCCGTGGATTGCCCGCTCAATGACTTCCATTCCGGAACCGTTGTAATCCTGTGAGCCGACGAGTACAGTAAGCAGAATCAGAATACCGCCGCCAACGAGGATACGCAGGTATTGATTTGGAAACAGTTTCTGGTAAACGGCTTCCGACTGATGCAAATAAATACAGAATACGATGCTGATTCCGGCGCAGAATACGGCCAGCAGTCCGATTTTTACCGCGTTTTCCGGAGAAAATGCCGGAATGGAAAGAATCGTATACGATTCTCCGTGGATGCCGAACAGGTTGGCCAGGGAATGTGCAGTCAGCGCCGATACCGCGCACGGAACCAGGGCGGCATAATACATAATGCCAACGCTGACGACTTCCATGGAAAAAACCGCGGCGGCAAGCGGAGTGCCGAATAACGCGGAAAATGCGGCGCTCATACCGCACATAACCATAATGTTTTTGTCTTTTTCGTCAAAGCGGAACAGTTTACCGAGAAAATGGCCGATACTGCCGCCAAGCTGCAGAGCGGCACCTTCCCGGCCGGAAGAGCCGCCGAATAAATGGGTGACGACCGTGGAAACAAAAATCAACGGCGCCATTTTCAAAGGAATCGATTCCTGTGTCTGGATCGCAGAAAGAACAAGGTTTGTCCCTTTGTCGCGTTCATCTTTTAACAGTTTGTAGCTGAATACAATAAAGAGGCCGCCGAGCGGCAGTAAAAAAACAATCCAGCCGTGTTCTGCGCGCAGGCTTGTCGCCTGTTGGATGCAGTAAGAAAAAAAGGTAGCAACCAACCCGATTACAATTCCGGCCAGGATGGCAAAAACAAGCCATTTTAGTAAAAGTCCTAATTGTCTGAAAATTCTTTTTATCGTTTTTATCACATATGTATTTATTATATCTTTCATTCTCTTTCCCTCTTGGAATGTAACAGTTTGCCCCACGCCCCTTTAGACAAGCCACAGACCGCCTGCAAAGCAGGCTATCCGATGCTAAACGCAGCTTTATGTCTGAGGCTTAAGGGGCGTTCTGTACATCGCCTGCATTATGGCCTCATTTATGCAAGCACGATTTGTCCATAATTTTGGCGATGGCAGAACTGTTACAAAAAGATACTACCATTTGTTTTACAACTTTACAAGATTTTTTCCAGATAGTATAATAAGAATAACACTTTTGGGTTTTTTCAGGGGGAGAAAATGAATAAAAAAATGATGCATCCGGCGGATATCCTGGTATGTTATATGGAACGGATTTATCAATACGGTATGACCACAACTTCCGGCGGGAATCTGTCCGTTTTGGATGAAAATGGCGATATGTGGATTACTCCGGGCGGAACGGACAAGGGCAGTATGACGAGAGAAGACATTGTCTGCGTAAAAAAAGACGGTACGGTGATCGGAAAGCACAAACCGTCCAGCGAGTATCCGTTTCATCAGAAAATCTATCAGGCAAACCGGAAATTAAAAGCGGTTCTTCACGCCCATTCTCCGGCTTTAATCGCATTCAGCGTAGTGAGAAAATTGCCGGATACCACGCTTTTTCCGGCGTTATACCACACCTGCGGGAAAGTGACGTCCGCGAAATATGCGATGACCGGAAGCGATGAATTGGGTGAGATCATTGCCGCGGAATTTGAAAAAGGCTGCGATATTACCATATTGGAAAATCACGGGCTGGTCGCGGCAGGGGAGTCCATGGAAGAAGCGTTTTTAAAATTTGAAGCGCTGGAGTTTGGCGCTCAGATCGAAATGAATACGCTGAGTATAAGACAAAAAAGAGCCGGGACGTTTCCGGCGGGAGAACTGTCCGGGATCGCGCAAAAGGACAGGCGGCAAATGATTGAGGAGAATATTCCAGCATCTGTTTGCGGCGAAGAAAAAGAAATCGTTTTTTCGGAAGAAGAAAAAAAAGCAGGACAGGAGCTATGCCGTTTTATTAGGCGCGCTTACCGGCAAAAACTGATCTGCGGGGCATGGGGGTCGTTTTCCGTAAGGCTTGACAATAACAAATTTGTTATGACGGCAAAAAAAGCAGACAGAGGCATGATACAGGAAGAAGATCTGGTCTGCATTGACGGGGAGAGCCGGGAACAGGGGAAAATTCCGGATGCGTATTGGGCGCTTCATCAGGAAATTTATCGGGAACATCCGGAAATCAATGCGGTAATCGTGGCGCAGCCGGTTTGTGTCATGGCGTTTGCCGTGAAAGGGCAGGCTCTGAATACGCGTTTGATTCCGGAAAGTTATATGATATTGCAGGATACGGTTTTGTATAGAACGGAAGAATACTTTGCAAAACCCGAAAAGGCTGCAAAGAACATGAAAGAAACGGATACACTGTTTTTATTGGAAAACGACGCGGTGTTATCCGTAGGGAAATCTCTTTTACAGGCGTTTGACCGTCTGGAAGTGTCGGAATATACGGCAAAAGCGGTGATCAGCGCGATGGAGATCGGAACGCCTGTACAGATACCGGAAGAACAGATTAAAAGTTTAAGGATTATCCGGTAATAAAAGCGCAGGCAGCAAAAAAGGAACGGAAAGCAGGTGGCAGGTTATGAGAAATAGTGGGATATTAATGCATATATCATCTTTACCTTCCCGGTATGGGATTGGGACATTTGGAGAGGAAGCAAGGCGGTTTGTGGATTTTCTGGCGTCGTCCGGCCAGAAATACTGGCAGATACTGCCTTTAGGGCCGACCGGATACGGAGATTCCCCTTATCAGTCGTTTTCTACTTTTGCCGGAAATCATTATTTTATTGATTTGGAGTATTTATGTAATGAGCATTTGCTGACAAGGGACGAATGTGAAGCGGCTGAATGGTTTGAAACCGAAGAGGAAGTAGATTACGGACGTATTTTTTACTGGCGGAACAGAATCCTGCATAAAGCATACGAACGTTTTCGGGAAAGAATACCGGCGGAGTATGATGCTTTTTGCGAGCGGCAGAAACACTGGCTGGAAGATTACTGCCTGTTTATGGCGCTCAAGGAAAAACAGGACGGCGTTTCCTGGCATAAATGGTGCCCGGGACTGCGTTTCCGGAAGCCGGAAATACTGGAAGAGGCGAAAGATATTTTAAAAGAAGAAATGAATTACCACGCTATGCTTCAGTTTTTGTTTTTCAGCCAGTGGGGCGCTTTAAAAGAATACGCCAATGCCAAAGGCATAAAGATCATCGGCGATATTCCGATTTACGTATCCCCGGACAGCGTCGACGTATGGTCGGCGCCGGAGCAGTTTTGCCTGGATGAAGAGCGGGAAATGACGGAAGTCGCGGGCTGCCCGCCGGATATTTTCAGCGATGACGGACAGCTTTGGGGAAATCCGTTATTTGACTGGAAATATATGGAAAAAGATGAATTTTCGTGGTGGATCCGGCGGATCCGTCATCTTGCCGAGATTTTTGACGTAATCCGGATCGATCATTTCCGGGGCTTTGATTCCTATTATGCGATTCCGGCAAAAGATGAAACGGCGAGAAACGGCGTCTGGCGCGAGGGGCCGGGCATAAAACTTTTTGATGTGGTTAACGAAAAGCTGAATGATATCCATATTATCGTGGAAGATCTGGGTTTTCTGACCGATTCCGTCATAAAACTGGTGAAAGATTCCGGTTATCCGGGCATGAAACTGATGCAGTTTGCATTTGACGGTTGTGCAGACGCTCCGTACCAGCCGCACAATTATGAACGTCATTGTGTGGTATATACGGGAACACATGACAACAATACGATACTGGGCTGGTACGATTCCCTTCCGGAACGGGTGGCCGGCTATGTGCGGGAATATCTGCGCTATCAGGACGGGGAAAAAATGAACTGGACGATGATGCGGGCGGCCTGGGCAAGCGTAGCGGATTTAAGTATCGTTCCGCTGCAGGATCTTCTGGATATCGGGGAAAAGGGGCGTATGAACACTCCGGCCACCGCTTCCGGGAACTGGAAATGGCGGGCAAAAAAAGGCAGCTATACGGCTGCCCTTGCCGAAAAGATCGCGCATTATATGCGGTTATATGCACGCTGAATTCGTGAAAACGGCTGCTAATGCAATTGTTTGCCCGGCATTTGTTTGTTTACCAGTTTTACAAAAGAAGTGACTTCGGCAGACGGAAAAGACGGATTCCAGGCCATGCACAGTTTTACTTTTATGTTTTCTTTCAGCGGCAGGAACCGGATGGAATCCGTTGACTCCATGCAGTAGTCTTTTGCAATCAGGGTAATGCCCAGTCCGGTACGAACCATAGCCACGGCGTCGCTGATATCCTGCGCATAAATAATATTGTTCTGGTTGGTATTTTCATGCAGAAAGAGCGGGACAGGCGTATGCATTAACGGCGTGTCCGTCGGGTTGAGCAAAATTAAAGTTTCGTTGCTGAGTTCTTTTAAATCAATCGGCTGCCGGAATCTTTTCGCAAATTCTTCCGGTATGGCCAGATAGAGTTCCGATTCGTGCAGGATGTTTCCGCATAACGGAGCGGGCAGGGCGTCTATGGTGGTCAGCAGAAAAAGAACCTGGACTTTGTTTTTCAGCAGATCAGAAAAAGCCTGGTTGGAAGCGTTGCGGTTTAATAGAATATGAACGCCCGAATGTTGCCGCCGGTATGCGGTGATGCAGGCAGGGAGTTTTCCGTTTAAAGTTCCCTGCATATAGCCGATGCATAAGGACTGGCTGGACTGGACGGCGGCAAAACGGACGCGGTCATAAAGTTCCGCCCGTTTGTGGAACAGTTCGTTCGCTTCCTGGATCAGCACTTCGCCTGCCAGCGTGAGTTTCATCGAATGGTTGGTTCGTTCAAATAATACGGCGGACAGATCGTCTTCGAGCTGCTTTAGCTGTCTGCTCAAAGCAGGCTGGCTGATATACAGTTCCTGCGCCGCTTTGGAAATATTCAGATGTTTTGCAAGTACCAGAAAGTATTCTAATGATTTTATCGTCATATATTCTCCTTTTGGGGCCATGAATTTTGTATAACTGGTTACTTTCCTAAAAGATGTTTGATCATAACCAAAATGATATGGCTATATATTATAAAATATTACCATTTTCATAAAAAATCAAGTAAAATTAACCTATAAAATAAGCAGGAGGTAAAAAGCAATGAAAAAAGTAGGCGTAAGCGAGGAAGAAAAAAGGCTGTCTTATTACAAATACTTTGAACAGCCGATGGCAGAAATTCCGCAGGATAAAGTGGATATTTTGAACGCAGGTCTTTCCGCACCGGAAACAGTACTGAGTATCAACGATAAAAACCTGTTTTTAAAAGGAGAATACGGCAATACCTGCGACTGTGGATATGCGGTTGCGTCAGACGGGACAGGTTTTGTAGCAAATACGACGTATATGCCGGGTGTTACAAGTGAAATGCTTGACTGGTGGTTTCCGTGGCATAGTGTCGGCTCCGATTTGAGATACAAAATCTGGAATCCGGAAGACCATTATTTTGCAAGGGCGGATCGTGCGGATTATGTGGTAGACCCTGCAGTCCCTATGGCACAGAAAACATGGGGAGTGAACCATTACATACTGGAAGATATCGGGATGGGACCGGATTATCTGAAATTATGCTTTAAGCGGCCGCAGGATATCGGCTATGACGAAAGCCTGATTGGAACGGAACAGTGCGCTTCTTTAGTATGCGCGGTTGGAGAAGGCAATTGTCCGGCAGCTATGACACATAAATGGCGTCCGTATCAGGATGGTGTATTATTTGAATCAAGGTTTTGGATCGGATTCGGTATGGCAGACGGAAAACTGGTAAAAGTTTTGCCGGACGGCGTTGTGATTCCGGATATCGTTCCGAAGAGCCTGTTCGGACATAATATTAAAGAATATACAAATCTGGCGGCTATTTTACCGCAGGTATATGCAGAGCAGAAAGACGTATTTTAGGAAAAAACAGAGCGTTTGGAAAGTCGGTTTCAGGCTTTCCAAACGCTCTGTTTGACATTACACGTGGAATCTGCGCTCCAATTCCATTCTGGCTTTTTGCCCGCCGACGATAAACGTTCCCAGAAACTCAATGACGGAAACGCCGAGCGCCGTAAACGTAATCGTTAACGAATGGATAAACCCAAGTTCATAAAAGATGATCGGTATTACGCTCAGAGCGATCAGCACCAGCATCAGCCAAAGGAAGCTTTCATAGTTTTTGCGGTTGACCATCATCAGAATGAAAGTCAGGGCGTCCAGTGCCAGTATGATGACCGGCAGGCTGATATATACGGACCATCCGTGGAAACCGTATACGAAATCCACTGCAATCAAAAATATGGTGCCGCTGCAGGCCTGGAACAAAAGCTTGATCCGGTAATCGGCATTTTTGTGAAAAGAAAACCAGATCGTTAAATACGTATACAGTAGGGCGATTCCGGTGATAACGCTCCAGAAAATCCCGTTAAAAAAGCGCAGATTGATAATAACAAGCAGCAGTTCCGCAACAATAGCGGCAAATGCGTAAATCCGCAGCGCGACGATCATTTTTTTACGCTGTTGCTCGATATTTGGATAGGCGTTTTTTAACGTTTCACCGGGAACTGGTTCCAAAATATGCTGGCAAAGCGGGCAGATCAGGGTGTTGTCCGTGATATTGACATTACATTTTAAACATTTAGCCATAATACACTCCATTCGTTTCCATTGAAATTTCCAGTCCTTCTTCTGCAAGATGCCGGTAAAAACACCGCTGGATTGAGGTGTCTTTTAGGACAGAACTGAATGTGATATTGAGCCTGTTTTTGTAAGAACTGGTACAGGCTTTGATATCCTGTCCGTAAGAGCGGGACAAAAAGCAGAAGTAGTCTGTAATATACGGTTCATATTCCGGTTTTACTTTCAGGCTGCCGACGTTGGTAATCGTGGCGGAATTTTTCCTGGCGGCGGTTTTGTAAAAAGCGCGGATGCCGAGGTTTTTAAAAACGAGCGGGATCGTCCGCAGGATCATGATTTTTTCGTTTCCGACGGCAAAAGAAAACTGTTCTTCCAACTGCTTTTTGGTAATCTGGGAGCGCAGGGATTTTTTGGCAATCTCTACGATTTCCCCGAAGCTGTAATCTTCTTTTTCCGGTTTAAAATAGGCGGACACGACGACAAAGAAATTTTTTGTCGTGTCGGAATCAAAAAACGGCCTTAAGTCTACCGGCACTCCGACGGAAACCGGCTGTTTTGACGGCATTCCATGCAGGTATTCTTTGTAAACGCTGTAAAAGAAAACTGCTACGACATATTCGTTGATACTTGCGTTATATTTATGGGCAATTTCCTTAAATTTTTTTAAATTCATGGAAGCATGGATAATCCCCATTTTGTGCGCCCGGAACCGTTCGCCTTTGATCAAATAGGCGGTCGGAGAATTGTATGCTTTGAAGTTGTAGCTGCGGTAATTTTTTAAAAATGAATCTTCCCGGTTTAAAGACGTTTCACTCGACAAAGTAGTTCCGTGTTGTTCCAGTTCCGGGTGTGCCAGCCGCAGGTACTGATAGGTCAGTTCGCGCAGAAAATTCCGGGCGCCCGAGCCGTCCGTCAGTACATGGAAAACTTCCAGGTTGATTCTGTTTTTATAATAGGAAATCCGGAATAAATAGTTCTGATTGCTGTTTGGCGCAAAATATTGGCACGGATAAGTGTTTTCTTCCATAACCGGCGGGAGTTTTCTGCGGTTTTCTTCAAAGTAATACCAGAAAAACCCCTTTTTCAGGCTGGAATGAAAATTCTGAAACCATGGAAGCAAAATTTCCAGAGCTTTTTGCAGCAGTTCCGGCCGGATATCTTCGGTAAGACAGACGCACATCCGGAACACGTTTGTCATATGTTCTCCGGCAATGACCGGGAACAGATTGGCTGTATTGTCGAGCTTGTCCCATTTGGCCGGGGCGTCTTTTTGTTCTTTTCGCCACTCCTTTTGTTCTTTTCGCAATTCTTTTTGTCTTTTTTTCAGTACCTTTTTTTCCCGCCTGCTTTTTGGATAATCAGGATTGTTCCCGTCAGGAAAGTCCGTTTCTAATATATCTGAATTTTTTTCAATCATATAACCCCTCTGAACATGTGTTAATAACACGTTATTATAATAGCATGATATAGATATTAGTATATCCCATAATAAAAAGAAAGGCAACTTTTGGTTCTTATTTTTCTGCTGGCATAATCCGATTTTTTCTCCCATATACTGTACAAAGCGTTTTGGGCAAAGAAAATTGCAAAGGAGTGTAAAGAGGAAAGATGGGCGCTATTTTAAGTGGAAAAGACGAATTTAACCTATACAATGATATGAAAACACGGACAAAAGGAGAAATTTATATTGGCGTAGTCGGTCCGGTACGGACCGGAAAATCTACTTTTATCAAGCGTTTTATGGATTTGATGGTGTTGCCACATATGCAGGAAGAAAATAAACGTACTCAGCTGATCGACGAACTGCCGCAGTCTGCGCACGGAAAAACGATCATGACGACGGAACCGAAATTTGTACCGAAAGACGCGGCTGCCATCCGTCTGTCCGGCGAGGTGGAGGTAAAAGTGCGCCTGATCGACTGCGTCGGGTTTATGGTGGAAGGGGCGTCGGGGCATATTGAAGACGGCGGGGAACGTATGGTACGTACGCCGTGGTTCGATTATGAAGTGCCTTTTGTCAAAGCGGCGGAGATCGGTACGCAGAAAGTCATCCGCGACCATTCGACGATCGGTATTGTAGTGACGACGGACGGAAGTTTTACGGATATCGAACGGACGGCGTACGAACAGGCGGAAGAACAGGCCGTATCGGAATTAAAGCGGATCGGTAAACCGTTTATCCTGTTGTTAAATTCCTTAAAACCTTACAGCGAAGAAACAAAAATGCTGGCGGGGGAGCTGGAGCAGAAATACGGAGTAGGCGTTCTTCCGGTCAACTGTGATCAGATGCACAAAGAAGATATCGACCGGATACTGGAAAGTATTTTGTATGAATTTCCGGTAACAAAAATTGATTTCTTTATCCCAAAATGGATGGAAATGATGGAAAACACGCATCCGATGAAAGCGGAAATGATCGAGGAAGCGAAAAAGATCATGGAAGATATTGATTATATCAAAGACATTTCTTCTTTGAAAGAGAATTTCCTGATGCGTGCGAAAGAAGAAGAAAACTGTATTGACAGCATCAACGTAGAGCAGATCAACCTGTCTGAGGGGACGGCGGGAGTCCGCTTTCTGGTGCTTGACAAATATTATTATGAAAATATCAGCGAACTTACAGGAACGCAGATTAACGGAGAATATCAGCTAATTGCCATGCTGAAAGAATTATCCGCAAGCAAAAAAGAGTACGGAAAAGTAAGCGGAGCGATCGAATCCGTGCGCCAAAAAGGGTACGGGGTAGTGACTCCGGAACTTTCCGAAGTAGTACTCGAAGCTCCGGTCGTGATTAAACAGGGAAACAAATTCGGGGTAAAGATAAAAGCGCAGTCGCCGTCCATCCATATGATCAAAGCAAATATAGAAACCGAAATCGCGCCGATTATCGGCAGCCAGGAACAGGCGGAAGAACTGGTCAAATATTTGCAGGACAGTCAGGAAACGGAAGAGGGAATCTGGGAAACGAATATTTTCGGGAAATCGGTCGGGGAACTGGTCGAGGACGGCATCCGCGGGAAAATTACGCAGATGGATGAAGAAAGCCAGATGAAACTGCAGGATACGATGCAGAAAGTCGTAAACGATATGAACGGAGGAATCGTCTGCATTATTATATAAACAGAAAGGAAGCGGAACCGTTTGCATAATGCCCCGGAGTGTGGAATAATAGAAACTACAAAAGAAGCGGGAGCGTGATACGATGTCGTTACAGTTTGTATTTGGTAATGCGGGAAGCGGAAAATCTTATACGATGTACCGGAAGTTTATAAAAGAAGCGGCGGAATCTGAAAAACGTAATTTTCTGATTGTTGTGCCGGAGCAGTTTACGATGCAGACGCAGCGGGAACTGGTGCTTTTGCAGCCGGAACACACGATTATGAATATCGACGTACTGAGTTTTGGGCGTCTGGCCTATCGGGTTTTTGACGAACTGGGCGAAAATATGCTGACGATATTGGAAGAAACCGGAAAAAATTATATTTTGAAGAAAATTATCCGGGAGCAGTCGGATCGTCTGAAATTTATGGCGTCAAAAATGAATAAGGCCGGTTATATCAATGAATTAAAGTCCGTATTATCGGAGTTTATGCAATACCGGATTTTGCCGGAGCAGTTGGAGGATATGCTGTCGGATTCCGTGCCGGATGTTTTTTCCATGAAATTAAAAGACATTGCCGTCCTCTACCGCGCTTATCTGGAAGAACTAAACGGAGCTTATATGACGGCGGAAGAAGTGCTTGTCAGGCTGTCGGAAGTTGTGGGGCGTTCGCGCCTGGTCAGAGGAAGCGTTCTTCTGCTCGACGGATTTACTGGTTTTACGCCGGTACAGTTAGAAGCTTTGGCGGCGATTCTGCCTCTGTGTGAAAAAGTATACGTCAATCTGACGATCGACAGCAGGGAAGACGCCTGGCTTTCCAGCGGGATGCAGGAATTGTTTTATCTGACAAAAAAAACGGTTCGTCAGTTAGGGAAGCTTGCGGATATGTGCGGATGTGAATTAGAGGAACCGCTTGTTTTTGACAGCGGAAAAACGATGCGTTATGCGCAGGCGGAAGACTTGCACTGGCTGGAGCAGAATCTGTTCCGCCTGTCTGCAAAACCGTATCCGAAGCAGGCACGGAATATTACGGTGGCAAAACTGGCGGATCCGATCGCGGAGCTGCAGTATGCGGCGTATACGATTCAGAACCTGGTGCGGGAAGAACATTACAGGTACCGGGATTTTGCAGTCGTGTTTGCCGATATGGAAACGTATGGAAAATATGGTGAGGGTGTTTTTGAAACCTACGGGGTTCCGGTCTTTACGGACCGGACGCGGACGCTGACGGAACAGCCTTTTGTGGAAGTCGTGCGCAGTATTCTGGAAGTCGTGGAACATGATTTTTCCTATGAAAGCGTGATCCGCTATTTAAAAGCGGGATTTAGCGGCTACAGCGCCGAACAGGCGGATTTTCTGGAAAATTATCTGCTGGCGACCGGAATCCGCGGGTATTCCAGGTGGAACCGCAAATGGGTGCGCAGGATCAAAGGGATGCGAGAAGACAGCCTTAGCTGTATGGAGGAATTGCGAAAGAGTTTTCTGGCGGAATTTGAGCCGTTAGTTCGGGCGTTTGCCGAAAAAGACGGGACGGTTCGAAGCCGGATGCGCGCCCTGTATGAATTTTTTACCGCGCACAGGATGGAAGAACAGTTAAAACAGCGGGAGGAAGTGTTTGCGGAAAGAAAAGAGGCGTCCCTTGCGAAAGAATATGCGTCCGTTTACAAAACGGTCATTGATCTGATGGATAAAATGGTGGCTTTGTTGGGAGAAGAACATTTTACGGCGGAAGAGTGCCGGGAAATGCTGGAGGCGGGATTTGAATCGGCAAAAGTGGGTATTATCCCTCCAGGAAACGACTGCGTGCAGGCAGGGGATATTGAAAGAAGCCGCCTGACTTCGGTCAAAGTCCTGTTTTTAGTGGGTATGAACGACGGCTTGGTTCCGAAAATGACGGTCCGCGGCGGCATTATTTCCGACGCGGACCGGGAACGGCTGCAGAAAAAAGATTTTACGCTGGCTCCCGGCGCGCGGGAAAAAGCGTTTATTCAGCGGTTTTATCTGTATCTTATGATGACGAAACCCTCCCGGCGGCTGTACCTGACGTATGCGAAGAACGGCTGCGACGGACAAGCTCTGCGCAAATCCTATCTGATTGGCCATATATGGAAGCTGTTTCCGTCGTTAAAGCTGACAGACGAGAGAAAGATTCCGCTGCTGGAAAAAATCGTCACGCCGAACAGCGCCAAACGTTATCTGATCCGAGGGATGAAAGAAGTCGGGATAAGAGGAGCTGTGCGGACGGAGGCTGGACGAATAGAAGCCGGGCAAAACAGCCTGGAGAAGGAAATTCCCGCTTTGTATCAATGGTATCAGGGATCGGAACAATGGAACAAACGGCTGGCCCGGTGGGAGAACGGGATCTTTTACCGCTTGAGTAATCTTCGGTTAAACGGAAATCTGGCGAGGGAACTTTACGGAGAAACGATACAGATGAGCGTTACCAGACTGGAGAAGTTTGCGGCCTGCGCTTTTTCGCATTTCCTGACGTATGGCCTGCGGTTAAAAGAAAGGCAAATTTATGAATTTGCCGCCCTGGATTTTGGAAACGTCCTGCATGAAGCGCTGGAATTTTATGCCAAACGGCTGAAAGAAGCAGGAGTTTCATGGGGAGAAGCGGGGGAAGAGTTAAAAGAACGCCTGATTGCGGAAAGCTTTCGGGACGCGTTGTTGAATTTGCGAAGCGATATTCTAAGCGACAATGCCAGAGCCGCTTATATGCAGGAGAGGATGTTCCGGATTTTTAAACGGACGGTATGGGCGATCGGGCATCAGGCGAAAGAGCAGGGGTATCTGCCGGAAGGATACGAAGTCAGGTTTTCCGGAACGGAAGCATTGGAGAGTACGAAGCTGGAACTGGGAGAGGACGGGCAGGACGGACAGATCAGCCTGAACGGGAAAATTGACCGCATTGATCTGAAAGATACCGAAGACAGAATCCATGTCCAGGTCGTGGATTATAAGACAGGAAATGCAAAACTGAATCTGGAGGAAGTCTATGCGGGACTGCAGTTACAGCTTCTCGTTTATATGGATGTGGCCATGGAAATCGTGCAAAAGCAGCATCCTGAAAAAACGGCGCTCCCGGGCGGTGCATATTATTTTCATGTGGATGATCCGCTCGTATCGGCGGAACAGCCTTTGTCTGCCGAAGAAGCGGACAGGCTGCGTTTAAAGCAGCTGGAGATGAAAGGAGTCGCGTTAGAAGAGGAAAATTACCGGGAACTGTCCGGAAAAGTACGGGAAAAAACAAAAGAACTCGGCACCGGTATCTTATCCGGAGAAACCGCGGCGGAACCTTACCGGCTGGGCACGGATACAGGATGCGATTACTGCCCGTACTATGCGGTGTGCGGATTTGACGTCCGGCTGGACGGATGCGGTTACAGGGAGATCAGGCGCGGAGGTAAGGAGTAGCATGCCAGGCGAAGAGGCCAGGAGCAGCGAGTCAAAAGAAGAAAACAGAAGCAGCGAATCAGGCGGAAAAAGCCAGGCGAAAAGGATAAGGAGTAATTGATGGCGATCAAGTGGACGAAAGAACAAAAACAGGTGATTGAGTTAAGGAACCGAAGCATACTTGTATCTGCGGCTGCCGGTTCCGGAAAAACAGCGGTGCTCGTAGAAAGAATTATAAAGAAAATTACGGATCCGGACCATCCGGCGGATATCGACAGTTTTTTAATTGTTACGTTTACGAAAGCGGCGGCAGCGCAGATGCGCGAACGGATTCGGGAGGCGATTGAGAAAGAAGTGGACAGGCATCCGGAGCAGACCCGGCTGGTGCGCCAGCTTTCCCTGATTGCAAACGCGCAGATTACGACAATCGACAGTTTCTGTAATTTCGTCATCCGCAATTATTTTCACACGGTCGGCTTGGAGCCGGATTTCCGCGTAGGAGAAAGCGGAGAATTGAAATTGTTAATGGAAGAAGCGATGGAGGAAACGCTTGAAGAATCTTATGCCGGAAAGGAAAAAGCTTTTTTGAATTTTGTGGAAAGCTTTGTGCCGGGGAAACGGGAGGACGAGCTGTCCGATATGATTCTGCGCTGTTACGAATATGCGGTCAGCCATCCTTGGCCGAAAAAGTGGCTGAACGGATGTTTACAGCCGTATGAGATTCAGAATACGGCGGAACTTTTAGAAACAAAATGGTTTCGTTCCGTAGAATATTCGGTTCGTACATTTTTGCAGGAATGGAAAAAAACGCTCCAAAAGGCATATGACTTAAGCATTTCCGAAAGCGGTCCGTATATGTACGAGCCGGCGCTTTCTTCCGATCTGGATATGATGGAAGCGGCCTGCAAAGAAACAGATGTTTTGGAATTGTGGGAAAAAGTACGGTCGATGAAGTTTGCAAGGCTGGGGACAAAGCGGAATTTTGAAGGCAGCAGGCAGTTGCAGGAACTGGTAAAAAGTATCCGCAACAATGTGAAAGGTTACGTGCAGAAACAGCAGAAAACAATATTTGCCGCCGGTATTGCGCAGGCGTTGGAACAGATGGAACAGACCCGGCAGAATGTAGAAGAACTCGTCAGGCTGACAATTTTCTTTATGGACCGTTTTGCAGAAAAGAAGCGGGCGCGCAATATTCTGGATTTTTCGGATATCGAGCATTTTGCATTGAATATTCTCGTCGAGGAAGAAACCGGGGCGCCGACGGAAGTGGCAAAAGAATTTTCCGCACAGTTGGAAGAGATCATGATCGATGAGTATCAGGACAGCAATTATGTGCAGGAAGCGATTCTGACAGCTGTTTCCAGACAGTGGAAAGGCGAGGAAAATATTTTTATGGTCGGAGACGTAAAACAGAGTATTTACCGTTTTCGGATGGCGCGGCCGGAATTGTTTATGGAAAAGTATGAACGGTTTACAAAGGAAGACGGCCCCTGCCAGAAAGTAATCCTTATGAAAAATTTCCGCAGCAGGAGGGAAATCATTGATTTTGTTAACGATATTTTTTCCGGCCTGATGAAAAAGGATTTGGGGAATATTGAATATGACGCGGACGCGGCGTTGTATCCGGGAGCAAGTTATCCTGTTTTGAGCCAGGAAGATTCAAACGGAGCGGATTCAGGCAGAGTGGATTCAGACAGAGTGGATTCAGACAGAGCGGATTTGGAGCGGGAACAGCAGGCGGCGGCTATGTTCCGGCCAGAAATCCTGCTCGTGGATCCGAAAACGGAAGACGGCAGCATGGATGCGAAAGAAATGGAAGCTCAGATGGCAGCGCAGAAAATCAGGAGCCTTATGTCTTCGCAGCTTGTGACGGATCAGGAAACCGGGCGTCTGCGGCCGGTCAGGTATTCGGATATTGTGATATTACTCAGAAGCATGAGCGGCAGCGCGCAGACGTTTCAGGAAGAACTGGTAAAAAGCGGGATCCCGGCCCGTTCCACGTTAAAAGACGGTTATTTTCAGGCGCTGGAAATTAAAGTCGTCTTAAACTGGCTGCGCCTGATCGATAATCCGCATCAGGATATTGCCATAGCGGCAGTGCTTTATTCTCCGACGGTTGGCCTGACGGAAGAGGAGCTGGCAAAGATACGGGTATTTGATGAAAGCGGAGATTTTTTTGACGCGGTGCGGCATTATGCCCAAACCGGCAGAGAGGAAGAATTGAAGCGGAAACTGCAGGAATTTTTAAATATGCTTGGCCGTTTCCGGCAATACCGGGAATACGATTCCCTGTATGATCTTTTGGAAAAAGTATTGGCAGAAACCGGGTATCTGGACTATATATCGGCAATGCCGGGCGGAACCCAACGGGAAGCGAATGTCCGTATGCTGCTGGAGCAGGCGGTTTCTTATGAAAAATCGAGTTACCGCAGCCTGTTTCGCTTTATCCACTATATTGATAAACTGGAGAAATATGAAGTGGATTTCGGGGAGGCGCAGGCGGAGCCGGGAGAAGAAGACTGCGTGACGATTATGAGCATCCATAAGAGCAAAGGACTGGAGTTTCCGGTCGTATTTTTAAGCGGCCTGGGAAAGAAATTCAATAAGCGGGATCTGTCCGGGAAGCTGATTCTCCACCAGGATTACGGAATCGGACTGGAGAACGTCGATCTGGAAAAGCGCACGCGCAGCCAGACGCTTTTTAAACATGCGCTGGCGCAGATGCTGGGCAGCGAAAATCTTGGGGAAGAAATGCGCGTTTTGTATGTGGCGCTTACCCGTGCAAAAGAAAAGCTGATTTTAACCGGCGCGTTTCCCGACGCAGACAAGGCGGTATTACAGATGAAAGAGATGTACGCAGACCATTTGTCTGGCCTGTCCGGGCGTTTTTACGCGTCTTCCTGCTTACATTGGATGCTTCCGTTACTCGTCAGGGAAGAGAACGGCTATGAAATTAAAATATTTGAGGCGGCGCAGATCGAAAGCGGAAAAAAATCACGGGATATCCAGGATACCGTAAAACAGGTGCAGATGCGACAGGCGCTGCTGCAAAAAGACGAAGAGATGTCGGAACAGATCAAAGAACGCCTGGAGTTTGTTTACCCTTATCTGGAAGACGTCGCTTTAAAGACAAAAAAATCGGTTTCCGAAATCAAGCACCGCGCGATGGAGCAAAGCGGGGAGGAAGAGATTATCTTTAAAGAAGAACCGGTGCAGATTCCTTATATTCCGCAGTTTATGGGAGCAGAAACGGCGGAAAATAAAGGGGCGCTCCGGGGTACGGCAATGCACCGCGTTATGGAATGTTTTGATTTCAGGCAGGAACTTAACGGAAATGTTGTAAAACAGGAAGTGGAAAGAATGTATGCGGATGGCCGGCTTTCGGAAGACTCCTACCGTCTGATCGTGATACGCCAGCTGGAATACTTTTTCGCCGGGAAACTTGCTGCCCGGATGCATCGTGCGGCATTGGAAGACAGGCTGTATATTGAGCAGCCGTTTGTCATGGGACGGCCGGCGTACGAAATTGAAGATACGAGAAGCAGCGAACTGATCCTTGTGCAGGGAATTATCGACGCTTTCTGGGAAGAGGACGACGGAATCGTTTTGCTGGATTATAAAACGGACGGCGTGGAAAACATGCAGATTCTGGACAAACGTTACCGCACGCAGCTGCAGTTGTATGCTCAGGCCGTTTCCAACGCCAGGAAAAAGCCGGTAAAAGAAGCCTATATTTATTCGTTCCGGCTGGGGGAAGCACTGAATTTGCTGGAATAGGCTACATGGGCTGGCCAAATGATGGCCAGCCTTTTTCAGCTGCAGTTCAAACAATTAATCTAATAATGGTATTTCTTCCTGTTTTTTATCAAAAACGCTGTCACAATCAGTATTGCGCCTGCTTCCGCTACCGTAATGGCCAGCCAGATGCCGTCCAGTCCGAAAATCAGAGGCAAAAGTAAGACAGAAAGCAGCTGGAATACCAGCGTTCGCAGAAATGAAATGACTGCGGAAATCAATCCGTTATTTAAAGCCGTGAAAAAGGAAGATGCAAATATATTGATTCCGGACAGAAGAAACGAAAAGGCAAACAGCCGGAATGCGTGTTTCGTAATTTCAAACAGTTCCGCGTCATAACCGACAAACAGGTTTGAGAGCGGGACGGCAAATATTTGTGCGGCAGCCATCATGACGACGCCGACGGAAGACGTGAGAATCAGGCTTTTTTTCAGCATATTTTTTAGTTCCCCATGATTTCCGGCTCCGTAGTTGTAGCTGATCACGGGGGTGGTTCCGATCGTATATCCGATAAAAATCGCAATAAAGATAAACTGAATATACATTAACGTACCATATGCGGCCACTCCGTTTTCGCCGGCAAAGCGCAGGAGCTGAAAATTGTAGACTATGCTGACAATAGAGGAAGCAGCGGTAGACAAAAATTCGGAAGAGCCGTTGACGCAGGATTTTATAATAACCGGAAGTTCCATTTTTGTTTTTGTCAGCCGTAAAAGGCTGGTATTCGGACGAAGAAAATAGAGTAAGGGCAAAACCCCGCCGATTGATTCTCCGATGCCGGTTGCCAGCGCCGCGCCGGCAACGCCCCAGTGGAAGCCGGCAATAAACAGGGCGTCTAGGGCCATGTTAGCGATACCGCCGGCCAGTGTGGCGGCAAGGCCGAGTTTCGGTTTTTCCGCAGTCGTCAAAAATACCTGAAATACGTTCTGCAGCATAAAGGAAGTGTTAAAAATCAAAGCGATTCTGCCATAAGTGACGCAATCGTCGAGCATGGCATCAGTAGCGCCCAGAAATAAGGCGATTGGGCGCAGAAAAATAACGACGATTGCAGAAAGCAGGATGCCGGACAAAACCGTCAGTTGGATCATCATGGTAAAATAGCGGTTGGCGTCTTTTCGTTTGCCCTCTCCGAGAGTTTTAGCAACAAAAGCGCTGCCGCCGGCGCCGATCATGAAGCCGACGCCTCCGAGTATCATAATCACAGGCATAATCAGGTTAATGGCGGCAAAAGGGACTTTTCCGACGAAATTTGATACGAAAAGCCCGTCTACTACCCCGTAAACGGAAGTGAACACCATCATGATAATCGGAGAAAGACAGAAAAGAAACAGTTTTTTATAGGTAAAATGATCAGATAATTGTATGGTCATTTTTGCTCCTTTCAGTGACGGATAGCAGGCTGTTATCTTCCAGGCTGCTATCTGTTAATGTCTGCGTATTTACATGTAACAGGTCGGTATATTTCTGAAATAAATGAAGAAACGTTTCCTGTTCTTCTGTGGACAGCCCGTAAAAAGAACGCTGCTCTGACAGCACAATGGTATCCACTGTTTTTTCGGCAAGCGCTGCCCCTTTTTCGGTCAGTCTGATTTGTTTGCTCTTGCGGTCGTTTATGTTCAGGAGTTCAATATAGTTCTCATGTTCTAATTTTTTTAACGCGGAGTTGACGGTTTGTTTCGGCAGGTATGTTTCGTAGCAGATTTCGCTTTGCGTCAGTAATTCCTGCGTGTTTCTTAAAGCATAAAGAATCCAGAACGAACAATAGGATAAACCGACGGCTTTCGCGGCGTTGCGGTATATTTTATCATTTTCTTTCATAATACGGTTAAATTCGGAAAGGCATTTGCTGGCGTTCATAGAAAAAACCTCCTATTAATAGACCTGATATCGGAACGAAAAATATAGTCCGATTTCGGATGATGACCATTATAGTCCGATATCGGATAATTATCAAGAAAAAAATTACATGTGATTGTATGAGGGATTGACTTTTGGGAACACTCCTGTTCATTTTCTTCCATTTACAGGATCATGTGCAGTATTTATAGTAAAAGTACAAAAAGGATCCGGTTTGTTGGATCGCAATGCATCCCAGTGCATAATGCAGACAACAATCAAAGAAAAAATGGAGAACAGATATGATAGAACAAAAATATCCACATTTAATGGCTCCTTTTTCCGTAAAAGGAATTGATTTTAAAAATCACATTTTCCTGCCGCCGTGCGCGTTGTCGCACGTTACGTACGGAGCCCCGAACGATTTGGGGATCGCGTATATGGAAGAAAAAGCAAGAGGTGGCGCAGCGCAGGTAACGCAGGGAAATGTGACCGGTCCCGGAGGATACGGGGATAACGGAGGACACTTTAACCGGTATTTTACCAATTGTTTTACCGACATGGCGTTTACGGAGCTGGCGACGGCCATCAAGCTTTCCGAGCAAAGACATGTCCGTATTGATTGTGCCGACTTTCGGAGGGAAAATCACACATTCTTTTTGCAGGTCGTCCAAGCTTACAATGTTTTTTGCGGCGAGCGGCTGCGGTCAGATGCAAGGAGTTTTTATCCCGGATAAAAAGTACGGCGTCCAGTTCATCTTCCAGGGCGGACATACTTTTGCTTAAAGCGGAATGGCTGATAAAAAGTTCGTTCGCCGCTTTGGAAAGATTCCGGTATTTAGCGGCTTTTAAAAAATACTCTAACTGATCAAACGTCATTTTTCTTTTCCCCCATAAGGTTTTGATAGATTAAAATATAACAAAATACGTCTGTTTGCGCAAGGCATATGAGAAAACGACGGCCAAATACGAGGCAATTTCGCCTGCGCTCTTCAGGCAGGTTACGGAACGGTATGAATTTTTGGAACAGTCCGGATAATTTTATTCCATATACAAGCATCTGGTTTCAGGGTAACATAAAGGTATGCACTGGGAAGCTTATACCGCCAGTCCAGCCCGTGGACGGTAAAGAAACTGCTTATGACAAAGGAAACCTGGTTTGTCGGCATTGGCGGCGGCGTGCTGGTCATGTTTACGATCGGGATTATGAGCAATTTTATTCCGATGTGCAATTATACGGGAATCGATACGCCAAAAGCTATTTTCCTGATGGGAATCACTTTCTTTGTAGCGATGCCGGCTTCCGTGATCTGGGGGATCATAGACGAGCGGCTTGGAAGCCGGAAAACCTGTGTGATTATGTTTGTTTATTTTATCATTTCGGTTATTTTTGCGCTGATTCCGAATCCGGTTATGATGATCATTGCCATCGTTATGTTTGCAAGCGTGATGGGAGGTTCCAACAATCTGGCGATTTCCATGACGGCATCCGTCTGGGGGCGGTATGATTTTGATTCGGCCTGGACCGTGGTATTCATTTTAAATACGTTAGCCCGTTCTTTTGGATTTACCCTGGTGGGAAGCCTGGCGGCGGTTACGGGAAGTTTTACGACGACGTTTATCGGACTGATTATCTGTTCGGCAATCGGAGCGGTCCTGATGCTTTTATGCTCTAAAAAACCGCTTGGAAGAACGGATTTGTATATGAATGAAAGTGAAATTACAGGAGCGTAAAAAAATAATAGATCAGAAAAGAACAGGAAAGAAAAACAATGGAAAGAAACAAAGTAAATCAGCCTGGGCTTATAGGAACGCTGGCAATGCTCAGCCTGACGCTTATGGGACTTGGGGCGAATGCGGTAACTCCGGCTCTGTCAACGCTTGCCGCCCATTTTGAAGGAAAAGATGTTTCCTTTATCCAGACGATCGCTACTTTCAGTATGGTAGCGGGTTCTCTCGTGGCGGGAGCCGTTATGGGGAAAAGACTGCGGGCGAAAACGCTTGCTGTCTGGGGCAGCCTGTTGAGCCTTGTATTTGGCGTGCTTCCGGTCTTTCTGGATCATTTTGCAGCGATTTTGCTGGTCAGGCTGGTATTCGGGTTTGCCATAGGCCTGATCGCGCCGCTCGGAAACGCCATGATCATGTTAAATTTTGAGGGCAGCAGGCAGGCAAAACTGATCGGGCTTGGCACGTTTGCCATGAATATCGGGGGGATTGTATTCCAGATGATCAGCGGGGTACTGGCAGATTTCTCGTGGCGGCTTTCTTTTCTCAGCCATTCCTTTTTTGCGGTAGCCCTTGTCATGGCGTTCTTTTTGCCGAAAGAAGAATTACCGGAAAAAAACGGCGTTTCGAAAAGTTCTGCCGGAAAGGAAAAGATGAACTGGAAAACGGTTGGTTTGATCGGTCTTCTGATTTTGGTTTTTCAGACAGTGAATTTAAGTGTAATGATGAGCGCATCCACCATTTTTGAAGTCAGGAACGCCGGCGGCGCGGCAGTGGCGGCTATGGCGCTTACCGCGTTTTCGGCAGCCGGCATGGCCGCAGGGCTGGTGTTCGGAAAAGTGTTTGATAAATGGAGAAGATTTGTGTTCCCGCTGGCTTTTGCCGATGTGGCGATTGGGGCTTTCGTGGTTTTTCCGGTTCCGGCGCCCTGGTCATGGGAGCGGGGTATGCGCTGATCGGAGTCGGGTTTAACTGGCTGTTCGCCGCTTTTACGGGATGGGTCGGTATTGCGACACCGCCGTCGACGATCGGAACGGGAACTTCCGTCATATTGGCAATGATGAACCTGGGAGGATTTTTCAGTTCCTTTTGGATGATGCTTTTAGGTTACAGCCTGACCGGGATTTTACTGGCGGATGTCATATTGTGTATCGTGCTTGCAATTGTTTTGATGATTGTGAATCCGTTCGGAGAGTAGCTTTTATTCCGGTAAAGTGATACGTGAAATAGCAGGATACGTTCTTCATATGTTCTTCCATCAACGGGAGCAGATCTGTGGAATCTTCAGCCATTGCCTGCTGATATTCACGCAAACGGCGTCCCAGCAAATAGGAACGGATCAGTAACTGGTCGTTTTGGCGATGCGTTTCTTCTGTATGAGGCTGGCTGGAAGACTGGACGGCGGCAAGTTCCGTTTGAATTTCAGCCAGTTTTTGTTTCAGGTGTTCCGCTTCCGGCTGTACCCGGATCGGAAAGATATAGCGACTGGCTATCATCGTTAAAAATGCTCCGCAGACCGTGTAAACCAGACGTTCTCCCAGTGTAAACAGAAGGTTTTGAGTGGTAATATTCAGCGCAAGCACCGCGCATGTCAGATAGGCAACCGTTGCGGTATAGCTCGTGGAGCTGTTGATAAACAGGTTGGCAATTGTCATGATAATGACGTGCTGGCCCTGTTCCGGAAAAACCGTATACAGGATCAGGCAGATCAGCGTTCCGGCCAGTGTCCCGAATACTCTGCCCCTGATCCGGAATCCGGACTGTTCATAGAGGGGAACCAGCATAAAATAAACGGATACACCGAGCCAGTAACCGTTTCCGTATGGACACAGGTAAGCAAAAATGATGCATGGGATCATAATAATGACCATACGTAAAGCAAACCGCAGGCGGAATGAGTGGAGATCCGTTTTGTTTTGTTTGAGAGTAAGAAGTTTGCGCTCCGCAAATTCCATATTTTTGCTCAACAGCTGAGAAAAATTTTGGAGCATATTTCTCATGATCGGGGCTTTTTCCTCCACATTTTCATCGGATGTCAGGTTGATAAACACCTGAAATAAAGCCACAAACCGGCAGTACCAGTTGACGCGGTGTTCGTTTTTGAAAGCAGCGTAATTATACTGGTAGATTTCATCGCTGATGGTTTCGCTGATCTGCCGCAGTTCCTGCTGCAGACGGGAAACCTGTTCGGTTTCTCCTGCTTCATAAACATTCAGTAATTTCCTGCCGATGTTCAGTCCGTCTTCTACATATTCCTGTACCAGTTTTTTACGGAAGAAGAAAGACGTCATCCACATAATAAGAAAAGCCAGAAAAAAGGATAATGCCAGCGCGGTACACCTGGTAACGATCCCGTTTCCGGTGATCGGGGACAGCTGAAACATCAAAAAAGCGATACCCGGCGTATAGTAATTGTCCGGGTGGTATTCATCAATCAACACAAAGGCGATCCAGAAAAATACGCCGATATTTATGGTAATACAAAGCGTCAGGTTCATTCCGGCCAGCCATGCAGAAACTGCTACGGCCATATAAATCAGAAACGTTTTGGTGATGGACGCCATGCGGTTGCTGATTTTGGAAAAATAAAGATAGGACAAAGCGATACATGGACCGATGACGGTATTTTCCAACCCGAAAAAGAAGTAGTTCAGGAAAAAGATTCCGGTTACGACCAGGGTTGGAGCAATTGCATTTTTCAGGTTAAATTTGGAACTTATAAATGTAAAAACAGATGCACACATTTGTTTTACCTCCTTGCTGTGGATTTCAAAAACATTAATCAGATATTTTTTCAATAGGTTTCAGGAACAATCACCCGATCTCCTCTCAATTGGTTTTATCAAAAATATCTGAAACTGGCTGGAAATGCAAAAAACGTTATTTTTTTATCATTCGGGAAAATTTGGAAAAGTTGCTTGTATCGTGATAGAAAAAATCAGAGAAAAATGGGTAAACTGCTTTTTGGTATAAAACGATGTGGAAAATGCCATGCAAACTGCCTGTTTTTTTTGTGCGCCAGAAAGAAAAGTGTGCAGTTTATGAAAAAGTTGGTGGTATAAAAATATTATAAGAAGTTGGCAGTATCAGAGAACCTGATTTCATATGTTTTCTGTCAGTCCCTGTACAAAATATAACAACTGCCTGCTCCATCAAATGGATTTTCTTCCGCAAGGACAATTGGTTATTATTTTGTACAAGCCTGACTTTTCACGTCTATGAAATCCTGTTCTTATGCTGCCAATCTTCTGTAATATTTAGCAAAGCTATTGGAACTGCCGGTATGCCGTTTTTTCCGCTTAAAGAATGTTCTGATAATATTTTTTTATATCTTCATACATTAGAAATTATGAATGAAGCCTGACAGAAAAGACTAAACTGTCAGCGGCTTCTCTCCACTCCATGAAAAGCAACAACAGATATCCGGTTCCTGATTTTTGTGTGAGGCAGACTTGACAATGCGGGTATAATAATAGTAAAGTTTTCTAAAACAGGAAAGAATAAGAAAGGAAAAGAAAAGCAATGACAAAAATTGATATTATATCCGGATTTCTGGGCGCCGGGAAAACAACATTTATAAAGAAGATGATAGAAGAAGTTTTCGAGGGGGAAAAACTGGTTCTGATCGAAAATGAATTCGGGGAAGTCGGAATTGACGGCGGTTTTTTAAAAGATGCGGGCATAGAGATTACAGAAATGAATTCCGGATGTATCTGCTGTACGCTGGTCGGGGATTTTGGAAGAAGCTTAAAAGAAGTGATTGAAAAATTCCATCCGGACAGAATTATGATTGAGCCGTCCGGAGTCGGCAAGCTTTCTGACGTTATGAGGTCGATCAAAGATGTAGAAGACAAATACGATGTAAAACTTAATGCGCTTGTAACCGTTGTAAATGCGCAGAAAGTTTCTAAACAGATGAAAGCGTTCGGAGAATTTTTCAATAACCAGATTGAATATGCCACTACGGTAGTATTGAGCCGCAGCCAGAAAATTACCGAAGAGCAGTTGGAACTCAGTGTAAAGCAGATTCAGGAAATTAATAAAAAGGCGGCTATTATTACAACGCCATGGGACGAGATCAGGGGGAACCAGATTTTAAGCGTGATCGAAAAACAGAAATCCCTGGAAGAAGAAATGATGGAAGAAGCGCTGGCACAGCATGAAAGGGATGCAGCAGAACATGAGCATCATCACGACCATGACGGGCACCATCACGATCATGACGGGCACCATCACGATCATGACGGACATGACCATGACGGGCATCATCACGACCATGACCATGCGCACGATAGTCACCGTGCCCATGCCCATCACCATCATGATCATCACGACCACGATGGTCACCACGATCATGTTCATGGCCATCATCATGCGGATGAAATATTTACAAGCTGGGGAAAAGAAACGCCGCACAAATATACAAAAGAGCAGATCGAAAGCATTTTAAAGAAATTCTGCGACAGCGGGGAATATGGAGAAGTGCTGCGTGCCAAAGGCATGGTTCCGGCGGAAGACGGAAGCTGGATTTACTTTGATATGGTTCCGGGCGAGTATGAATTGCGGGACGGAGAGCCGGATTATACAGGGCGGCTCTGTGTAATCGGTACAAATATTGACGAGCATAAATTAGAGGAACTGTTTTTACTGGTATAGTGAATAGCTTTCTGAGTAGGATCGTACTGCAGTGGAGAAGATTCGATAACCTTGAATTGCCGGAAGGTACAAAATTATTATGGCTTGTCCATTTGAGGGAATCGGACAACAAATAATAGTTTTGTACCACCGGCAGCCAAAGTTAACGGCAGCCAAAATAATATTACGAACCAACTGGAATCTCAAAAAACAGTAATCTCAGGCGTAAGGAGTTGATGATAATGGATGAAATACCAGTATATTTGTTCACCGGTTTCATGGACAGCGGAAAGACTTCCCTGATCCTGGAAACCCTGCTTGGCAACGAGTTTGGGGTGGGTGCAAAAAATCTGATTCTCATGTGTGAAGACGGAGATGTGGAGTATGACGAGGAAAAGTTAAAAGAGATCAACGCAGATATCATTCAGGTGAAGTCGCCCGAAGATTTTACGGAGGAGAATTTAAAACTCTGTGATCTTCAGTATCGTCCGGAACAGGTATTTGTCGAATATAACGGAACATGGGAAATGTCCGTGTTTACGGAAGCAAAACTTCCGAAAGGCTGGGTGTTGGTACAGTCGCTGGCGACAGTGGACGCTTCCACGTTCGAAGTATATATGGCCAATATGCGCGCTATGATATTAGAACAGCTTTTCCAGGCGGACGTTGTCATATTTAACCGCTGTACGGAGGATACGCCGAAAGGAAAATTCCGCCGTATGGTAAAAGCGGTCAACCGGAAAGCACAGATGGTTTACGAACGTGAAGACGGTACGATTGACAATAACGATATGGAAGAACTGCCGTATGATATTAACAGCGATTGTTTGGACATAACGGACGAAGATTACGGCTTATGGTATTTAGATGTTTTAGACAATCCAAAAAGATACGAAGGGAAAAAAGTTCATTTTCTGGCGAAAGTTTACCGGCCGGATAAGTTAAAAAAGGGTATTTTCGTGCCAGGAAGATTTGCCATGACCTGCTGCGTGGAGGATATAACCTTTATCGGTTTTAAATGCAAAAGCGAAAAGGCCGGGCAGTTGGAGCATAAATCCTGGATCGAAATTACGGCGCAGATCAAACTTGAGATTGCCAGGGAGTATAAAGGGCGGAAAGGCCCGGTACTCTATATGCTGGATTACAAACCGGCAAAAGCGCCGGAAGATGAACTGGTGTATTTCAGTTGACGATTTTTAAAAAAAGTTGGATTTATTTTAAATATATTATACGCGGCTATTTACACAGCCTGCAAAGAAAAGAGCGCATGATCTCCCGGTCGGCGCTGATTCTGCTGGCTGTGATGGCCGCTTTTGCCGTTTTTACACGTTTTGATTCGTTCTGCTATAAGGATACGGTGGCGCAGATTACGGAAGCCGAAAACGTTCCGGCCGGAACCATGACCGGCCCGAACGGAGAACAGGAGCAGTATTATGAGCAGACGTTGTCAGCGCGCGTATTAAACGGAGAAAAAAAGGGCGCCGTTGTCAGGATAAAAAACACTTACGGGCAGTCCCGGATCAAAAGTGACCGTTTCCGGAAAGGACAGCAGGTATTTGTAACGCTTACTTCTGCGGGCCGGGAAGCGTCCATAGACGGATTAAAACGGGATACCGCAATTTTTACCGTAGTGATGATATTTGTATTTTTAGTTGTGCTGATTGCCGGTGCCAAGGGCGTAGCGGCGATCATAACGCTTGCCGTGAATGTGTTTTTGTTATATGGTGCGCTGCAGTTATATGAAAATGGGGCAAAGCTGGTCTGGCTGGCCGTAGTCCTGGTATTTTTATTTACGGCGTTATCGCTTATCATCAGCAACGGCATATCCAAATACATCCTGGTCACACTGGCGGCTTCGTTTACGGTGATGGCCGCTGTAGTGCTTATTTACCAGATCGTGCTTTCCCTTATGGGAAGTTATGAATACCTGACGATGTCTTATGTGGTAAATCCATTCAGTATCCGGGCGGTCTTTTTTGTGGAGATTGTGATCGGATGCCTGGGAGCGGTAGTAGACGCGTCGGTTACGATTGCGGCGACGGTCAATGAGCTGGTAAAAAAGAATCCTGAAATAGCGCGTGCAGACGTCTGGAAATCCGTCTGGGAGGTCGGATACGATATTATGGGTACGATGGTAAATATTCTGTTTTTTGCGTATCTGTACGGCTCTGTCCCGGTAATCCTGCTAAAATTGACAAACGGTTATTCGCTGTCCGTCATTTACAAATATCAGATCCCGTTTGAACTGATCCGGTTTTTAATGGGGGGAATTGCGATTTTATCTACGATTCCGATCACAGGATTTTTTTGCGTCCATTTAATGACGAAAAGGGGGTGTTCGCGATGATCGCCGTGTTGTCCGTAATATTGGTTCTTTTGTTTTTGCTGACCGGCAGAAAAAGAGGCGTACGTTCCTTAAAAGCGTTGGCTATTAATATTGGATTGTTTTTTCTGGATATTGTACTGCTTAATCTGTATGTGAACGCTTATGTTGTCTGCATCATTACCTGTGCGCTTATGGTAGCGGTCATTTTGTTTTATCAGAACGGTTTGAATCTGAAAACATCTTCCGCCGCGCTTGCGGTCATGATTGTGATCGTATTGTTAATGATAGTCAGCGGTATTGTTTCTAATCTGCTGCAATTAGGTTCTTTTAATGAGTTTTTGATATATGAAGAGGATATTGCGGCGCTGGACGTCAACGTGAGGATGAATTTTGCCGCGATTTCCGCCGCGCTTTTGATCGTAGCTGTTTTGGGATCCGTCATCGACGTGGCGATTTCCGTGACTTCTTCTACTTATGAAATTGCGGTAAACGGGACGGAAGATACGCATGAACTGTTCCGGGCCGGCAAAAGGGTAGGGAAAACCGTGTTTTCCACGACTGTAAACACGCTGTTTTTTGCCTGCATCGGGGAATCCCTGTTTTTGATTATTTGTATCAACGACAGCGGCTATACATTCGGGCAGTTTATTAATTCCGCGTCTTTTGCGGAAATTGCAATGCCGGTATTTTTAAGCGGGATCGGGTGTATTCTGGCGGTTCCGATCAGCACTTTCGCGATCACTTTTTCCCTGGAACTGCAGAGAAACCGGCAGCAGCAGGGATTGCAGAGAAACCGGCGGGAAAACGGAAGACAGAAGAAAAAATAGGTGACAAACGAAAAAAGACAGGAGAAATATTTTATGAAGCAAAAGGGCAGCAGTGTCTGCAAGTATATATTACAACCGCAAATATTATTTTATCTGGCGGGAATGATAGTGCTGGTCATTTATCATATCAACTATGACCTTTCTTTCGGGGATGCCGTAGACGTATACGGCAATGTCCTGAAAAGAGGAAGCGATTATTTCCCGGAAGACGGGACCGTTTTCGACGGAATATTCAATTTTACAAAATTCCATTATTTAAGGTGGTCGTCCAGGAACGTAATCGAAGTGGTTTTGGTCATTGTCAGCAGAATCCCTGTGATTGTCTGGCACATAGCGGACATTCTGATTATTATTCTGGCAGGGTACTGCCTTGATAAAACCGCAGGCATCCGGAATGAGAAAATAAAATATTCTTTTCTGTTTTGTTTCCTGATGATGTATCCGATCGCAATGATGAGTTCGGCCGGATGGATTGCGACTACGACAAATTACAGCTGGGTCGTTGCTTTTGGCTTGTATGTATATCTGACGGTATGGCGGCTTCGGAAGGGGGAAAAAGTTTCAAAAATCTCTTATATTCTGGCGATGTTGGCCGCCTTATATGCCATGAACCAGGAACAGATGTGTGGATTTCTGTTTCTGTTTTTGGGAATGCTGCTGGTCTGGGATATCAGGAAGAAAAAGTTAAAAAAAGCGGTTCTGCCGTTTTTTCTGTTAAATATTGCGGAACTTATCTGGATTCTTACCTGTCCGGGAAACGCCTGCCGGCAAAATGCCGAAACTGTAACGTATTTTCCGGAATATGGAGGATATAGTTTCTTACATAAATTCAGGGAGGGCGTCAGTGTTTTATTGAAAGCGCTGTTCGAATCACAGGGGATTGCAGTCGTTACCGCCGCGTGCCTGCTGGTGCTAATTTATCTGGCGTTTAAAAACAGAACATCCGTTGTTACAAAGGCAGCCGCTATTATTCCGTTCTGTTATATTATTGTGGAGGCGGTCATGACAACGGCGGGAAAAGGAGAAAAATGGTTCGGGGAATACCGGAGGAACGGCGAAGCTGTGATATTAGGCTGTGTGATGCTTTTATGTATGTGCATTGCTTTTCTCGGCGTTACCCAGAACATGGAAGAGCGGATCCTGCTTTTAGGCAGTCTTTGTTTTGGTGCGGCGACAAAACTCGTGCTCGGATTTTCCCCTGCCTTTTATGCGTCCGGGGAACGGACGTCCATATTCCTGGCGTTTGTGCTGATTCCGGTTTTCCTGTTTTTGATTGGGAAAAGCGAGAAAAGTTTCCGGATTTTCAATACGAAGCCGTTTATCATCGGTTTCGTTGTTTTGGACGTGATATTTTTCCTGAATCAATTCGCTTCCATCCATATGTAGATTATTACCACAAGAAAAGCAGGATTGATAAAAGAAATAGTATAAATCCCACTATAGATACCGAATGGTAACTAGATAACAAAATTGTATGTATTGCATAAAAACAAAAAAAGAATTATACTAATCATATCAAATCTTTACAAATGGAATTATTTGTAAAGAGAGAAGAAATTTATCACTATTTTTTTGAAAGGGGTAACAAAAAATGAAAAAAAACACTTTTGAAAACGCAACCGTTTATGAAGCTCCGGGACATCATGGCGTTGTATTAAGAAGATTCCATGGCAAAGAAGAAACCGGCGCAGAGAAATTCTGGGTAGGCATGTCACATTTTGAGCCGCACGGCGGAGCAGGATGGGGTTACGCAGATAACGCTTGTGAAAAATGTTATTATATTCTGGAAGGCCAGATGACCACAAAAGACAGAAACGGCAACGAGTGGAAATTAAATGTTGGCGATACATTCTCCATGGGACCGAACGAAGAACGTTATTTTGAAAATGAAACGGATTATCCGGCAAGGGTTCTCGTTATCATTACATATCCGGGAGTTTAATCCACAGGCGGACAAGTCTGTATTTTCAGGACATACAGGTTTGTATTTTCAAAAAATACAAGTCCGTTTTATAGCGGAAAGTCCGAAAACCGGAATTTCTGTTCATAAATAGAAGCATATTAACAAAGCAAAAATAAGGAGGAATTGTCCAATGGTTAACGTAAAGAAAGAATATGTAGAAAATATGTTTTCCGTAGCCGGAAAAGTAGCATTAGTTACTGGCGCTACAGGCGCTTTAGGTAAAGTGCTTGCAAAAGCATACGGTTATGCCGGTGCAAAAGTTATGATGACGGGCCGTAACGGTGCGAAACTGCAGGAATTGGAAGATGAATTCAAAGCAGAAAATATTGAATGTGCATATACTACAGCAGATCCGTCCAATGAAGACCAGGTAAAAGCTTTGGTAAAAGCAACAGAAGATAAATATGGCCAGATTGACATTTTGGCAGTTTGCCACGGTTTCAATAAACCGCAGAATATTTTGGATCAGTCCGTAGAAGACTGGCAGTATATTATGGATGCTGACTGTAAATCCGTTTACATCGTATTAAAATATGTTGCTCAGTCCATGGTTGACAAAGGAGTAAAAGGAAGCATCGTTGTCGTTACCTCTCAGCGGTCCAAACGTGGTATGGCTGGCTATACCGGATATTGTACGTCAAAAGGCGGCGCAGACATGATGGTAGCTTCTATGGCTTGTGATCTGACAGCAAAATATGGTATTCGTGTAAATTCCCTGCTTCCTACCGTATTCCGCAGCGAATTAACAGAATGGATGTTTGATCCGGATTCAGAAGTTTACAAAAACTTCATGAAACGTGAGCCGATCGGACGTCTGGCAGAGCCGGATGATTTCGTTGGTTTTGCAATTTTCCTTTCCTCTGACGCTTCTAAATTTATGACAGGCGGAAATTATGACTGCTCAGGCGGATACTTAAACTGCTAATAAAATAATTGGAGGAAAAACAGAATGAGTAAATTAAAGAAATTTGTAGTATGCGGTTCCGGTATGATGGGAGCTGCCATTGCTCAGGTTCTTGCAAATATCGACGGAGCTCAGGTTACGATTCTTCGTTCTTCCAATCGTGGAGAAGATCCGCGCGAGAAAGTACGCTCCAATATGAAACAGCTTGTGGACAAAGAGATTGTAACGCAGGATGATGTGGAGAAAATCGTTTCCAAAATCAGCATTGCTTTTGACGACAGCGAAGTAGCGGACGGCGAACTCTTTATCGAGTGCGTTCCGGAAGTGATGGAACTGAAACAGGATCTGTTTGCGCGTCTTGAGAAGACGGTTTCCGAAAAGGCAATTTTCTGTACCAATACGTCCGTTATGAGCCCTACGGAAATTGCTCAGAAATGCGAGCATAAAGAAAGGGTTTGCGGAACTCATTTCTGGAATCCAGGCTTTTTGATTCCGTTAGTAGAAGTGGTTAAGACAGAAGCTACCAGCGATGAAGTCATCAATACGGTTATGGATGTTCTGACAGAAGCAGGTAAAAAACCGGTTCTCTGCAAAAAGGACGTACCTGGATTCATTGCAAACAGGATGCAGCATGCATTGTGGCGTGAAGCAATCTCTATCGTAGAAAACGGCATTGCCGACGCGAAGACAGTAGATGACGCCTGCAAGTACAGTTTCGGTTTAAGGCTGCCTTATCTGCCGCCGTTGGTTAACTCCGATATGGTTGGTACGCAGTTGACAAGCAATATCCACAATTATGTATTAAAATATATTGAGGACAGCCATGAGCCGTCACCGTTGCTGGATGAAATGATCAAAGACGGTAAACTCGGATTCCGTGCGGAACTTGTAGACGGAAAACGCGAAGGTTTTATGAGTTATACAGATGAAGAGATCGCTGAGAAAAATGCAGGATTAAATGAATATCTGATCAAAATGCTCTACGACAAATAGAAATAACATGACATCAACGGCAATATACCGGGGCATACCCCGCCCTGGTATATTCAAAATAATTATTATTTAAGAAAATGGAGGAAAATTAAAAATGGGAAAAATTTGGGTTGATTTAACACATCCGTTCAGTGCTGAGATTCCGCGTTGGCCATATTTTGACAAACCGGTAATCGACAGCAAACATTCAATGGCAAAAGGCGGCGTTTTAACACAGTATATCGGTTGTACTATGCATACAGGTACGCACTGTGACGCTCCTCGTCATGTAATGGAACGTGAATTTGACGGCAAAAGAGCTCGTTATACACATGAAATGGCTATCGACGCTTACACAGGCGACGCAGTATGTCTTGACCTCAGCTTCGTAGGACGTTGGGAACTGATCACAGACGAGCATCTTGACAAAGCTTGCCGTAACATGGGAATCGATCCAGAATCCGGCTACCTGAAAGACAAAGTTCTTTGCCTTTGCACAGGCATGCATCTGAAATTTGATGATTCCAAAGAATATTATCATTATTCTTGCGGTACAGGCCGTGAAGCTGGTCTGTGGTTTGTAAAACAGGGCGTAAAATGCGTAGCTATGGATATGCAGGCTCTTGACCATCCGCTTCATACAGCTATGGGCAACAACGGTATGACAAGAATGAACCTTCTTGGCGCTTCCGGAAGACCGATCACAGAAGAATACATCGAAGAGTTCGGTAAAGAATCCTATGCACGTTTCGATAAAGAACTGTTTATCGAAGTATACGGACAGGAAAAATATGATGAATTATACGGTGATCTTGAAGCAATCGGCTGCTGGGGAACATGGGAACCATGCCACAAAACAATGCTTGGCCATGGTATCGTAGGTGTTGAAAACCTTGGTGGAGATCTTGAAAAAGTAAAAGGCAAAGAATTTGAATTCTTCTGCTTCCCGCTTCGCTGGTACATGGGCGACGGCTCTATGGCTCGCTGTGTTGCACGTATTGATGAAGACAAGATCAATGATGTTCCGGACAGAACTTACCTTTACTGTGGTACAGGCGCT
Organism: Eubacterium sp.; assembly: GCA_022796875.1. Lineage (GTDB taxonomy): Bacteria > Bacillota > Clostridia > Lachnospirales > Lachnospiraceae > JAAWJJ01. The sequence continues at coordinate 154 of JAAWJJ010000002.1, read as the reverse complement.
CAGGACAGAGATAATTACGGATTTATCAACAAATAAGTTGGAACAAAATTATGAGGGGGGTGTCGCAAAATCATCAAATGAGATGGTTGAGCGATACTCTTGCTCTATATATAGAAAAATCTGGAAAGAATCCCTTGATTTGTGGATCTTTTCC
>JAAWJJ010000034.1 GCA_022796875.1 Eubacterium sp. | reverse complement strand
AGGGATGTCCCCAAAAGTCCGAGTGCGCCCGGACGGCGCATCGAGGGCGGTTGCGTACGCAAAAGTAATCCTGGCAGAGCGGTTAGAAAATCCATTTGATAAAGCAGGCAATTGTTATATTTTGTACCGGCCTGACAGCATACCTATGAAATCAGTTCCTTTGATGCTGCCAACTTCTGATAATATTTTTTATACGACATCCTTTCTTATGCTATGCATTGACAAATCCCCAAAAATTATTTATACTCAGAAAAGACAAATACTTTGATTGTCAAACTTTTTATATAGAATGGATGATTTTACTATGCATGCAAAAATAATGGGAACCGGAAGCTATCTTCCTGACAACCAGGTAACCAACCATTATATTTCCACTCTGGTGGATACCAGCGACGAATGGATCAAAGAAAGAACCGGCATCGCTTCCAGGCATATTTCCACAGGGGAAACTACTGTAGAAATGGCCGCTGCCGCCGGAAAAAAGGCGTTGGAAGATGCCGGAATCGGCGCGCTGGACGTAGATCTGATTATTGTGGCAACGGTTTCCGCCGATCATCTTCTGCCGAGCACTGCCTGCAGCGTACAGAAAGAACTTGGTGCGGTTAACGCCGCCGCTTTTGATATCAACGCTGCCTGTTCCGGTTTTTTATTCGCACTGAATATCGCTGATTCTTATATTCAGACAGGCATGTGCCGGACAGCTTTGCTCATCGGGGTAGAAACACTGTCAAAAATTACCAATTGGAACGACAGAAATACCTGCATCCTGTTTGGGGACGGCGCAGGAGCCGCCGTTATAACCGCAAGTGAAACGCCGGGTTTTATGGCCGGTATTCAGGGAAGCGATGGAGCCAGAGGACATGTGCTTTCCTGCAGGGGACGTACGACGGACAATCCTTTTGCAGACGGCGACCTGTCTTTGGGGTATATTTATATGGACGGCCCGGAAGTGTTCAAATTTGCAGTAAAAAAAGTACCGGAATGTATTCAAGAAGTACTGGAAAAAGGAAACAGAAATCTGGAAGACGTAAGCCTGTTTTTACTGCATCAGGCAAATTTCCGGATTATAAAATCTATTGCGCATCGTCTGCGTCTTCCGCTTGAAAAATTTCCGGTCAATGTGGATGAATGTGGAAACACTTCTGCCGCCAGTGTGCCGATCCTGTTGGATGAAACCAACAAAAAAGGGCTGCTGCACAGTGGAGAGTTGGTTGTGCTTGCCGGATTCGGCGCAGGTCTGACCTGGGGCGCGGCTTTACTGGAATGGTAACAAAAAAATCCCGCTCAAGCGGGATTTTTTTATGCGTCTGTTTCTTCTTTCGGCCTAATCTGGATTCCCAGTTCTTCCAACTGCTTTTCCTCCACGGTATTCGGCGCTTCTGACATCAGGCAGGACGCGTCTTTTACTTTCGGGAACGCAATTACGTCGCGGATGGATTCCGCATGTACCATATGCATCACCAGGCGGTCCAGCCCGTACGCCAACCCTGCATGAGGCGGTACGCCGTACTGAAATGCCCCGAGCAGGAAGCCAAACTGTTCCCAGGCTCTTTCTTTCGTAAAGCCCAATACTTCCAGCATCTTTTCCTGAATATCATTTTGATGGATACGCACACTGCCGCCGCCCAATTCCGTTCCGTTTAATACAATATCGTAAGCTTTTGCACGGACGGAACCCGGATCACTGTCTATCCTTTCCCAGTCCTCTTCTACCGGCATCGTAAACGGATGATGCATCGCCATATAGCGGTTTTCTTCGTCCGACCACTCCAATAACGGAAAATCCGTGACCCAGAGGAAGTTGTATTGATTTTCATCGATCAGTCCGGCTTCTTTTGCCAGATGAATTCGGAGCGCACCCAGAACTTCCCATACGATTTTATTGCGGTCCGCTGCAAACAAAAGCAAATCTCCCGGCTCTCCCTGCATGGACTGTACCAACGCTTTTAACTCTTCTTCCGTCATAAATTTTGCAAACGAAGATTTGTAAGTTCCGTCTTCATTTACCCCCAGATAAGCAAGCCCTTTCGCGCCGTAGCCCTTTGCAAATTCTACAAGCTTGTCAATTTTTTTCCTTGGCATCACCACCTGGCCTTTTACATTAATGCCCCTGACCGAACCGCCCTGTTCCAGCGCGCTCGTAAATACGCTGAATCCGCATCCTTTTACCGTTTCCGATACGTCACGCAGCTCCATGCCAAACCTCGTATCCGGTTTGTCGGAACCGTATCGATCCATAGCTTCCTGCCAGGTCATACGCGGCAGAGGCAGTTTCACATCTACGCTGATCGCTTCTTTAAATACATATTGGAGCAGCCTTTCATTTACGTCGATCACATCATCCACGTCCACAAAGGAAAGTTCCATATCCGCCTGCGTAAATTCCGGCTGACGGTCCGCGCGCAGGTCCTCGTCCCGGAAACATTTCGTAATCTGGAAATACCGGTCGTATCCGGAACACATCAGTAACTGCTTAAATAACTGCGGCGACTGCGGCAGCGCGTAAAAACTGCCCGGATGCACCCGGCTCGGCACCAGATAATCTCTTGCGCCCTCCGGCGTGGATTTTGTCAGCATCGGCGTTTCAATTTCCAGAAATCCTTCTTTTACCATAAAATTTCGCATCAAAAACGCCACTTTACTCCTTAACACTAAATTCCTCTGCAAATCCGGCCTGCGCAAATCCAGATAACGGTATTTCAGGCGGAGATCGTCTTTTGTCTGCGAATTTTCTTCAATCGGAAACGGCGGCGTGTCCGATTCGGACAAAATGCGAAGTGAAAATGCGATCACTTCAATATCGCCGGTTTTCAAATTTTCATTGATGGCCGCCGAACGTTTTGCGATTTTCCCCTCTACAGCAATGACATACTCATTTCTGAGTGTGCCCGCTTTCTCAAACCCGTCTTTCCCGACGTTATTTTCATCAAAGACGATTTGCAGTAAGCCGCTTCTGTCCCTTAAATCCACAAAAATCAAACTTCCCAGATTCCTTCTTTTCTGCACCCAACCCATTACGGTCACCTGTTCCCCGATATTGGCAGAGGAAACTTCCGTACATCTGTGGGTCCTTTTTAACCCTTTCATTGATTCAGCCATGTATGATATCCTTTCTTTTTCCTTTGACCATTCTTTCATCTACACTATTTCCGGAAAAACTCGCGCACCTGCGTGTATCCTTCCGCCGCCAGCTTGTCTTTCTGGAACTTTTTGTTTTTGTTCATGCGGACGACAAGCACCTGAGCGCCGGCTTTCCGTTCTTCCTGCGCCTGAGCGATGACCTCCGCCAGCTTATCCCCCGGATAATTTTTTTCGATCAGATAAGCAACCTTTTCCGCTTTCTTTGGAACCTGAAAACCGCTTTCTGTCAAAAGCAGAATAATCCTTTCAAACCCGATCGAAAATCCGCACGCCGGTACGTCGTTCCCGGTAAATTTGCCGACCATCTTATCGTAACGGCCACCGCCTCCGCAGCTTCCGCCAAACTCCGGCATCGCAATTTCAAAAATCGTACCGGTATAATAACTCATGCCGCGTACGAGCGTCGGATCAAAAATGAGTTTGAAATCAGCCGTTTTCGTTGCTTCTACCGCATCCACGATTTCACGGAACGAAACCAGAGCCTTTTCCTCTAAATAACCGCTTAACATATCCGCAATATAGCTGACGCCGTCTTTCGCCTCGTTTACCCCGGCAAACAACGTGGTATATTTTTCCACGGCTTCTCTATCATACCCTTCTTTCTGCAGTTCTCCGGCGACGCCGTCCAACCCGATTTTGTCCATCTTATCCAAAATAATAAATATTTTATCAAATTCTTCTTCCGGAAAACCGCTGTACGACGCCATTGCTTTCAAAATCCGCCGGTCGTTCATGCGAATTTCAAAATTTTTGAAACCCAGCCTGCCGATCGTTGTCGTCGTTGCAAGAATTAATTCAATTTCCGCAAGATTTCCCGGTTCGCCTAAAATATCAATGTCGCACTGCATAAACTGACGGTAACGACCGCGCTGAGGCCGGTCCGCCCTCCATACATTCCCTATCTGCAAGGCTTTAAACGGTGACGGAAGCTCGTTGGAATGGTTGGCATAATATCTGGCAAGCGGCACCGTCAGGTCATAACGCATCCCGAAATCTACCAGGTCCATTTCCTCTTTCGCCGTTTCCAGTTTCAGTTTTTCTCCCCTTTTTAACACTTTAAAAATCAGTTTTTCGTTTTCTCCGCCCTGCTTATTGCTTAAGTTGGAAATATTTTCCATACAGGGCGTTTCGATCGGCGTAAAACCGAAACTGCGGTAGGTATCCTTGATTACGTTCTGCACGTAATCGCGGATCTCCATTTCTTCCGGCAAAATATCTTTCATCCCGTTTACGGGTTTTTTACTCAATGCCATGATAATTCCTCCATTTTCTTCGCTTTTCTCTCGATCATTTCGTCAATTCTGTCAAGGTAACTTGCAATATCCTTTACATTTTCTACCCGTGTCCGCTCATTGCCATTTACAAATTTGGTCATTGCCCCGGCACCGGCTGCAAGCACGGTCTGCCGGTCCTCCATCACAAGTATATTGTAGTATCCTTCTTTTCCGGCTCTGGCATAACCGACATTTTCAAAATTTCCGGCCATGTTTTTCTGGCGGTACAAATAGTAAGGGGCCATTCCCATCCGACGGCACTTTTCTTCGGTCAGCCCGATAATTTCCTGCGTATTGACCATATGCAGGCCGCGGTAATTTTCTTTTTCTGTACTCAGCCGCGCGCTGCGCTTGACAGCCAGGGAATGTACGGTCACGCTGTCGGGCGACAGCTTTGCGATCTCCTGCATTGTTTGCTCTACGTCCTCATACGTTTCCTCCGGCAGTCCCACGATCAGGTCCATATTAATATTATCAAATCCAGCCTCCCTTGCCATCCGAAAACTTGTTCTCACCTGCTCCACCGTATGGCGCCTGCCGATCAGATCCAGCGTCTGCTGTTTCATCGTCTGCGGGTTAATGGAAATACGGCTGACCGGATATTTTTTCATGACCGCAAGTTTTTCCGGCGTAATACTGTCGGGTCTCCCGGCTTCCACCGTAAACTCCCGGACGTCCGAAAAATCAAAGGCCGTATCTATTTTGTTTAAAAGCCGCCCCAATAACTCCGGCGGCAGCGTCGTCGGCGTTCCCCCGCCGATATAGACGGTCTGCAGCTTTTTGTCTTTCACGCTCCCCGCAATAAAATCCAGTTCTTTTTCCAGGCAGTCCAAATATTCCGGCATTTTCTCCTGCCAGAGCGCCGCCGCATAAGACGGAAACGAACAATATAGACAAGTCGTCGGACAAAACGGGATCCCGATATACAGGCTGTAACCGTTTTCATAATCCATGGTCTGCAAAATACCGCGCTCTTTTTGGGCAATTTCCAGACACAGCGCAGTTTTTTGTTCCGAAACAAAATACGTATCCGCCATATACTGCCGGATTGAGGCTTCCAACTCCCCTCGCTCCAAAAGCGCCATCGGAATTTTAGCCGGACGGATACCGGTCAGGTTGCCCCATGGCAGTGTTTTTCCGGTCTTTTTTACAAGTATGGTGTACAAAGCTTTTTTTAACGCATTTTTTGCCTGACGGCGGTCGTCGTTGCAAAACTCAAAACACTGTCCTTCTATTTCCAGCACAGTACCGTAGCCGGTATTTTCACCGGCTGATTTCTCATTTAAATACCGGATCACAAGACAAAACGATATCTCCTCGCCGGTTTCGCCTTGTCCTTTGGCAATCATGGCTTCTTTTTGGGCAATTTTTTCCTCATCTGCTGTCACAATTACAGTCTGGCCGGGATAAAAAGCTTTCACCAGCGAATGGATATCGTATCCGAATTCTTCTTTGTTCAGTTTCACTAAAATCACAAAATATCTCTCATTTCCTATTTAAAAGTATGGATTGTATTGTTTTTCAAAACCGACCGTAGTAAGCTGCTCATGCCCCGGCAATACCTGTACGTCGTCCGGCAGCGTAAGCAGTTTTTCCGATACGGAGCGAATGAGCTGCGACGTGCTTCCGTTTGGAAAATCCGTCCGGCCGATCGACTGGCAAAACAGCGCGTCGCCGCTGAATACCAGCTTTTGTTCCTCCGCATAATAAGATACCCCTCCCGGCGTATGGCCCGGCGTATGCAGCACTTTCAGCGAAAATCCCGCCAGCTCCAGTACATCATTGTCTTTTACAAAAATATCCGCTTCATATTTTTGCACTTTCCCGATCATTCCGCTCACATTATACATCGGGTTTTCCAGTGTTTCTTTTTCTTTTTCATGTGCGTAAACCGAAATCGAAAAAGTATCTTTTAATTCTTTCGCAGACATGGCATGATCAAAATGGCCATGCGTCAGCAACACGGCTGCAGGCGTATAACCCAATTGCCGGATTTCCCGGATCAGACGGGGCCCGTCCCCGCCAGGATCTATCACAAGCAGTTCTTTTGTATCCTCATTCATTAGGAAATAACAGTTCGTGCCGATCGGCCCGACTTCAAAATTTTTCACCTGATATTTCATGTTTCCCTCTCTTTCCTTTCTCCGTCCTCCCGGTATCGGCTGCGCTTCCCGGACTGTTAACCCGTCGTCCTCCTGATATCGGCTGCGCTTTCTGTCTTTTAACCGGTTGTCCTCTCGATATCAACTACGCTTTCTATCTGGCGCAGGCGGTCGATCACGCTCGTCAGCTCATCTTTTCCTTTCGTATTAAAAGAAATTGTAATGGTTGCTACGCCCTGCTTATTGGTCTTAGAATTGATCGCGCAGATATCCATCGAACGTTCGGTAAATACTTTGGAAATATCTACCAGCAGACCGGTACGGTTGTTGCTGTATATTTTTATTTCCACCAGATATAATTCGTTGTTTTTCTCATCTTCGGCGCCGATCTGCCATTCCGCTTCGATCAGGCGCTTTTTTTCCTCTTCCGGCAAATGAATAATGTTCGTACAGTCGGTCCGATGGATCGTCACTCCGCGTCCCCGTGTGATAAAACCGACGATTTCATCGCCCGGAATCGGCGAGCAACACTTGGAAAATTTTACAGCTACGTCATGGATTCCCCTTACCGTAATGGCGCCTTTTGTCTTCGTCCGGTATGAATTCCCTTTATTTTCCGCGGAACCGTCTAAAACGTCGTCGTCCGTTACGCATACCACATGGTCCTTTTTGTACTCGTCGAGCATCTTATTGATAATCTGCCCTTCTTTTAATCCGCCATGCCCCAATGCTGCCAGCACGGAATTCCAATCACGGAACCCGTATTTTTTCTTAACTTTCGCCTGATACTCCGGTTTATTCAAATCGGAAAAATTAATGGCTTTTGTTTTACAGTAAGCATTGATCAGTTCTTTGCCTTTTTCAATATTTTCTTCTTTAAACTCCGACCGAAACCACTGATTGATCTTTGTTTTCGCCTGCGTGCTTTTTACAATATTCAGCCAGTCGCGGCTTGGCCCCCTGGAATTCTGGGAAGTCAGTATTTCAATCCGGTCCCCGTTATTGATTACATAGTCAATCGGAACCAGACGGTTGTTTACTTTTGCCCCGATCATCCTGTTACCGACCGCAGAATGGATATTATATGCAAAATCAATCGGCGTGGAACCCCACGGCAGATTTTTTACGTCGCCGGCCGGCGTAAAACAAAATACGGAATCCGAAAACAAGTCAAGATCGCTTTTTAACAGGCTCATAAATTCTTTATTGTCAGACATATCCCGTTGCCATTCCAGAATCTGTTTGAGCCAGCTTAATTTTTCCTCTTCCTGGTTGCCGGTCGATTTGATGCCGTTTGACACCTCTTTATACTTCCAATGTGCGGCAATCCCGTATTCGGATATTCTATGCATTTCCCATGTGCGGATCTGAATCTCAAACGGAAAACCGGTCGGCCCGATCAGCGTCGTATGCAGGGATTGATACATATTCGGCTTTGGCATTGCAATATAATCTTTAAAACGCCCCGGTATCGGTTTGTATTTTTCATGAATAATTCCCAGTGCCGCGTAGCAGTCTTTTACATCGTCCACAATAATACGGATGGCAAACAGGTCATAGATCTGATCCAGCGTCTTGTGCTGGTTTACCATTTTTTTGTAAATACTGAAAAAATGTTTTGCCCTGCCGTCAATCTCGGCTTTAATACCGGCCTCATGGATATAAGCGCTCACTTCGTCCACCAGGCGCTGTACATACTGGTCCCGGTCGCTTTTTCTCTGTGCGACCTTATCCACCAGATCATAATAAGAATCCGGCTTTAAATATTTTAACGACAGATCTTCCAGTTCCACTTTTATTTTTGAAATCCCAAGCCTTTGCGCAATCGGCGCGTAAATATCCATGGTTTCCCGGGATTTTTCCTTTTGCTTTTCCGCTTTCATATAGCGCATCGTACGCATATTATGCAGACGGTCCGCCAGTTTAATAATAATCACGCGGATATCTTTTGCCATGGCCAGAAACATTTTGCGCAGGTTTTCCGCCTGTACTTCCACTTTATCCTCTTTATAAGACAACTGGCCTAATTTCGTGACGCCGTCCACTAAAAGAGCCACTTCATCGTTAAACGCTTCCGCAAGTTCTTCTTTCGTCATAACCGTATCTTCCACAACGTCATGGAGCAGGCCGGCGGCAATCGTTTCCTTATCCATTTCGAGCGCTGCCAGAATGATCGATACGCAAAGCGGATGGATAATATAAGCCTCTCCCGATTTGCGCACTTGTCCCTCGTGGGCTTCTTTCGCAATCTGATATGCTTTTTCAATCAAAGAAGTATCCGCGGAAGGATGATATTTCCTGATACTGTTAATCAGCTCATTATACAGTTGTTCCGGACTAGAGAAGTCTTTCATTTTCTTGATCTGCTCTGTCTTCTCCATAATCTGTTCTTCTATTTTTTCGAGTTCTACCGTTTTCATATCAGACAAAATAATCACTCTCCAACAACAGGCTTTTCTACCTATTATAATACTATTTCTTAAAAAAGCAATGATTTCACATATCTTTCCATTGCTTTTCCCTGCAAAATCTCCTGATTTTCCCAATGAAACCCCAGTTTGCGGATCAGCGAAAGCGACGCCCGGTTATCTTTCTCTATAAAAGCATTCAGTTTTTCTCCGGGACAATGCTCTGCGGCAAACTCCAGAATCCACTGGCAAACTTCATACGCATATCCCAGGCGACGGTATTTCGGTGCAATCAGATATCCGATTTCCAGAATATTTTCTCCGTTTATGACCTTTCTTTCCAGTCCGGCCCTGCCGATCAGATGTTTCCGGTCCGCATCCCAGACCAGCCACATGCCGTATCCCCACAAAGCATACATGTTTTCTAAATACTGCCGCTGATACTCCTCTTCTTTGTCCCTTTCAAATAACGGTTCCACATTTTTTCCGAACCCGTCGCTATCATACACGCTCTCATACAGATCATATAAATCATCAAGGTCAGCCAGGCACAGTTCCCGGATCAGGCACCGCCCGGTGCGTCCCATCTCCCATGGCAGACAGTGCGCCCGCCGAAAAACCCGCCTGCAGTACTCATATGTAATGTCTTCCACGCCCTGTATGACATACCGGCAGCCGCCAAGCGCCTGATCAGTTAATTCGACGCCCAGAACCGCTACGCCTGCCGCAAGCGCCGCATCCGCCGTTTTCCGGTCAGTAACGGCCGCCAACACGTTTTCTGCTTTTGTACCGGATAAATCTGTCAGGCAGAATCCTGCTTGCTCCGGCAGGCGGATCCGAACCCCGTGCCGGAGCAAGTCCGCAAATATCGTAACTGTATCGTGTTGCTTCCATTCTTCCCCACAAAGCAGGATTTCTTTCAAACTGCACATAGCGTTCACTTTCTATTTATTTTTTGTTCGCACAGCCGCCTTTTCAAAACTCCAAATCCACATTGGAAAAAAGCTGCACACCGGATAAAAAGGTGAACAGCTTTTTTTTAATTTTTATAAAGTTCTATTTGTGCCCGGGACAGCCTCTGTCTTTCTAACACTGCATTCTCCATACCGCAAATAACGATTATTCCCCAAACACCGCTTTGTAATCTTCCTGAAACTTTGCAATACCTGCGTCTGTCAGCGGATGTTTCGTCATCTGCTCAATCACTTTGTAAGGAACCGTAGCAATATCCGCGCCCGCCAGGGCACAATCCGTAACATGTATCGGATGCCGCACGCTGGCCGCTATGATCTCGGTCTTAATACCGGCAATTTCAAATACCTGAGCAATCTCGGAAATCAGATCGACGCCTCTTACGGAAATATCATCCAACCGGCCCAAAAACGGAGAAACGTATGTCGCGCCGGCTCTTGCAGCCAACAATGCCTGATTTACTGTAAACACCAGCGTAACATTTGTTTTGATTCCTTCTTTTGTCAACTGCTTGCAGGCTTTTAACCCTTCTGCCGTCATCGGAATCTTAATTACCATGTTCGGATGAATTTTTGCAATTTCCCTGCCTTCTGCAATCATGCCTTCTGCGTCTACCGTCGTTGCTTTGACTTCCCCACTGATCGGGCCGTCCACGATAGAGGCGATCTCGGCAATCACTTCTTCAAACACTTTTCCTTCTTTTGCAATCAGAGAAGGATTTGTAGTTACGCCGCAAATAACTCCCATATCGTTTGCTTTCCTGATATCCTCTACATTCGCTGTGTCAATAAATAATTTCATGGCATTTTTCTCCCTTTTCAAATTTGTGAAATGATTCGGTTTTTTGTAACTATCCTGTTTTCAAAATTCCTTCATGAATATATTATATCCATATCACGGGAGAATGCAAATAGTTTTTTACAGTCTTCTTACCAGCTTTTTCTGCCGGAAGAAAATTCCGATTTTTTCACTGTTCGTGGAAATAATCATAACTACCAGCATAAATACTCCGGTAATAAAATCCTGCATCGTTGCCGGCAGGCCGACTGCGATCAGTCCGGAAGACAAGATCGTAATCGAAAACGCTCCGATCAAAATAGTAAACGGGAAGTTATTTAAAATATTTTTCAACTGAAGCGCGATCAATACCGAAATGATCGGCGGAAACATCATGCTCAGGCTTCCCAGATCCATTTTTGCCGTTACAGAACCGGCATAACAGATATTTAACGCGCCCGCGATGCCATAAAACATACCGCCCCATACATAAGTAACGAATTTCAGCCGGTTGTTGCTCAGTCCCAGATTCACCGCTACAACATCATTCATCCCGAGCGCCCGTATGCCATGTCCAAATTTTGTCTTATGATAAATAATGAAAAACAGTACTCCCGCTATAATTGCAATGATAAAATTATTCGGTGTCGTTCCAAATTGGGAAATCATTCCGTCAACGGATACGTAACCGCTTCCTTTCGTGAGCATCTGCGCAATCACTTCAAAAAGCATCATCATACCCAGTGAGATTACCATCGTCGGGATCTTCAAGAATTTATATACGGCTCCCATAGCGCACCCTAATAACAGGCCCGTACCGACAGAACCGATGATAAGCCCCGGAAATCCCAGATAGCGGCTTAAGATTCCTCCCACGATCGCAGATAAGATTACCTGCGAACCGACACTCATCTCGAAGATTCCCACAACAAACGTAAAGGAAACTCCAAGCGCCATTACAAGCGGTATCATTGCCTGACTTAACACAATATAGAAACTTGACAGGCCGAACCCAGTGCTTGCGACAGAGAATATCACCATCAGCAAAACCGGTATCAGCAATACATATACAATTCTTAAAGGTAAGTTCTTCTTCATAATTATTTCACCAGATTTTCGTGCCTTGTCCTTAAATCATCCAAACTATATGACTGGATATAGGAAATTACTTTTTCTGCATCAAGTTCGCCGTTTTCCGAAATCAGAAGATTTTCTTTGATCTCATCGGCCGTCCAGATTGGAACGTCGCCTTCTACATAAACGGCATAGTCCGCTACGTCTTCCACGCTGCCAAAGTACATGTACGGAATAGAAATATGAGCCGGTTTTCCAAGTGGATTTCCTTTGATCGCATTTACTACCATGACTGCCGTAGAGCCGCGGTCAATTTCCAAATGTCCGCCGCCGACAGACAGTGCATATCCGTAATCAAATAATTTTGTCATATCGGATCCACCGTCGCAGCTTACCAGGCAAAGATCGTCCGGTGTTTTTCCTGTACTCTTAACCGCTTCCGGAAGAGCCGTAATCGCGCCCTGATCATAACAGGATGCCACTGCCACGCAATCCAGATTCGGATATGCCGCCACAAAGTTCTGCACCGCTTCCGTTGCGTCGCTGGCCTGATTGATATCACGGACTTCTGCCACGATCTTCGCTCCTTTTTCATCACATGCTTTCTTAATACCTGCCACTCTTGCGTCGCTCGTATTATCGCCGACAGCCAGGGCAATCAAAGCAACTTCTTTGATATCATCTTTTTTCTCCATCGCACGCTTCATTACATTATAAGCAACTTCTTCTTCATCTTCATAACAGTTTCCAGCATAATATTCCGATGCTTCTACCACTTCCGCTACGCTCGGATCGCCGATATTCCGGAATGTAATTCCCAGATAAACCTGGTTTTCCTCGCACATTTTGATAATGGTAGGCAGTACGGAGTCTGCTAATGGGGTAATAATGATCCCCTGGCACCCTGCGCTGATCAGCTTTTCACAAGCGCTTACCTGTGCGTCTGCCGATTCCTCGCCGCTCGTATCGCATACCAGTTCCCCACCTGCCGCTTCTACTACGCCTCGGATGATCTCTCTCATTCTTACCACCGGCGGCGCTTCTCCTGACTGATCCAGGAATCCTACCTTAAAGCTTGCTTCTGAATCTGTATTGGCGTCTTCAGAATCCGTCTTTGCATCCTGCGAATCCTCCTGTGTCTGAGCCGGTGCTCCGCTCTGTCCGTCTGATCCCTGCGCGCCTGCGTCCTCTTTCTTACTCGAACATCCGCTGAATATTACAGCAACCAGCGCGATACACAGGATCAGAGCCGTCAATTTTCTTTTCTTCATTCTCATATCCTCCTTGTTTTTATTTATTTCTTCAACAGACTTTGTCTGTTTGAATTCTATTTTTTAAATTTTGAAATTTTTTAAACTGCCGCCCGTTTATTTTATAATGGCTATTCCGCGCCTGTCATAGGTAGCGAATACGATTCCAATAAAAATTGCTCCGCGGATCAACTGCTGTATCGTCGTATCGATTCCGCAGATCGTCATACCAACGGACAAAAACGCCATCGTAAGGCTTCCGATAAATACCGCCCGGAATTTTGACGTGGAACCTCCCGTAATGGAAACTCCTCCCAGCAGGACTGCGATCAATATATTAAACATCGTATTGGTCGGCACGCTGGACGTCGCGGTACCCGTCCGCAGAATACTGAAAAACGCCAGAAATCCGCTGATTCCTCCTGCCAGTGCAAACGACAGGATTTTTACTTTGGAAACATTAATTCCGGACTGCCGTGCCGCTTCCTCGCAGGAACCGATCGCCTTGCAGTATTTTCCGAAAGAACTGTACTCAAACAGCCAGAAACCCAAAGCGCCGATAATAATCAGTATTACAATTCGAAGCTCGGTGCTGTTCCATTCTATCATTTCCATCGGCGCCGGCAGCGAACCCTGATTATTCAACGCTACGATGACAAGTCCCGTCAGTACAAAACTCATTCCGATCGTCGTAATAAAGGAATCTATTTTACATTTCGCATGGATAAATCCGTTGATCAGCCCAATCCCTACACCGATGCCAACGCCGACCGGCAGCGCCAGGATCGGCAGAACATGAGCCGCTTTGACCGCAAACACACAAGAGATTGCCATATTTGCCATCATGGACAGATCCAGATTTCCCTGAGCCATCAAAAATACCATTGCACTGGAGCCTATCATCAGAATAAACACTTCATTTACCAGCGTCGATACGTTTCGCACCTGCAACAAATCCCCGCCGCTGCCGATCTCCAGCAACACAATCACGCAGACCAATCCTAAAAACGGCAGAATTTTCTGTATTGTTTTTTTACTGTTTTCTGCTTTCAATTTTTACTTCCCCCCACTATATAATATATTGGATCAGCTTACTCTCCGACAGTTCCCGATCTCTTGGAAACTCGGCCGAAAGCTTTCCTTCTTTCAACACAAGGATTCTGTCGCTCATACCGATCAATTCCGGCAGTTCCTCGGAAATCATTAAAATTGCTTTTCCTTTTTTCTTCAGGTCCTCCAGAAGATCGTAAATATCAGATTGTACGCCGACGTCAATTCCACGCGTCGGACAGTCAAATATGTAAATATCCGCATCCGTACCCAGCCATTTTGCCACGGCTACCTTTTGTTTGTTCCCTCCGGAAAGATACATAACGTTTTGATTGATATTATCCATTTTTACCTGAAGGAGCCCGGCGTATTCCTGCGCAAATTTCTGTTCCTGCTTTCTTCTGATCACCGGTCCTGTCCGCAAACGCTTCAACGACGGCAGACAGATATTTTCCTGAATTGTAGAAGCAAGCATTAACGCTTCTTTATCTCTGTTTTTTGAAATATAAGCCATCTTCTTACCCAGCGCAACAGAAGAATTACGGATACGGGTACCGTCGCCTGTTTTCACAGTTCCTTTTAACGGTTTTTTCAGTCCGAACAAAATCTGCCCCAGTTCATGCATTCCACAGTCTGTCAAACCGCCGATTCCCAGTATTTCGCCATAATGGAGCTGAACGGAAATATTATCGAGCAGTTCCGTGCTGATGCTCTGCGCGTCAAGCGCTATATTATCAGTCAGACGTCCGTCATAGTCCGTCCGGTAATAGTTTTCTTCAATTTCCCGTCCTACCATAAACTGTTTCATTTCGTGCGAATCATAATCTTTTTTCTCCATTGTACAGATAATGTTTCCGTCCCGTAATATCGTTACTCTGTCGCAGATTTCCATAATTTCGTCAATATCATGGGAAATGAAAAGTACGGATTTCTTTTCTTCTTTCAAACGGAACATATTGTTATACAGAATTTTCCTGCCGCTCTGTCCCAGCGTCGTGGACGTTTCGTCTATAATCAAAAGTTTCGGTTCTTCATACAGGGCGCTGGCAAGTTCTACCAGTTTACGCTGTTCAAAATCATAGATCTTCAACCTGTTTTCCGGTATGATCTTTTCCAGCCCCAGCCTGTCCAGAATCTTTTTGGCCTCTTCTACCATTTTTCTCGTACGGACGATGCCATGTTTAACAAACTGATCTTCTTTTCCGACAAATATGTTTTCCGCCACGGTCATGTCTTCAAACGTGCACTGTTCCTGGCCGACCATTGCAATCCCCTGGAAGATCGCATCAAATATGTTTTTCGGACAATAAGCGGCGCCCTGATATTCCATTGTTCCCTCATCCATGGGCTGCGCGCCGGCAATAATGGAAGAAAGCGTGGATTTCCCGGAACCGTTCTCTCCGATCAGGCCGTGTATTTCACCTGCCGTAATCGTAAGTTCCGCATTTTTCAACGCTTTGGTTGCGCCGAATGATTTGTATACGCCCGTCGCTTTTAAAATTACCTGCTCGTTCATAGTTGCTCCTCCCATATTTTCTGTCAAAAATCACTTATATTTTTCTTTAAATAAATCATAATATCTGTAAAAGCAAAAAAAAATACGAAAAATATTTAATTTTGTTATATATCCTTTTATGTTTCTGTTTCATTCTTTAATTTTGCATTTTTTTCCTGTATAATCCAGGAAAAGGAGGGGTGCGTCTATGAATTATATTTCAACCATGATTGTAGATGATGACAGAATCTTATTAGATGACCTGATTCATACTATTAACTGGGAAAAACAAGGGTTTCAAATCGTTGCCACCGCTTCTAACGGCGTCCAGGCATTGAAATTTTATCATCAGTATCATCCGCAGCTGATTATTACGGATATTGTCATGCCCGTTATGAACGGTATCGAATTGTTAAAAGAAATCCGCAGGCAGGACAACGCCGCCTATATACTGATGCTCAGCTCCTATGATGATTTTAATTATGCCAAAGAAAGCATCAACTATCATGCAAACAGCTATGTATTAAAAGACGAGATCAATACCGACACCCTTACGGAAAAACTGGATCAGGCAAAAAAAGTGATCGCTTCCAATACAAAACAGGCGGCTGCGGAAAAACAAGCGGCCATCTTTCATTTTTTTACGGATGAAGAGCAGAATATTCTCCCGGTTTCTGAGAATACCGGCTGTTCCCTGCTATTTGAGGAAAAATTCTGTTTCTTTTTACTGGAACTTGCTTCACCGGTCTTTCCGGCGCAGCTTGTCAGCGAACATCCGGAGGAATCTGCCGACAGGCCGTCCAGCGTCCGTTCCGGTACGTTATCCGCTATTGTATCAGAAATCCGGAATACTGCCTTTTCCGGCAGTTCGCCTTATACTGCCGCTCCCATATCCAAGCGCCATATCCTGATACTGACAAAACAGACCCGCGAAAGTTCCCTGACCAAAAAGCAGCAGGACATTATTCATTATTTGAACGGAATATGCAGGCAGCTGTACCAAAATCACCGGATTGCTTCCGCCTGCTTTTATTCCGCCTTTCCACAAACGCTCGAAGAATTTCGGAACCTATACCAGCATCACTGCTTTTCCAAACGGTACTTTACCCATGGAACGGAAAACGGCCTGATTGAAAATATACACGATTTGAAACCGGCAAAATACATGGATCCCCGGGATATTACCCTGTTCGATTTACCATCCTCATTGAACGACCCTCATTTTGTCAGCGAATCTCTTTGCTCCTTTTTGGAACAATATGGAGATCCGTATCTTTTTTATGGACAAGAACAGATCATTTTGCAGCTTTTCCATCTGTTAGACCGCATCTGGTTTTCCAGCAAAAAGGAACGTATCGTTCCGCCTGTCCTGTATACTTACCGGGAATTTGCAGAATGGTATACAAAAATGTGTGAAGAACTGGCATATACCAAGGCTAACGGCCAAAACGCTCTGTCCCTGCCTGTGAAGCTTACGATAGAAAATATTAACCGGGAATATCCAAATCCGGGGCTTAATATTACTTTTCTGGCGAACAAAGTCTATCTGTCTGCCAGTTACCTGAGCACACTTTTCAAATCGGAAACCGGCAAAAGTATCAATGAATTCATTACAAAAGTACGTATTGAAAAGGCAAAATCCCTTTTGCAAAACCCAAAACTAAAAATATATGAAATTGCGTCGCTTACCGGATACTCCTCCAGCCAGTATTTCAGTCAGAGTTTCCTGAAAGCAACCGGAATGATGCCGAAACAGTACAGGAGGAACTTACAGAAATGAACAAACAGAAAAATATACACACATCCTTTGCCCAAAAGATCATCACCCGTTTTATTATCCTGGAAATTATTATTTTTGCCTGTATTATTCTCTCGCTTTTTTTATTTCTGCTTCCCTTTATGGTAAAATCCGTTTCCAGAAAAAACGATTATATTGCAAATTCCACAATCAACCAGCTTGACAGCCAGCTGCAGAATATTTATACCTATTTTCCGGTCATTTCCCAATCCCAAACGCTGAAAGAACTGACGGAACAATACATGGTTTCCGAAAAATATACCAAAAAATATGCGGAAAACCGGGCCAAAATTGCCCTGACTTTGAACAGCCTTGCTATTTCCAACCCGTACTGCCGGAATATTTCCATAGAATTTCCAAACGACGATATCATATCGTCCATTTCAAAAATAGTGCCTGAAGACTATGCGGTATTGAATGGCAGCGAATATGAAAATCTGATACAGGGAAAGCGCCACTCTATGATATCCGAAATCTACAGCTATCAAAACGGGAAAAATACGACAGCCTACTCTCTTGCTTACAGCAGACAGCAAAAAATATCCGGATATACTGTTGTCATTACTATATTTACGGATATTACTCCGTTTTTTAATGATCTGTGCAGTCTTATTCCGGAAGCTTTCCATGAAATTGCCTTGTATGATACGTTTCATAACCTGCTTTACAGGCAAAGCGCAGAGGATGATCCCAAACAAAAGAATTTAACCGTTTCCGGCCAAAACAATACCGGTATTTCCGATCAGAATGTTTCTGACGCGCAGGATGGCACAGCTGGCAGCCATTGGCCAGACTACTGTACCACGGCGGCCGGAAGCTACAACTTATGTACATTTACAGGATATATTTCCCCGCTGCAACTGTGTAAAGATTTTATCGTATACTTTATTACCGTTATCCTGATTATTATTGTTTCGTTTGTCGCGACAATCTATATTTTCATGCCGATGCTGATCCGCAATCTGAAAGAACAGAACCGGCTCCGTTTTTCCTTAATTATCAGTCAGATTGCCCCTCATTTTGTTTTTAATACCATGAATATTATTTCGGCGCTTGCCAAACAAAAAAGATGCGACGATGTCATACGGATCAATTCCGCCCTTATCAATTTGCTGAGGGACCGTCTGCGCATCAGTGAAACCGAATTTTTAGACAGTGTCCGGCAGGAAATAGACGTAACGAAAGATTATATTAAAATTATGCAGTTCCGCACAGACATGGACGTTGTTTTCCACTGGCTGGTTCCGGAAGAACTGTTCCATACCCAGATTCCGAAAAACATTTTACAGTCACTGATTGAAAACGCTCTGCTTCACGGCCTTTACAACCCGGAAAACGGAACTATACATGGTATCATCACAATATTTCTGTCCCGGGAAAACAACCATCTCATACTGAAAGTATCGGATAACGGTAAAGGCATTTCCGAAAAAAGTCTTCAGGAATTTTATAATCCGCCTAAAGAAAAAGCGTCGGAAACCCGCGGACAGCATATCGGAATGCAAAATATCTGCGAACGCCTAAAGCTGATTTATCCAACGGGCAATGCCTCTGTAGATATTTATAATATAGAACCGCACGGAGCGGAAGTTATGATAAAGATCCCGGAATAAACATAAAACCGGAGGATTTTTAATTGAAAAGCATTTACTAATTCTTTTATTTCCGTTAAAATAGAACACATATCAATTTAATAAATAATCAAAAAGAGAGGTATTACAATGGAAAAGAAAAATCCAATTGTTACCATTGAAATGGAAAACGGCGACATCATCAAAGCCGAGTTATATCCGGATACTGCACCAATTACGGTAAACAATTTTATTTCACTGGTGAAGAAAAATTTTTATGACGGCCTGACTTTTCACCGTGTTATTTACGGTTTCATGATTCAGGGAGGCTGCCCGGAAGGAACCGGTACCGGCGGCCCGGGTTACAATATTAAAGGCGAGTTTTCCATGAACGGATTTGAAAACAATCTGCTTCATGACGAGGGCGTTCTTTCCATGGCGCGCGCTATGCATCCGGATTCCGGCGGTTCCCAGTTCTTTATCATACATAAGAAATCTCCGCATCTGGACGGACAGTACGCTGCTTTCGGCAAAGTAACCGAGGGAATGGATGTTGTGAACAAAATTGCGGAAAGCGACACCGATTATATGGACAAACCGAAAGAAGAAATCAAAATGGCCAAAGTAACTGTGGATACATTTGGCGTAGATTATCCGGAACCGGAGAAATCCTAACGGACAAACTTCAAATCAGACAAAACTCAAAAAAGGCAGGGGCATAAACTTTTCCCTGCCTTTTTATTCTGCCGATTGTTCATACCATAGAAACATGGGAAACCCTCGTTCCCATCCGGCACAGCAGTTCATTACTGATGCTGCCTGTTTTTTGCGCAATGGCAGGCGCCGACAATTCCCAATCTCCTTTTGCATCAATCAGCGTAACAATATCTCCTACTTCCGCTTCTTTTACATCCGTAATGTCTACCATAAGCTGATCCATACAAATACGTCCGATCACAGGCGCCGTATGCTGACAGACGGATACACTGCCGACATTTCCCGACAGATTCCTGGGAATACCGTCGCCATATCCAACCGGTATGACGGCGATCCTGCTATCACAATCGGCTTTAAAACTTCTGCCATATCCAACGCTGTCCCCGGCTTTTACCGACCGGATCAGTATGATGCGGCTTTTTAAAGAAAGTACCGGACGTAAATCCGGTTTTAGCGTCGTTTCGTCATTCGGAGAACTAAGAACTCCGTATAACGCAATTCCCGCTCTGACGTAATCACAGGACAATTCCGGGTAATTCAAAAGCCCGTAGCTGCTTTGGATATGAAGTTTCGGAATTTCAATCCTGTCTTTTTTCAAACGATCAATCAAGCGGTAAAAACTGCCGATCTGTTTTTTGGTAAACGCAACGTCTTCCGGACGTTTGCTGTCCGCACAGCACAAATGTGTAAAGATCCCGCATACCCTGATATTTTCCATGGCAAACACTTCTTCTACCTCAGAAACTTCCGTACCGGGGATTCCCAGCCGATGCATGCCGGTATCAATTTTGATATGCGTTTTTATTCTAATATTTTGACTGTTTAATGATTTTGCATATTCATAATCAATCAATGTCTGCATCAAATCATACTTTTTCAGTTCCGGCGCCCGGCAGACATCGGTATATCCAAGAATCAGGATCTCCCCGAAAATACCACGCTTCTTAAGTTCTATACCTTCGTCAATCGTTGCAACGGCAAATGACGTCACTCCCATTTTATTCAGTTCTTTTGAAACCTCATAGGCACCATGGCCATATGCTTCCGCTTTTACTACCGCCATTAATTCACAGTCCGGAGGCATCGCTTTTTTTAATGCTTTCACATTATGGCGCAAATTTTCTGTACTGATTTCCATCCATACCCGTTCTGTTTTTTTCATTTTTCCACATATAGCCCGATCAGCTTGTCCAACATCCGGGGGAACGGCAGGCCGGCTCCTTTCATCATATTCGGGAAACGGCTGTGAGAAGTAAAACCCGGAATCGTATTCACTTCATTGAATACGATTTCTTTTGACGGCGTATAAAACATATCTACTCTTGCAAATCCGGAGCATCCTAACATCCTGTATATCGTTACCGCCGTATCCTGTATCCGTTTCTCTGTTTTTGCATCAATCCTTGCCGGCATATAAATTCTGGAAGACTTTAACGTATACTTTTCCGTGTAATCAAAAAAATCACCGCACAATTCAATTTCATCCACTCTTCCGACCGTCAGGACTTCATTGCCCAAAATTGCGCATCCCACTTCAAATCCATCTATGGTTTCTTCCACAATCACTTCCGCATCGTGTTCAAATGCCAGTTCTATCGCAGCGCCCAGTTTATGCCTGTCAGATACTTTGGTAATTCCGAACGACGAACCTGCGCGAACCGGTTTTACAAAAAGCGGAAACATGAAGTCTGCTTCTATTTCTCTGACTGCCTCTTCTTTTTCAAAACGTCGGAATGACGTCGATTTCGGAACGGATATTCCTGCCAGGCTCACCAGTTGGTGTGCTCTTTCTTTATCCATACAAAGAACGGAAGAAAGCATGCCGCAGCCAATCACCGGTATTCCCGCCAGTTCAAACAACCCCTGTACCGTACCGTCCTCACCGTTTTTTCCGTGTAATACCGGAAACGCCAGATCCACTCTGACTTTCTTACATTGATTTGCCGAAAACTCCAGAAATCCTTTTACCGAACGATTTTGTGACACTGCCACAGAATACAGATTCCGGCTGTCATTCATCCAGGTATTGTCTGAAATTTTTTCCGTTTTTCCCGTATAATGATACCATTCGCCGCTTCTGGTAATCCCAACCGGAAATATGTCGTAACGGTCCGTATTGATATTATCCAAAACCGAATATGCCGATTGCAGCGATACTTCATATTCTGTGGAATTTCCTCCAAAAATAACGGCAATTCTTTTTTTCTGCATTTTAAAACACCTCTTCCTCCATTGGTACTGCACAAGCATTTTTTCATAAACCTCTTTCGGGTTCTCCGAATTAATGAAACAAAATAACAGCTCCCTTGCTCCGGTATTATAATTATACCAACTGCAAGAGCGCTGTTTATTTATTTTCCCTTATAGTCTTCTATTACTTTTCTACCGACTTTCTTACAATTTTCCTACAAAGAAACAGATGTCATTCCATATATGGCGAACTGTACATCAGTTTTGTGCATTTTGGGTATTCTCCGGGTTCTGTGTGTTTTCCGGGTTCTGCGTATTTTCCGGATTCTCTACATTTCCGGAATTTTGTACATTTTCAGGACTTTGCGTGTTTTCCGGATTCTGTGTGTTTTCCGGATTCTGTGTGTTTTCCGGATTCTGTGTGTTTTCCGGATTCACTACATTTTCGGAATTCTGTACGTTTTCCGGACTCTGTGTACTATCCGGATTTCCCATATTTTCCGTATTTTCCATGGTATTGGAATTTTCCGCCGCTCCTGAATTTTTTGATTCTTCCGCATTTCCTGCTGTTCCGGTGTTTTCCGCTTTTTTCAACGCTTCCTCAATCGCCTGCATCAATACCATAGAAGTATACTGACTATCCCCGGCATATGATATGTTATCCAGCGACTGATTTTTTATAATCTGCGTTTCAATCTGTTCCATCGCAGTGGCAGCCAATGGATACATTGTCGTTACGGATTCTTCCAGGTTTACAAAATCCACCGCTTTGATCCGCTCTTCATCCACTACCACTTCTACTTCAAAAGTAGTATTATTAATATCCGCAGAAGCCGTATAAACTCCTGCCACGTATTTGGAATCCTGTTTTTCTTCCTCTTTTGCAGGGCGGAACATCACGACTAATAAAAGAATCAGCACGACTGCCAATACGGCAAACACGATTGTATAAATCAATTCTTTCATATGAAGAACTACTATTTTTGTTTTTGAACTCATTTTACACCCCATAACATATTCTATTATATATTATGCGGGGATCAGGTGTTTATGACTGAAAAATAATAATTGCCGTATCTTAATCTGACGCAGTCTTACCTGATAAAAGAAAAGTCCCGGCTGCCGTATTCATTCATACAGGCAGTCGGGGAATTTCATCCTGTTTTATTCTGTTTCGGCTCTTTGCCGCGATAAACGCTTATTTGTTTGCAACGGCTTCTTTGATCTGTTCTGTCAGCGCCGGAACGATCTTGTTCAGATCGCCAACGATGCCGTAATCAGCTACGTCAAAGATCGGAGCGTCTTCATCTTTATTAATCGCGATGATCAGATCCGCTTCTTCCATACCTGCCACGTGCTGGATTGCACCGGAAATACCGATTGCAAAGTAAACGTTCGGACGAACGGTTTTGCCGGTCTGGCCTACCTGTAAATCTTTCGGTTTCCATCCGGAATCTACTACTGCACGAGAGCAGCTTACCGTACCGCCAATCGCGCCTGCAAGGTCTTCCAGAATTTTGAAGTTCTCAGGGCTTCCGACACCACGTCCGCCGGAAACAAGAATCTTCGCATCCATAATATCTACCGTATCGGATACAGCTTTCACAATATCTTTGATTTCCACATATTTGTGGTTCTTTTCGAATCCCGGATTGAAATCCACTACTTCACAGGTTGCGCCTGCTACCGGATCGCATTTCTGCATAACCCCAGGACGTACCGTAGCCATCTGCGGACGGTTGTACGGGCAGGCGATCGTTGCGATCGTGTTGCCGCCGAATGCCGGACGGGTCATAAGGAGCTGCTTATGAAGCTGTTCTTTACCCGGAATCGGATTTAACGGGAAATCTCCGATATCGAGAGAAGTACAGTCAGCCGTAAGGCCTGTGCCGACTCTTGCCGATACGCATGGACCAAGGTCACGGCCGATTGCAGTCGCGCCAACTAACATAATTTCCGGTTTGAACTCATTGATAACGGATGCCAGTGCATGCGTATATGGCTCCGTCATATACTCTTTCAATGCCGGATCATCTACAACGATAACCCTGTCCGCACCGTATTCCGCCAATGGTTTTGCCAGATCTTTAATGCCGGACCCCAAAACGACAGCGGTCACCTGTGTATCCAAATCTGCAGCCAGAACTTTTGCTTTACCGATCAATTCGAAAGCAATTCCGCTTAATTCATTATCTATCTGCTGAGCAAATACAAAGACGCCTTTGTACTGTTCAATTACTTCTTTTGCCATATCTGCCATTTTTCATTCACCACTCTTTCTCAAAATTAAATGATATGTTTCGTTAACAGTTTATCCATAATGTAAGATACGCCTTCGTCAGGACTGTCCGGAACAACCTTTTCACCAGCGCCTTTTCTTACTTTGTCAGATGCTTTGGCAATTTTTGTCGGAGAACCGTTTAAGCCAAGGTTGCTGTCGTCAATGTCTTTGAGGTCGTTTCTTCCCCAAACAGTGATTTCTGCGTCATAAGCATCAAAAATTCCGCCTGGCGTCATGTAACGAGGATCATTTAATTCTGCAAGCGCAGTAATCAGACACGGCATTTTCGCTTCGATCATATGATATCTATCTTCATACTGACGTTTTACGATTACTTTATCTCCATCTACTTTTAACTCTTCCGCATAGGAAATGACCGGGATTCCAAGATGCTCCGCAATCTGCGGCCCAACCTGAGCCGTATCGCCGTCAATTGCCTGACGGCCGGTGATGATCAGGTCGTAATCCATATTTCTTAACGCACCGGAAAGAGTGGTAGAAGTAGCCCATGTGTCGGCTCCTCCCAATACTCTGTCCGTAACTAATACGGCTTTATCCGCGCCCATAGCCATTGCTTCACGCAATACGTCTTCTGCTTTCGGCAGTCCCATGGTCAATACCGTAACTTCTGCGCCATACTGATCTTTCAGTCTGAGTGCCGCTTCCAGTCCTGCTTTGTCATCAGGATTCATAATTGCAAGCATCGCACCTCTATCTAATGTACCATCCGGATTGAATTTTACTCCACCCTTTGTATCCGGTACCTGTTTAATACAAACAACAACTTTCACAATAAAGTACCTCCTTCGATTATTTCAAAACGTTTCCAGAAATTACCATACGCTGAACTTCTGAAGTGCCTTCGTAGATTTCCGTAATCTTAGCGTCGCGCATCATACGTTCTACATCGTATTCTCTGATGTAACCATAGCCGCCGTGTAACTGTACACACTTTGTCGTCACTTCCATTGCCACTTCCGCTGCAAACAATTTTGCCTGTGCAGCTTCCACGGAATATGATTTCTGTGTGTTTTTCGCAACTGCAGCTTTGTAAACCAGCATTTTAGCCGCTTCCACTTTTGTTGCCATATCTGCAAGCTGGAACTGCGTATTCTGGAACTTGGCGATACTTCTGCCAAACTGTTTTCTTTCTTTTACATAAGCAACCGTTTTTTCCAACGCGCCTTCTGCGATACCGAGAGCCTGGGAAGCGATTCCGATACGTCCGCCGTCCAGCGTATGCATAGCAATTCCAAATCCCTTGCCTTTCTGGCCAAGCAGATTTTCTTTCGGAATATGGCAGTCTGTAAAAATTAATTCGTATGTAGAAGAACCGCGGATACCCATCTTCTTTTCTTTTACGCCGAATGTAAATCCAGGAGTTCCTTTTTCTACGATAAACGCAGAAATTTCTTTCTGCACCCTGCCGCGTTTTTCTACTTTACCGGTAACGGCAATGACAATATAAATGTCGGCTTCTTTCCCGTTTGTGATAAAGCATTTGGAACCGTTTAATACCCATTCGTCGCCTACCAGAACGGCTTTTGTCTGCTGGCCCTGGGCGTCTGTGCCTGCGCCCGGCTCTGTCAGGCCAAAAGCACCTAATTTATCGCCTTTTGCGAGCGGAATCAAATATTTCTGTTTCTGTTCTTCCGTACCATATGTCAGAATCGGATCGCAGCAAAGAGATGTGTGTGCCGAAACAATAACTCCCGTCGTAGCGCATACTTTTGATAATTCTTCTACGCACATTGCGTATGTCAGCGTATCACAGCCCTGTCCGCCGTATTCTTTCGGAATCGGAATCCCCATAAAGCCGTATTTTTCCAGTTTGGCAACTGTTTCTGACGGGAATTTTTCTGTTTCATCAACTTCCTGTGCAAGCGGCGCTGCTTCGGTTTCAGCAAACTCTTTAAAAAGAGCTCTCGCCATCTCATGTTTTTTAGTTAACGCGAAATCCATTATTTTACCTCCATTTTTCAAAAGCAGAAATTTGCGTCTGCTTTTTCTATTTTTCTATAATTAATATCCCTACTAATTATTTGCTGTAATCATAAAAGCCTTTTCCGGTCTTCATGCCGAGCTTTCCGCCGCGAACCATTTTCCTTAATAACGGATGAGCCCTGTATTTGGAATCTCCGGTTTCTGTATAAAGGACGTCCATGATTGCCAGGCAAACATCCAGGCCAATCAAATCTCCTAACGCTAACGGTCCCATCGGATGGTTCGCACCAAGTTTCATAGCCGTATCAATTCCTTCTACGGATGCCACGCCATCTGCATAAATTCCAACCGCTTCATTAATCATAGGGATTAATATTCTGTTTACCACAAAGCCTGCGGCTTCTTCTACCTGTACCGGTGTTTTGCCGATGCTTTCCGAAATCTTTTTAATCTCTTCTACCAATTCTGCAGGTGTATTTAAACCTGCAATCACTTCTACCAATTTCATTACCGGCGCCGGATTAAAGAAATGCATTCCGATAATCGGCCTGTCAAGTCCCTGTCCGATTGCCGTAATAGAAAGTGAAGATGTATTCGTTGCAAAAATCGCATCTTTTTTACAGATATCCTGTAATTCTTTAAACGTCTGTTTCTTGATTTCCAGATTTTCAATCGCTGCTTCAATAATCAGATCACAATCCGTACAAATGTCTTTTGTACCTGTTTTAATCTTTGCCAGGACAGCGTCCGCCGCAGCCTGTTCCATTTTACCCTTGGCAACTCTTTTCTCAAATCCTTTGGCAATTTTGTTTTTACCGTTTGCAGCAAATTCATCATTGATATCACACAAACAAACTTCATACCCCTCTGTCTGGG
Organism: Eubacterium sp.; assembly: GCA_022796875.1. GTDB lineage: Bacteria > Bacillota > Clostridia > Lachnospirales > Lachnospiraceae > JAAWJJ01. Next base: position 11,383 of record JAAWJJ010000034.1, on the reverse strand, counting down.
CAAATGCCTGCGCAATTCCTGATCCCATGGTTCCTGCTCCAATAATACCTACTAACATGCAACTCTTCCTCCTTAAACTAATCATTTATATCAAAAATATGGAGAGGCTGAGCCTCTCCATATCAATGAACTCCAACCAGCTTTTCTCATGCATATATGATTTTCAACTGACTATCAGTTGGTTGTCTGCGGTAACCGGCCGCACGCCATACGATTTCCGCTGCCACTTCAGACGGGCAATTAAGCTTTTTCTACGATTGTAGCGCAGCCCATACCGCCGCCGATACACAGTGTAGCAAGACCTAATTTTGCGTCTGCATTCTGCTGCATATCATATAATAATGTAACAAGGATACGGCATCCTGATGCTCCTACCGGATGTCCTAACGCAATCGCGCCTCCTCTTGGATTCAATACTTCATCTTTGAAGCCCAGATCTTTCTGTACTGCTACAGACTGAGCTGCAAACGCTTCGTTTGCTTCAATAATATCAATTTTGTTAATATCGTCGATACCTGCAATCTTCAATGCTTTCTGTGTTGCCGGAACCGGACCGATACCCATGATTTCAGGAGGGCATCCTCCAAGAGCGCCTGCTACGAAAGTAGCCATCGGTTTTACTCCGAGCTCTTTTGCTTTTTCTTCGCTCATAACAACGATTGCTGCCGCACCGTCATTAATGCCGGATGCGTTGCCTGCCGTTACAAGGCCGCCGTCTTTTCCGGAACAGCATTTTAATTTGCTTAATGTTTCAGCTGTAGTGCCGTCGCGCGGACCTTCGTCTGTATCGACCATAACGATATCTTTCTTTACTTTCACCGGAACCGGAACGATTTCGTCTTTGAATAATCCGGCTTTCTGGGCAGCAACTGCTTTCTGCTGTGATTTTGCTGCAAATGCGTCTAATTCTTCACGGGTAAGGCCGTATTTGTCGCAAACGTTCTCAGCGGTGATCATCATATGGTAATTGTTGAATGCATCCCATAACGCGTCGTTTACCATAGTATCAATCACTGTAGAATTGTTCATCCTATAACCGAAACGTGCTTTCTTTAATGCGTACGGTCCCTGGGACATATTTTCCATACCGCCTGCAACTACGATGTCAGCCTGTCCTGCCATAATCATGTTAGCCGCTTCATTTACACATTTCAAACCGGAACCACAAACTACGTTTAACGTAAATGCCGGTACTGTATCCGGAAGCCCCGCTTTGATAGATGCCTGACGTGCCGGGTTCTGTCCTAATCCTGCCTGAATAACACACCCCATCATAACTTCGTCAACCTGTTCCGGTTTCACGCCTGCCCTGTTTAACGCTTCCTTAATTACAATAGAACCTAACTCTACTGCAGGAGTATTTGCAAACTGTCCACCCATTTTGCCGATTGCTGTACGGCAAGCGCCTGCTAAAACTACTTTTTTTGCCATTTTTTTCGTCTCCTTTTTGATAAAAAATATAGAAATAGATTTGAAAAAACAAACCATTCTGTATATATATAATACAGAAGCCACTATTGATTTTAGCACTATGGTTTTTATTTTGCAACTCAATCTGTGAGGAGAATAACGGCAAAAAAAATCAAATTATCCGTTTCCCTGTTATTTTTTTCACATAATATAACAGTTGGCAATCCAGTATATTTTTCCCATGTTTGTTATTTTTTTATCAAACTCAGGTAAAAAAATAAAATCCACTCTCCCATATCAGCCCCGGGCGGATGCAACGTCAAAAAATTATGTTTTTTTCCGATTTGAACGTCTTTCAAAACTAACATACAAGTTTAGATTATCACAGTTTTATTTTTTTGGCAATAAAAAGTTTTTATTCCTTCAAAATTCACTGAAACACCATCTGGAAATTAGTTACCATTTTGTAATTATTTATTTGTATGTTTTTTGTTAATTTATTAACTCTTTTTTTCTTTCTTCTTTCCCACTTCCTGATTGTTTTTGTAACAATTGCACAATTTTTTTATTGTTTTTTTTACATCTTCAAATTGACCCCCCCATATATTATCAAATTATTGTAACCCATTCCAAAGAAAAAACATATAAATTGGCAATATTTTTGTTTTTATTTTCGGAAAACCATGCTATAATTTAATAATGACCTGTTGATTGCAGCAACGGCAAACAGTACTTATTTTATATGGCATGAAATTTGATACTGCTGCTTTCTAAAATTGAAACGGCTATTTGCCGATATCGTTTTATATACTTATTCAGCTTGTAACAGGAATCATAAGGAGGGATTATCATATGGTATTTGTGAAAACACAGGATTTAAGAGAAGGGATGCGGCTGGCCAAACCGATTTTCAATAAAAACGGCACTCTTTTATACGACCGGGAATCGCGCCTGACAAAAACAGCAATTCCGGGAATCGCCAATTTCGGCCTGCCGGGCCTGTTTATACTTGAACCTGCCGAGCCGGCTCCGCCAATTACCGAAGACGAAATTGAATACGAGCGGATGCAGACGATTTTTGTCTTTCAGATTCGGGAAGATTTTTCTTTGATTGAACAGGAAAAACAGCCGAAACATTTACATAAAATTGTAGAAACGATCATGCAGAGTTACGGCAAACTGGATAAACGGATCACTTTTGTACAAAATCTGAGAAGCAGTGAAGATTTCACCTATAAACATGGATTTAATACCGCAATTTTATGCTGTATGCTCTGTCATGAACTGTCGGTCGATTCCGCGCATCAGCTTGCGCTTTGCTATGCAGGCCTGATCCATGACATCGGCATGGTCGGAAAACCAGGAGCAAACAACAAGAGGGCGGAAAAAGCGGAAAGTGAAAAGAAACCGAATAAATACTCGCCAGGAGAACCAAATTTCAAATTTTTTGAACAATATAACCAACGCCTGAACAGTTATTATATTCTGAATCCGGAGGGCGTGGAACCATTTGGGTTTCCACAGACAGCACTGGCCATTGTACGCCAGTTTGCCCAGGCTCTGTACCATCCGGACTTGCTGGAAAATGAAAAACAGGCCGCGGCCTGGACTTTCGATTCCAAAATACTTCATGTGGCCAATACATTCGATATGATGACGGCTATGCGGGAAGACAGCGAACCTATGTCTTATCTTTCCGCCATCCGCTATATGAAAAAAAATCCGCAGTATTACGATTCTGTCGTCGTCAACGCATTGTGCCGCTGCTTGAACATCCTGCCTTCCGGCGCCTGTGTGGATCTGAGCAACGGAGGCAAAGGACTGGTACTGGAAGAAAATCCTGCAAACTTTGAATGTCCGGTCATTTTACAGTTTGATTCCATGAAAATTATTGATCTGCGCGACCGCAAAGTTGCACGCCAGATTCAGATTGTAGATAACATGCGCACTATGGATAACCGTATTAAAATGGATCAGGAAACGTTAAATCATTTTACGGCGGATGAAAAACTGGTCGGCCAGACGGCACGGGTAAACCAAAAACTTAAAGCTGCGAATCAGAGGGAACAGGCTGCCAAAAGGAAGTAAGGATATATAAAGGTATAAGGAAATAAAGATATATAGAATATAATAAGCTGTGAAAAACGGAGTGCATCAGTTTCCGTATCTCACAGCTTTTTATTATTTTTATTTTAGTACCGATTTATTCCGGTTTTGTTTTATACCAGTTTTGTCTTCCCGCCCATATACGGCTGTAAAACGGCCGGAATACTGACGCTTCCGTCTGCATTCAGGTTATTTTCCAGAAACGCAATCAGCATCCGAGGAGGCGCCACTACGGTATTGTTCAGCGTATGGGCAAAATATTTGTTTCCGTCTGCAGATTTCACACGGATCTTTAACCGTCTCGCCTGGGCATCCCCTAAATTGGAGCAGCTTCCGACTTCAAAATACTTTTTCTGCCTCGGCGACCAGGCTTCTACATCACAGGATTTCACTTTGAGATCCGCCAGATCTCCGGAACAGCACTCCAGCGTCCTGACCGGAATATCCAGGCTGCGGAACAGATCCACCGTATTCTGCCAGAGTTTGTCATACCACATTTTGGAGTCTTCCGGCTTGCACACAACGATCATTTCCTGTTTTTCAAACTGATGGATACGGTATACTCCACGTTCTTCTATTCCATGCGCGCCTTTTTCTTTCCTGAAACATGGCGAATAACTGGTCATGGCATACGGCAGCTTCGCTTCGTCGTTGATCGTATTGATAAATTTGCCGATCATGGAATGTTCTGACGTACCGATTAAATACAAGTCCTCTCCCTCTATTTTGTACATCATGGCATCCATCTCTTCAAAACTCATAACACCCGTTACCACGCTGCTTCGAATCATAAACGGCGGCACGCAATATACAAATCCGCGTTCGATCATAAAATCACGCGCATAGGAAATCACTGCGGAGTGGAGCCTGGCAATATCGCCCATCAAATAATAAAATCCGTTTCCGGCTACTTTACCTGCGCTTTCCAGATCTATCCCATTGAATTTTTCCATAATTTCCGTATGGTATGGTATTTCGAAATCCGGCACTGCCGGTTCGCCAAACCGCTCGATCTCTACGTTACAGGAATCATCTTTTCCGATCGGTACGGACGGATCAATGATATTCGGAATGCTCATCATCAATTTGGTAACCTTCTCCTGAAGCTCTCTTTCGTCCTGTTCCAGATCGGACAGCCGTTTCGCATTGGCGGACACCTGCGCTTTTACCTGCTCCGCCTCCTCTTTTTTCCCTTGTCCCATCAGGGCACCGATCTGTTTTGAAAGCTTATTGCGGTTTGCCCGCAGTTCATCCGCTTCCTGCTTGGCCGTCCGCATCTTCGCGTCCAGTTCCATGACTTCGTCTACATACCCTAACTTGTGTTCCTGAAATTTGTTTTTTATATTCTGTTTTACAATGTCAGGGTTTTCCCTTAAAAATTTAATGTCTATCATAACAGCCTCTCCCATTTAAATTTATTTTTTTATTCCAGTTTTTAACTTTCTATTGCGTTTTCTATCTCGTTTTGCCTTTTCGCTTTTAAAACCGCCTCATTCAGGGACAGCATTTTATCATCCAAAATGGAAATAATGCCTGCACATTCCCGCAATTCCCGACTGATGTATTCCGGCGCGTTTCCTTCAAATTTGTAATAGATCTTGTGCTCCAGGCTAGCCCAGAAATCCATCGCGATCGTTCTGATCTGGATCTCTACTTTTGCATCTACGGTTCTGTCCGACATAAAAATCGGAACCGTCACCAGCATATGATAACTTTTGTAACCGCTTTCCTTTGGATTTTTTATATAATCTTTTACGGACAAAACCGTCAGGTCACTCTGTTTCCCGATCATTTCGGCAAGCCGGTAAATATCGGAGGTAAAAGAGCATACAAGCCTTATTCCGGCAATATCATTGATATGTTCCACCATACTGTTTATAGTGACTTCATAATTGCCGCGTTTTAATTTTTTGACAATGCTTTGCGGTTTCTTAATCCGGGATTTAATATATTCGATCGGATTGTACTGGTGAATATTTTTAAATTCATCGTTTAAAATCTCCAGTTTTGTCCCGACTTCCTTTAAGGCCGAATTATATAAAAAAGTAATCGTATTCCATCCGTCAACATCTTCATTAAAATCAAAAGGCATTGTGAATCGCCTCCCTGTTTTATTTTCTGGCTTGATTATACCATAACTTTCCTGTTGTAAATGTAAAATAATCAATAGTTTAGATTATTTTTATATTTCACAGGTTACATCATATCACGCAGCTTATTTACATAGTTTTCCCAATAGCTGTAACTTCTTATTTCATGTAAGATTCTGACGGCATTTTCCGGTTCATCCGTAATGATTCCGTCCGGATTCAGTTTGATCATTTTATCCATTTCGTTTTCATGGTTTACGGTCCATACATAGACGAATTTTCCACGTTTGTGAATGGCTCTGATCAAATCCGACGTCACCATGGTTGCCTCTATGCTAAAGCCGTCCGCCGCTTCCATGGAAGCAATATCTCCATAAGAAAGCGTCGTAATATAAGCCGTCGTTACGGACTCGTCATATGCTTTTGCATCTTCCAGTTCCTCATAATCCAGCGATGCCAGAACACAGCTTTCCACATAGCCGTACTGTTCTAAAATATCAATTACGGCTTCTGCCAGGCCGTCTTTATGCACGGTCGGCTTGAGTTCCACGGTCAACATAATGTTATTTTCCTTTGCGAGCTCCACCACCTCTTCCAGTTTTGATATCCGGGTACCTGCAAACTCTTCGGAAAACCATTTTCCGCAATCCAGCGCCTGGATATCTTTTGCGCGCATTTCCCACACTTCTTTATTCAGCCCCGTCGTCCTCTGCAGGTTTTCATCATGAAGCACTACCACTTCATTGTCCGCCGTAATATGGACATCAATTTCTATCATATCCGCCTGGTGTTCAATCGCTCCCTGAAAGGCCGGAAGCGTATTTTCCGGATAAGCGGCAGAATACCCGCGGTGCGCCGTAATCAGAAGCCTTTTGACTTCTCCGGAGCCGCTGCCTTTCATCTGATTGACATAAGCGTACCCGATATTGACCCCCAGAACGATCGCAAGGCCGATCATAATGAGCAGCCATTTTTTCCGGTATATTTTCTGAAACCAAAGTTTGTCCTCCATCCGGTAAGAACCTTTCAGATTAAATTTCCCTGGTATTTTATCCCGTTTCCCGGACATTTCCAGATGGAAATAGAATAACCCGCTGATTCCCAAAAAAACGATCGGTATGGAAAAGCAGTAAAAAATACCTGCCACAATATCCAGAAACACTGCTACTGCCGACTCTGCGACAACCGGAAGAAAATGCACGGTTTCCGACGCGGAAGAAAGCAAGGCGATCACTGCGCCTCCCAAAAACAAAATCCCATAATACGCCAGAAGCATGGCAGCATCCCAGGCCAGTATGACGGCAGCATTTTTCCAGAACTTTGTCCCTTTTACCATCGCTCTGCTTTTTCGGGTCGCCCGCTTAAAACGGTCGCCTGTTAACGTAAAATGATGGAAACAGAAGATCCACTGGATACACACGATCTCCACATAAATACTTGCCAGAATAAAGATCAGGTAGAGCCAGTTCCGTTCTTCTATAAACTGCATGACAAACCTCGGCATGGAAAATCCACCCAAAACCCCGGTTACTGTCACGACCTGGCTCATCGGCATAATCAACAGCAAATACAACATCATCCGGTAATTTTTCGGATAAATGATATTCTTTGCCGCAAGGATTCCTCGCTTCATCATTGCAAGCAGAGGCAGCCTCTGTTTTCGGTATGACGCATGATAGCATATAACAATACAGCATATATCAAACAGCATATACAGGCTGATCAGCACGAGAACCACAAACAAATACAGCCAGAGCAGCGGATTTTTCATAAGTTCATGAATGTTGGAATCTGTAATAAACGCATATCCGTTTGCCCGCAATAACAGCCGCGCAGCCGCGTGCAGCAAAGGTTTGCATACCGTAACTCCCAAAAATTTGTATAGTACTTCAAACACTAACAGCGTCAGGCCGTTAACCATAAGCAAACTCCAGACTTCTTTAAAAAAAACGGCTGCCGTCCGAAAGAAAGAAATTATTATTTTTATGATCCGTTTCATATCATTCTTTCCTTTCCGTACCGGATGCTCAGGCTTAAACGTCCAGTTTCAGATCATTTTCCCTGATCCATCCGGCTCTGCGCAGAACAGATCCAAATATGGAGCTTAAGACTGCCGGCAGTACAAAACTGACCAGAATCAGCCCCATCCAGTCAAACGCCGTAACGGCCGCTTTGACACCGGAAGCAGTATCGTTTAACCATCCGGTATACACCCCGATCTGCCCAACCAGCCCACAGGTACCCATACCGGAAGAAATTGCAGCGCCGTTCATTTCCAGACGGAAAACACAGGTCGCCAACGGCCCGGTAATCGCTGAAGCAAGAATCGGGGGAATCCAGATCCGGGGGTTTTTCACAATATTCCCCATTTGCAGCATACTTGTCCCCAGTCCCTGGCCGACCAACCCGCCCCAGCGGTTTTCCCGGAAGCTCATCACGGCAAACCCAACCATCTGCGCACAGCACCCGGCCAGCGCTGCGCCTCCGGCCAGCCCGGTCAGGCTCAGGGCCGCGCAGATCGCCGCGCTGGATATCGGCAGTGTCAGCGCGATTCCCACAATGACAGAAACAAGTATTCCCATAAATAACGGACGTAACTCCGTTGCCCACATAATGGCGTTTCCTAGTGCACTGGCTGCTTTTCCGATTGCGGGCGCCCACCAGACAGACAATAAAACTCCGGCCATAATTGTGACAAACGGCGTTACAAGAATATCTATTTTAGTTTCTTTGGAAACCGCTTTTCCTGCTTCCGCCGCAATAATCGTAACGATCAGCACTGCCAGAGGCCCGCCTGCTCCGCCCATGGAGTTTCCGGCCGCTCCGACTACGGTAAGGGAAAACAGCACTAACGGCGGGCATTTTAACGCATAACCGATTGCCGCGGCCATGGCGGGCCCTGTCATGGATTTTGCAATATCCCCGATCGTCACGAGAAGCTCAACGTCTGCTTGCTGGCCGATCGTGCTGAGAATCGTCCCCATTAAAAGCGACGCAAACAACCCCTGCGCCATGGCTGACAAGGCGTCAATGCCATACCTCTTCGCCGAAATCTCAATGTCTTTTCTCTTGAAAAAAGCTTTTATCTTCTCCATACACTCTCCCTTTTTTATATGCCCGGCCCCGCATCCGGCTGTTTCTTAATCTTCCTCTATTACATGGATCTCCAGATAATCAAAATCGATCGGCTCCATGAAACAATCCTGTGTAAAACGGGCTTTTGCATGACGTTTAAATTCCGCAATCGTCGCGTCCAGCCAAATCGGTTTCCCCAGGTCAAATTCATAACAGATCTTCTCTAATGCATCGAACACTTTATGTGTTCTGGTTTCTTCCCTTTCATCCTCCACGGTAGCATCTTTTATCATGTGATTATTCTTCCACATTTTAAACCAAATACGCATAATTTTTCTCCTGATCCCTATTTGTTTTCGCGCGTCATCTTCTTTATCCATTTATCATATTTCCGGATGCGCAGCGCCGTCGGAAGACACTTAAATACCTGATCCGACTGAATCATAATCACGACAAGCACCACCGGCCATTTCCACCAGAACGCGCTCATAAGCGACAACGGAATCACGATCGCCCAGGTACTGACCGTATTCATGATCAACGTAAACCTGGCGTCCCCGCCGCCGCGGATAATTCCCATACTGACCGGCATCTGATATGACATTCCGACCATAATGAACGCCATTACGACAAGAAGCTGAGCCGCCAGCGTCATGGCGCTGTCCGTCAGGCTGTAGAAACTAAGCAGCGGATTTCTCAACAGGAACAACACAACGCCCAACACAATACCGATGGCGATATCCGCCACCTGCAAAGTACGTGCATCCGCTTTTATTTCTTCCATATTTCCTCTGCCAATCGTGCGCCCGATCAACACGGCTGACACGGCCGACATGCTCTGAACGATAACTTTTAAGTAAGAATAGAAAGTAGTCGCTACAGAATTGGCCGCAATCGCATCCGCGGACAGATGCCCTAAAATAGCTGTCTGGAACGGTACGGAAACAGCCCACAAAAGCTGCGACAAAATAACCGGGATCGCCACTTTCCGATAATCCTTTGTCAAATCTTTATCCAGCTTTAAGAAATTAGTAGAAAACAGTTTTAACTTCTTATCTATGACCAGCATATAAAAAACGACGATTGCCAGTTCTATTGCCCGCGCCACCAACGTTCCGACCGCCGCGCCGACAACGCCCAGTTCCGGGCAGCCGAATTTGCCAAAGATTAACGCGTAGTTGATCGCCACGTTCACAATAAGGGAAACGCAGGAAATCACAAAAGATATATTTACCGTTTCCACACTTCGCAGCGAAGACATCAGTACGCTTGTAATCACAAACAATATGTAACTGTATTTTGTAATCCTTAAATATTCCACCCCCTGCGCAATGATCGCTCCATCATCGGTAAAAATTCCTACGACCTGTTCCGGTGCAAACGCACATATGGCAAATACAATCACCCCGAATATGACGCCGAGATACAACGCCGTCCCTGTCAGCTTACGAATCGGTTCCAGACGCTTCTGCCCCCAGTACTGGCTTGTTAACATCACTAACGCCTCTCCGATCGCCAGCGCCATCTGCTGCACAATAAAATAGATCTGGTTTACGGTCGCCGCGCCGGACATGGCGTCCTGGCTGTACCGCCCAAGCATCATATTGTCCGCCATATTTACCGTATAAGCGACAATATTCTGTAGCGATACGATGAGCAACATCCGAAAAAGCGTATGGTAAAATTCTTTATCCTTTGTAAAAAATGCCGACTTTGTTTCCATATATCTTTGATAATCCCCTTTCTGCTTTTATAAAATATGCATATATTTTTATTATTTCCGTTTCATGTTCCGCAGACAAATTTTGTCTTTCTCGTCCACACGATAAGACTCCAGCATTTTTTGAATGGATTTGTTATACGTCCAATCGTCCAGGCTGCATTTTTCCAGAAAACAATATGTTTTTTGCGGAAATTTCACAAAACAGACGGACAAATTCCATGCTACTGCCATTTTTGCATAATATCCGTCATGGCAAAAACGCCCCATCTGTTCCAAGACGTCGTCAATATATTCTTCGGTAATATAATGTGCCAAAAGCATGACAACGGCAAAACGGATTTCAAATTCCCGTTCGGAATCCAAATACGGCTGGAGCCATTCGCGTACTTCCTGCGGCTGCCTGCGCGCAATCTTTAACGTCGTACAGGTACTGTCGCATACCGACCAGTTGTCGATCTTTGTTACAAATCGCTCCAAATATGGGCGAAGTACGCCAAAATCCGCCTTTACATACCCTAATGTCATTCCCTGCAGCAAGGTTTCTTCCATATAGTGATCCGCCGCGTTTTTCAAATATTCCTGCCAGTCTTCTTTGGCAAGACGTTTTGCCAGTTCCCGGAGTTTGGACAGACGCACGCCCAGAATCGGCGCGGCGCGGCCCGGAATCAGTCCGCCTGAGAAATCACGAAGCTTTTCCTCTGCGTTTTCCAGCAGATATGCCGTTATTTCTTTGTTTTCCATGGTCTGAACCTCCTCACCCAATTTTTTCCGACAAATAATCATATCATCCGACATAAAATAATAAACCTCTTTGGCCTGTTTTGCAAACATATTTGATGAAATAAAAAATATTTTAGGAACATTTGCTTTGTGGTTTTGGTTTCGGTTTCGGACGGCAGCTCCAATAGTTCCGTGAAATATTTTTGAAATCTGGCAGCATAAGGGCAGGTTTTCACAGAAGTGGAATGTCAGGCAGGTA
>JAAWJJ010000033.1 GCA_022796875.1 Eubacterium sp. | reverse complement strand
TAACTGTTATATATAACATGAAGGTGAAAAGCTGATTTTACAAATCCTTTCACCTATCATTATCATAGAAGATCTTATTTACAGACTTTTCTTCATAGTTTCGGAGAATGCAATATTTTTGAATACAACGGAACAGACACCGCCCCGTTTACAACAGATTCAACTTCTCATTTTATTCCGTACAATTCCTAAAAACAGAAAAAGTAACGGCGTAGTAAATACCTGCGGATTATTGACAAGTCCCTGTAACATATATGCGGCGATACCCACGCATCCCAGGAGCGCGGCCGTACTTTCGTTCCTGTTTCTGACACAGGATACCCACAATGAAACCTGCATACCAAAATAGGAAACTACTCCCAGGATGCCGGTTACGGCCAGAAACTGTAACGCTTCGTTGTGGGCATCCAGAAAAGGATAGGTATACAGTCTGCGCATTTCCGCCCCGTATCGTTCTTCCATGGACTGCAAAAAACAATTCGGCCCATATCCGATCAGCTTCTGCCAGAAAGGGAACTCTTTAAAATTCAGCAGCATCCGTTTCCATATATAACCCCGTCCGTTCCCAAAGCTGTCTTCCAGCGGGAATACAGCAGATAGTATTATGATCCCAAACGCAATCAGAGCGCCTGTTAATATTTTATTTCCATGTTTTTCCACAAAATCAACGCCGGGACTTTTTAACAGTATCCATAGCAAAACCAGAAATACCAGTTCCGCCAGCAATACTTTCGAGTTCAGCAAAACATCCCAGAGCAGACGCTGCGTGCATAAATCCTGTATGCAGATATGATCCCCGCCTGCTGCACTTTCCAACAGCACCGTCAGCTTCATTGCCAGAGAACCGCAAAAAAAGGCGAGGCAGAGCATCCGCCATTTTTGCAGTGTTTCCCGTTTTTTCATTGCGAATACAAGAATCACAGCATACGCTCCAAACAACGCCAGAAGCCAACTGTCGCTCCTGATAGCAAAACAGGCATAAATCCCTAACGACACCGCAATCCAGAAGCAGCGCTTTGTGACGGTTTCTTTTCCCATATAGTAAAACGCCGCCATCAGGGATACCGCAATACCGGAGTAACCGGAATTGATATTGACGTTGCCCATCGTACCGATAAAAAACGTATGCTGTTCATCCGCCAGATTTTCATACATATGCAGCGCGTCCACACTGAAAAAATTCAGGATCACCAATACCCACATGGCGCAGTTTGCTAAAAGAAACGTCCAGATCAGAAACTGGCTGCTTTTATAATACACGGATACGATATAATATACAGCCAGGCACAGCAACAAGAAACATCCTCCGATCATTCGTCCCTGATTTCCCCAAAAAGCTTCGCTTCCAGCCTGGCTCATTATGCAGGACAGGACGATGGTAATCAGAAAAATCAACGCAAACAGATCCGTCAGGTTTACTGGTCTGATTTTTTTTGCTTTCCATGTCCGCAGCCAGGCAGGAATACCAAAAACTGCTGACAATAACAGTAATATCAGAGCCGTATTTTGAAAAAAAGTTTTCTTTGCCCATACGATATCCAGATAATTGTCATGATAATAAAAAAGGAAAATTCCTGCCATCAGAAATAAAAAAACTTTCGTAAACGCTTCCGGAAACCAACGCATGATTTCTGCAAGCCTTTTCTTATCCGCCGTCCTTTTTTTCGTTCCCATTCTTTTCACCTTTTTCCGTACGATTATTTATTTCTGTCCGGTTATCAATTCCCGTCCGGTTATTTATTCCTGTCCGCTATGAAATAAAGGGTATCCCCCTAAGTCCGGGCAGAACCCGGGGAATACCCTCATTTTATTTATCTGTTTCTTTCATTGTGCTTTCTTTGCCATATAACCGCTTAACCATGCTGCTTTTACTATATCGTCTGCTTATATAGCTATTTTTTTACCGTCACTTTAAACGTTGTTTTTGCTCCGCTCTTCATCGTAACCGTAATCGTTGCTTTTCCGGCTTTTTTCCCTTTTACCACGCCTTTATTGCTTACGGTCGCCACTTTTTTGTTGCTGCTCTTATAAGATTTCACCTTATCATTTTTCGGGAACGTGGATTTTACTTTAATGGTAGTTGTCTTACCGACTCTTATTGTCGCCGATTTTTTTACTAATGTAACGGACGGATTTTTTACGGTTACTTTGCAGGTAACTTTCTTTCCGTTACTTGTTTTTGCAGTAATCGTTGCTTTCCCGGCTTTCTTCCCTTTTACCACGCCTTTGTTTGTAACGGTGGCCACTTTCGTATTGGAAGATTTCCAGGTAATCTTTTCCGTTGCGGAAACCGGATTCCTGGTCACGGTAAGCGTTGCCTTTTTGCCTTTCTGCAGCGTCAGCTTTTTGCTGCTGATCGCAAGTTTCTTTGTCACAACTTTTGCTTTCTGTACTTTTACTGTACAGGTTGCTGTTGCTCCGCTTTTCATGGTTACGGTAACTTTTGCCGTTCCGACTTTTTTGCCTGTTACTTTGCCTTTGCTGTTTACGGTTGCAATCTTTGTATTAGAAGATTTCCAGCCTTTTACTTTGTCGTTTGACGGATACTTACTGCTTACCTTTAACGCCGATGTACTCTTGCCTGCTTGAAGCGGCATGGAAGTTGCATTCAGTTTTACTTCCGCAACCGTTACCGCGCAGGTTGCTTTTTTGTTTCCGTCTGCCGTTGTTACCGTGATCGTTGCTTTCCCTGCTTTTTTGGCGGTTACTACACCTTTATTGCTTACCGTTGCGACTTTCGTATCGGAAGATTTCCAGCTGATGTTTTTATTGCTGGCGGCTGCCGGCGCTACAGTTGCCGTTAATGTCGCGGTTTTCCTTACCGGAATCGTAATCGAACTTTTGGATAACGATACCCTGGATACATGTGTGACCGCCGGTTTTGACGGCTGCGGCGTTGGTTTTGACGGCTGTGGTGTCGGCGGCTTTGGTTTCCCTGCGTCCGGCGTCTGCCCGTCCTGTGGTGTCGCGCCCACTTCTGTTACATTCATGCTGCCGCCATCCGTAGCCTTTACATTCATTCCTACAGTCGTTATGCATACGCACATAATCAATAAAAATGCAGCTACTTTTTTCAGGCTCATTTTACGAATTGACCATTTTAATTCTGTCATTTCATTTCCTCCTTACATATTTTATAATGTTCACATAACTCATATTATATACTCAATTGCTAAAAAGTCAAGACTAAATTACAGTTTAACGTTAAATTTGTCTGCAATTATTTCGCGAGCACGTCAAACTGGGAGCCAATAAATTACCATGTTACAATAGTATCAATCAGTCGCTGTTGTTCAAGAGCCGTTTTTCTTAAATAAACCCTTGTGGTTTCTATGCTTTCATGCCCCATTAAGTCTGCAAGAAGGGACAGGTCGTTATATTTTTCCAGAAAATTTTTTGCGTAAAGATGCCGGAAAGAATGAGGATATATCACGTTTTTGTCCAACTGGTACCGGTCGGCCAGGCGTTTTAGCTGTTGTGATATTCCACGTACGCTTATCCGTTCTTTTTTTCGGTTTAAAAAAAGATAGCCGCTGGTGCGCCCCTCTTTTTCCAGCCATTTCAGAGTTTCTTTCCGCAGTTTCTGCGGAATATATAAGCGTCGGTTTTTTCCGCCTTTTCCGTAAATATCCAAATGGCCCAATATGACGTGTTCTGCTTTAATGCTGGTCAGTTCGCTGATTCTGGCTCCGGTAGCTGCCAGATACCAGACGACAAAATACCAGGTACGGTTTTTTTCGTTTTTTAGCTTCTTCTTTAAGTAAAGATAGTCTGCATTGCTGATCACGTTTTCCAGATAATTTTTCTGCTGAAGCTTTACGTTGTTTAAATGCAGATCCGTTCTGCCGAGATAGACGAAGTACTTATTCATGGCCTGTATGCGCAGGTTTACGGTTTTGGGTTTGTAGTATTCCATAAGGTATCCTTTATAGGCCAGCAGATTTTCCGTGGATAAACAGTCGTAATGCTGTTCAAAGTAGGCTACCGTCCACTGGTAAGAAGAAATTGTATTGGATGAAAGATTTTCGTTTTCTAAATATTCCTGAAATGTTTGGTTCACTTCATTTTCCTCCTGTTTTAGTGTTCCCGGATAGTGTGAGTCGGTTCTTTTGGGCATGACCAGGACATTTGTACCGATAATATGAGTTATCTCTACAAATAGTATCACTTTTTACACATAAATTATGTTCCCAGATGCAAAAATTTTTCAAAGAAATTTAAATAGCCGCAAAAATGTTTTTTATGTCAAAAAAGAATCCCGCAGCCGATTTTTGTACGGTTGCGGGATTCTTTTTTCTTTTGCAAACTTCTATTACAATGGCAGCACATCCTCCAGCGTCAGATTTCTCTCGGTCAGCCATGCCGCCGCTTCTTTTCCGACATAACGGAAATGCCATGGTTCATACCGGATTCCGGTAATGCCCTCTTTTTCCCGGGGATAGCGCAGGATAAAACCGTATTCCTGGCAATGCTCTTTCATCCATTTATTTCCCGGTTCTTCCTCCTGCGAATCATCCATATTGATATTTCCGGAGCAAAGAATATCCAGAGCCAGTCCTGTCTGATGCTCGCTGTAGCCTGCCGGCATCATATAATCATACGTTTTTTCCAGCGCTATTTCATAGCTGCACCCCTGCGCCTGAAATTTACGAACGTCTTCATCCACCAGCTTCTGCTGCCTTTCCGCGCTGCGGTATGCGGAGGCGATCCAATATTCGTATCCTGCCTTTTTGGCATCCGATAACATTTCCGTCAAATCATTATATAGACAGTCGGCTGACGACAGGCGTCCGTTGCAAATCGTACGCATGGCCGGCTCCTGTTCTCTCGAAATAGAATGCTCTTTGTTTACCAGAATTAACAGTTCTTTATTTCTTCCGTAAATTGCTTTCCACTCCTGTATTTCGTTTTCGCTCAACTGCGCCGCCCCACTGTTTCCTGCCTGTTCTAAACCACCGGACAATTGTTCCGTATCTTTTGCGGCCAGTTCTATAATTCCGTCCGCGCCATTATGCCCGTTATTGTGTCCCGCCGTAATATTTTTCCCATCCGCATGGCCTTGTCCGTCCAGCACGCCTCCGACCGCCGTGTCAGCCGCCTGTACTTTCTGTTCCACCCCGAAAACCTGATCTTCCAGCACATATAATCTGGTCAGGCAGCGAATCGCCAGTACGATAAAAAACAATAACGCAAGGCAGAGAAACAATTTCTGCCTCCGGTAACGCTGCATTTGATAACGCTGCCTTTGCCTGGCCTTACTTCCTGTCCTTACATAAGACATCTGCCTCTTCCCATCCATACCGTTTCCTCCTTTGAATTTCTCAAATACAGGATACGGTACTGCTGTATCAAAACCTGTTCATATATGCATCATTTTTGTATATCCAGGCAAAATCCCATGTCTTTATATAATTTCATCTGTACATGCATCGAACCGAAGACGGCTTCCTTATCATCCCCATATGTCTGGTTGCCATATTTGTCCTCATATTTATCCGTATATGCCTCGTCAATATCTGCATTGGCATCAGATCCGGCATCTTCCTCTTCTCCGTCCGTCTGCCCTGTCAGCGCTTCCCAGTCCACGTTTTCGTAAAATTCAATTATTCCGATAAACATTTCATCCAGGGCATCCGCATCATCCGCGTCGTCTTTCAAATCTACGTAACCGTATGCGGCATCATTTAGTTCCCAGTAAGAAACCAGACCAGACATCATAACATTATAAAGATCGCTGACCTGATATGCCCACGTGTTTTTGGCGGACGGCAGTTCTGCATAAACGTCATCTACCAGATAATAATCCCATAGTTTCCAGTCCTCTTTATATATGGAACCGGCGTTTACCTGCAGTCCGTATATTTTGAAAAACTCGCTGTCCAGTTTCAGCGAAATTTCAAAATCATCGGTCTGATAAGTGACTTCCCAGTAATCAATTCCGCTGATATTGATTTTATCCGTGAGCGTATACATTACGTACTTTACCCGTTTCTGCATCGTTTCGGCCGTAATCTTTTCCACAGGGAAATCGTAAAATTCTATACATTCTTCCAGTTCCTGCAGCTGTTCCCGGACAATCTTTGCCAGTTGTTGGGCACTCATCACCTCGGCATAATCCTCTACGGCGAGCGTTTCCAGTTCGATTCCATACGCTTCGCAGGCCGACATCATTTCCATTTTCTGCGTAAAGGACTTGTACTGCATCTGATAAGTCGTTACATTTGCGGAAAATTTTTTCAGCTTGTTTTCTATCCTGGCGTCATAACTGCCCTGCCACAGCCACGGCAAAACGAGGGAAAACACGATCGCGGCAAGCAGCAGCAAAATACGCATCATCCTTTTTAACCATACTTTTGTATTATTCATCTACCGTCCCCCTCTTTGTAAGCCAGACGATAACTCCTGTGTACCTGCCGTCCCCCTTTTTTCAAACCGGACGGTAACCCTTGTTCCCTCCCGTTCTGCACTTTCTATTTTCCAGGCTGCCCCATGCAGAAAAACGATTCTGTCGCAAAGAGCCATCCCCAGTCCTGTTCCCCCTTCTTTTCTGGCTCTCGATTTGTCAATCCGATAAAAAGCTTCTGTAATTTTATCTATTTCTTCCGCTTTCATACCGCATCCATGATCCTGCACGCGAACGATGTAACCCTCATCACCGTTTTGGCCTGTCAGTTCTATCACCGATCCTTTTTTACTTGCTTTTGCCGCGTTCTCGATCAGGTTTCCGAACAGCGAACATAACAGGTCGCCGTCCCCCCATATCGTTCCGTCCTCCACGGATACGTGCAGTCCAATCTCTTTTTGTTTTAAAAGCGTCCGTACGAACAACTCCACTTCCTCGAATAACTCTGCGGCCTCAATTTCTTTAAAATCTATTTTCTGTTTCCCGATACTGACCAGTTCGAGCATTTTCTGCGACAGGCGCTCCAGCCTTTTCCCCTGTTGATAGATCGTATCCGCAGACAAAATCTGCTCTTCCTCGCTGAGTTTCAGTGAACGCAGCATTTCCGAATATCCGATTACGGAGGTAAGCGGCGTTTTTAATTCATGGGCAAATGCCCCTGTAAATTCTTCCTGGCGGCGCGCCGCATCTTCTAACTGCCAGATATTCTGTTCCAACTGCGACGCCATCGTATTAAAATCACTCATTAACTGCGTCATTTCATCATTTCCGCTGACTTCGACACGGCTGGCATAATTTCCACCCGCAAAATCTTTCGTCACTTTTGACAGATGGTGGATTGGCCGCGTAAACTGGAATGCAATCCAAAACGCAACGATAGCCCCTGCGGCAAGCGTAAGCAGCAATATCCAAAAATACTGACGCATCAGGTCCCCCCTGTTTTTGTATATTGCTTCTATGTTTCGCTGCATCTCCAGATAATACACATTCTGCGGGCTTTTCACCGCTACGACGGCTTCCATGTAATGCTCGTTATCCCTTTTCGAAATCTGCCAGATACCGTTCCCGTTATTTAATTCATATCCGTAGACCTGTTTGAAATTTTCCGAGAAATCAGCCTCTTCCAGATTCTGCAATAAACTCCATTGCAGATGATTCTTTGTTTCGTATATTTTTTCCCTGTCTTCATTAAAGATCATAAAATCGGTATCTGCGGTCTGCATACTGGACTTTATCGTAACGGCAATTTCACCGACAGCCGTGTCCACCGCTTTATACTGTTCCGGCAGGCCGTTTAAAGAAGCGCTTAAGGCGTACTGCAGCATTTTAATTTCTTCGAGCCCGCGTTCCGTTTCCTGCTGCAGGCTGTTTTGAAAAGATGCAATAAACAGAATATTTCCGAATATGGCAAACAACACCATTACCAGGCAGATCACTGTCTGGAACAGCTTTTCCATAATTTTCATTCTTTATCTCCCCGAAAACGGTAGCCAACCTTATAGACCGCTTCGATTCTGTCTTCCAGGCCGGTTTTTTTCCGCAGCCTCTGTACATGCAAATCTACCGTACGGCTCTCTCCCATATAAGGATTGTGCCATACCTGTTCATAAATCATTTCACGGTACAGCGCTACTCCCGGATTTCGCACAAAAAGCTGCAGCAAATCAAACTCTTTGCAGGTCAGGTCAATACGCCTGCCGTCTTTTGTGACGGTACGCGACGCGCTGTTAATGGAAAGTCCCGCGGTTTCCGTTTCATTTCCGATTTTGTGGAACCGCCGCAGCACATTTTCAATTCTTGCCAGCAATTCTATTACTTCAAACGGTTTTGTAATATAATCATCGGCGCCGGCCCGCAGTCCTTTCACTTTGTCATACGTTTCCCCTTTTGCCGTCAGAAAAATGACCGGAATATCCATGCTTTTGGCGTATTCCAGCAGTTCATACCCGTCCGCTCCCGGCAGCATGATATCAAACAGGCACAAATCATACGTATTCTGCTCCAGCTTGTCCGCTCCTGTCATGCCGTCAAAGGCTACCTCACAACTATATCCTGCGCGTTTCAGATTCATTTCAATCAATCGCGCAATCGGTTCCTCATCTTCTACAATTAATATTTTATCCATCTGTATCACTCCCGTTCCTGAACTATACAAAAAAATTGTATCATACTTGTATAGGATATGGAGAAATTGTTTTTCTATTTTGCGGGATCCGGCTGCCGAACCGTAACGCAAAAAGAAAAAAGGCCTCATCCACGGCCTTATATGCCGCGGATAAAAACCCCTTTCCTTATGTTAATTCCCTGCCAGAGAATACCACCTAAATTCTAATTTTTACCTGTTTCCGCGAGTAATGAGGAAAATAGCCATGTTTACATGGATATTTGACGGTGCTGAACATCCGGGGGATGTTCGTTTAGCACCGACCGAAATAAAGTGTAGATACCGCGGGGGTCAAATGCCCCGTTACCTTTTTACGGGGTGTTTGACCGCTGCGAACGCCCAATCTCTAATCCTTTTTCAAACGCTTCTTTATTCAGCGGAAGCAGTTTCGGTTTTTTGCCCAGTTTATGTTCTATCGTATTCCATACCACTTCCGGAGGCACTACTTCGGTATAACCGACATATACGCCCAGCATAATGACATTCAGGACTTTGGCGTTGCCCATTTCCAGCGCCATTTCTGTCACCGGCGCTTTGATCAGTGTTACGTCATCCCTGTCAATCTGGTCAGATACGATAGAGCTGTTGATAAACAGGTTTCCGCCCGGTTTTAACGTACCGATAAATTTGTTCAAAGACGGGCCGTTCATGACGATCAAATCGTCCATGACATTTCCCAAAGGCGCGCCTACCATATCGTCGGAAATCACGACGAAGCAGTTTGCCGTACCCCCGCGCTGTTCCGCGCCGTAGGACGGGAAGAACGTTACGTTTTTATCCGTGGAATCACAGGTGGCGGAAGCCAAAAATTTGCCCAGTGTCATGACGCCCTGTCCGCCGAATCCGGCTACACATAAATTTGTTTCCATATTCTCCTCCTCCTATTTATCCCTGATTACGCCTAACGGAAATTCAGGAAGCATCTTTTCTTCGATGAAATCCAGAGCCGCCAGCGGTTCTAATCCCCAGTTTGTCGGGCAGCTCGTTACGATTTCCACCATGGAAAACCCTTTGCCGTCGATCTGGTTCTGGAAAGCCTTTTTAATTGCTTTTTTTGTCTTAATCACATTCTGCGGCGTATTGCAGCTTGTTCTTTCTAAATATGCCGGAGCCGTCAGCTGATTTAAAATTTCGCACATGTGCATCGGATAACCATGCTCCTCGGCAATACGTCCTTTTGGGGCCGTAGAAGCTTTCATGCCGATCAGCGTCGTCGGAGCCATCTGTCCGCCCGTCATACCGTAAATACCGTTATTGATAAAAATTACCGTAATATTTTCACCGCGGTTTGCAGCGGAAATACTTTCCGCAAGGCCGATCGAAGCAAAATCGCCGTCGCCCTGATAGGTGAATAACAGCGTATCCGGATTTGCTCTTTTCATTCCCGTCGCTACCGCGCAGGCACGGCCGTGCGCAGCGGTAATCGTATCGTAAGCAATATAGTCCATATGTAATCCGCAGCATCCGATACCTGTAATACAGACCGCTTTTTCCACCAGATCCATTTCTTCTAACACTTCACCGATCAGTTTAATGACGGTACTGTGCATACAGCCCGGGCAGAAGCCGGAAACTTTGTCCTCCTGGATCGTTTTTGTTCTTGCATAAATCTGTTCCATGAGCGTTCTCCCTCCTATCTTCCCACAATCTTCTTTACGGCGTTTAAGATTGATTCTTTATCCATAATATTTCCGCCTGAGCACAGGCAGGTTTCGATCGTACACCTTTCTTTTACGCCAAGTTCCACATCATGTAAAAACTGTGCCGGTATAGACATTTCGACATCTAAAATCGCTTTGCATTTGCTGTAATTAATATGGTCGTATGATTTATACGGGAACGGATGAACTGTGATCGGACGGATCAACCCTGCTTTTATCCCATCTTTGCGCAGCGTTTCCACTACGGAATGTGCAATTCGGCCGGAAATGCCGTATGCGGTGATTACCACTTCCGCATCTTCCAGCATAAACTCCTCTGCCCGCACATCTTTTTCCCAGGAAGCATACAACGCCGCGGCATCTTCATTCCATCTCTGCATTTCATGCGTATCCCATTGTCCTGGCTGAATCCAGGAGCGGTTCGCATAATCCAGTTTGTGGCCGATACAGGCCCAATCTTTTTTCCCCTCTTTTATAGCGGCAACTTCTTCTTCCGGTTTCATCTCCGGAAGTTCTACCGGCTCCATCATCGTACCGATTACGCCGTCCGCCAGAATAAGTACCGGGTTTCTGTCCCTGTCTGCTAAATCAAACGCTTCGTATGTCATATCAACCGCTTCCTGAACCGTAGACGGCGCCAGGACGATCATTTCAAACCCGCCGTTCCCGGAAGCTTTTGTCGCCTGAAAATAATCCTGCTGTGCCGGCTGGATTGCTCCTACGCCAGGGCCTCCTCTGGAAATATTCGCATACACCATCGGAATACGCGCCGCCGCGCAGTAGGAAATGCCTTCGCTCTTTAATGCGATTCCCGGGCTGGAAGAGGACGTCATGGATCTTGTTCCGGTAGATGCCGCTCCGTAAACCATATTTACGGACGCTACTTCTGATTCACCCTGTACAAACGTGCCGCCTACTTCCGGCAGCCTTCTTGCAAAATATTCCGGAATTTCATTCTGTGGTGTGATCGGATATCCGGCGAAAAATCTGCATCCTGCCCTGACTGCCGCCTCCGCAATCGCTTCACAGCCTTTCATAAATACTCTTGCCATTTTCTTTCACCCTCCTTATTTGTATACCTCAATCGCACCATCCGGGCATATGCGCGCACACATACAACAGGCAATGCAATTTTCCATATTTACAGGTACAACATACTCGTAGCCTTTTGAATTTACATTTTCCCCTATCGCTAATACATCTTTCGGGCAAAACTTAATACAATACTGGCAACTCTTGCAACGTTCTGATTTAACCTCAATTTTCGCCATTTCGATCAAATCCTCCTCTCCATATAATACCTTGTTTTACCGTTGTATACGGTTGTTACTTTATTGTTTCTTTGTTGTTACTTCAATGTTGCTTCATTGTTTCTTTGTTGTTATTTGGCCGTTACTTTTTTCCATCCATATTCAGCCACGGATAGGTCAGATACAGATGAATCGGCAAAAGCGGCGCGTCCGTCCGACCTCTGACTTCTTCATACAGCGTTTCCTGTACGCAGGCAAAATCCACGGCAATGTACGGCGATACCATTTCGCTCATTTTTTTGCAGCCTTCCAGAAATTCTTCCGCGGTCGTTGTAATTCCGTTATTCGGATTGTTCACCATGTGCAGCTTCCCTAACTGTATATGCGATACGCCCAATATTTTTGCCAGCGTTTCATCTATATGGTTGATATCGCTCGACCATGGCCGGTAGGCGTTCAACACATAATACACGATCGTATCGTCCTTGTTAATCTTTGGGGCAAATCCGCCGATAGAACGTGCACCGATATGATCTCCGCCCACATCCAAAACCACATAACAATCTTCCTTTAACAGTTTATTGACGCCTCCTACCAGAGTCGGCGCGTCCATGAACTGCTTTTCATGATGAAATTCGATCCCTAACGCTTCTATGGATTCCCTAGCGTCACGGGAGCGGAATAACGGCTTCGTCATGTCCATATCAAAAAAATGTACCGGTTTATCGCCCGCTTCTTTCAGATATTTCGCAAAATTAATTCCGATCTCGCTTTTGCCGCTGCCGGCTTCTCCGACGAATACAAAATTTTTTTTATCGGATATTAAATTGCGGACGGTTTGAACGATTTCTT
Organism: Eubacterium sp.; assembly: GCA_022796875.1. Classification (GTDB taxonomy): domain Bacteria; phylum Bacillota; class Clostridia; order Lachnospirales; family Lachnospiraceae; genus JAAWJJ01. The sequence continues at coordinate 25,978 of JAAWJJ010000033.1, read as the reverse complement.
TCTTCGGCTGCTCCATCTTTTTTCCTTTCCGCACTTCAATTGTGACTTTTTCCCAAAAACAGAAAATGTACTATTTTAAAAGTATACTTTTTCACGGATTCTGGTTTCATTTTAATACACAACCTGTAAAATGTGAAATGATTTTTTGTACTATCCCATGCCAAAAAAGACTAATTTCATAATCTATTATTGAAAATGCCCGCTATATGCCTTACAATTATAGAAATGACAATCCGAATTACCATAAATGAATGTAAACTTTTATATAAAAACAGGGGTGGCCAGAGTATGGAAATCAAACAGTTGGAATATTTTGTTCAGATCGTAGACTGCGGTACATTTTCCGCCGCCGCACAAAAAAGCTATATCACTCAGTCTGCCTTAAGCAAGATTATCAAAAAACTGGAATTGGAACTGGGAACGGACCTGCTGTACAGTCAAGGCAAAAACACCGTTCCAACGGATACCGGGAAAATACTGTATTTCCAGGCAAAAAAAATACTACATGAATGTAACGTTACCAAAAATAAAATTGAAGAACTGAAAGGAAATCCGTCCGGACCGCTGCGGATCACCGTTTCCGGTCCCTGGAACCGAATGGCGCGCGTATACCACATGATTACGGATTTCATACAGATTTACCCGGATATCGTGTTGACCGTCAGCAGAATGGACTCTAACGTTTACAGGGAACAGCTTGCGATCGGCGCAGCCGATATCGCCATCGTATGCGGCGTTCATCCGGACGACCACCAATTTGACTGTTTTTCGCTTATCAAAAGCCACTATTATCTGATTCTGCCGAAAGAACACCCGCTTACCGAAAAAAAACTGATTGAATGGGAAGATATCCTTGATCTGCCTTTAGTTTTATTTACACCGACTTTCCAACTGTATCATACAGTAACGGAAAACTTTCACAGGCTGGGCGCCTCTCCGAAAATCCGCATGACCTCCGATCAGCCCGACCTGCTGCTGCACGTTGCCGCCAAAAACCACTGGTGTACGATCTGGGGAGATCCTCTGCTGGAAAATGACCGTATGCAGTACGACATGGCAAGCATCCCTATGAATATCCCAAACGATTTCACTCTGCTGCGCCGCAAAGAATCCTATGCGTCGCAGGCAGAGCGTGTGTTTATGAAATTTGTGAAATCAAACTGGAAACAGTATAAGGATTCTTAAGCGCCTGTTCCCTGTTTTACAGGACGGCCTTTTTTCAGAATTTTTAATATATGTGATAAAACATTTTATACACAGATTTAAAAAAAATCCGAAAATAGCGCTGCCTGTTAAAACAGGAACACAGCCACTCCATACCCCGGCAGGTCATACGCAAAAGAAAAATCCCTGTCGTCACATTCTGATTTTTCCGCTTTATAAATCTGCGGATGCGTTTCACCGCTTCCGCCGTATTTTTCGTCTTCGCTGTCGAGGATCAGTTTGTATTGTTTCTTCTTTGGTACACCTACCCGGTAATCCGGACGTGCGACCGGCGTAAAATTGCACACAAACAACAGAGAATTTCTGCCGTCCGGTTTTTTGCGGATGAAGCTGAAAATACTCCTGTCGCCGTCATTGGCGTTGATCCATTCGAAGCCTTCCCAGCTATTGTCAAAACGGTACATCGCCGGATATTTCTGATATATGTGCAGCAGGTCTTTTACAAACTCCTGCAATCCTTTATGCTCCGGCTGCTCCAGCAATCCCCAGTCCAGTTCCCGCTCTTCGCTCCATTCGCGCTGCTGCCCGAACTCCTGTCCCATAAACAGCAGCTTTTTCCCCGGATGGCCCATCATGAACGCATAACCGACTTTTAAGTTGGAGAATTTGTCCTTGCCCAGCCCAGGCATTTTTTCCAGCATCGAACATTTCAAATGCACGACTTCATCATGGGAAAGTACCAGAATATAATTTTCCGACTCATTGTAACTCATGGCAAACGTCATTTTATTATGGTTGTATTTGCGGAAATACGGATCCAGCTTCATGTAATCCAGAAAATCATGCATCCATCCCATATTCCATTTAAAGCTGAAATTCAAACCGCCGTCTTCCGCTTTCCCGGTTACTTTCGGCCATGCCGTAGATTCTTCCGCAATCATAACGGCTCCCGGATTTCGGCCTGTAATCAGGGTATTTAAATGTTTAAACAATTCGATCGCTTCCAGATTTTTGTTATCGCCGTATTTATTCGCCAGCCACTGGCCGTCCTGTTTTCCGTAATCCAGATAAAGCATGGACGCAACCGCATCTACCCGGAGGCCGTCGATATGGTATTCTTCTATCCAGTTTAAGGCGCTTCCGATCAGGAAATTACGTACTTCATTTTTGCTGAAATCAAATATTTTGGTGCCCCAGTCAGGATGTTCGCCCATACGTGAATCCGCGTATTCAAATAACGGCTGCCCGTCAAAATCAGCCAGTCCATGCGCGTCCCGAGGGAAATGTGCCGGAACCCAGTCCAGCAAAACGCCGATTCTCTTTTTATGCAGGTAATTTACCAGATATTTAAAATCGTTCGGCGTGCCGTACCGTGAAGTCGGAGCATAATAACCGGTCACCTGGTATCCCCAGGATCCGTCAAACGGATATTCGGAAATCCCCATAAGTTCTACATGGGTATACCCCATTTCTTTTACATAAGCGGCCAGCTTTTCTGCAATCTCCCGATATGTATAAAATCCGGTGTCTTTTTCATAATCTGAATAACGCATCCAGGAACCCAGATGCACTTCGTAAATCGCCATTGGCTGCGTCTGTACTTCCGCTTCCGCACGCTTGCCCATCCACGTCTTATCCGCCCATTTAAATTTCGGGTAATCATATACTACGGACGCCGTTCCCGGACGCATTTCACAATATGCGGCAAACGGGTCCGCCTTATAAAGCAGCCTGCCGTCATTTGTTTCAATCAGGTATTTATAATATTCTCCGCTTTGCATATCCGGCGCAAACAGTTCATATACCCCTAACGGCTCCAGCCGCTCCATTTTGTACTCTTCCTGCTGCTCCCAGCCGTTAAAACTGCCTGTCACCCATACGTTTTTGGCATGAGGCGCCCATACGTCAAATAACACTCCGTCTACGCCATCCACGGTTTTCGGATGCGCCCCCAGCCGGTTTTGAATGTCATAATGTGTTCCCTGTCCAAACAAATACATATCATACTCTGTAAAATATCCCATATACTCCACTCTCTTCTCTCTATTTTTTGCAAGCATTTTTCTGCTTGTTAATCCTCAAAATCCTGTTCCATCAAAACAGTATAATCGCCTGTATTTTTCCGTTTTGAGAAAAAATTCCCCAAAGATCTCTTCAGTCCGCCGCGTTCCGCGCTTTCAATTGCCGCATCAATAATGTCTTTCACTTCCACAAGCGTTGTGGCTTGATCCAGCCGCTGTATATTCCCGATCCGGCGGTACAGTGCCAATATGCCCAATTCGTCAATTTCACATTCTTCCTCTTTTGCATACACTTTTGCAAACGCAACCAGTTCATCACTCGTAAAGATCGGAATATTGATCTTCTCCGTAAATTTTTTTGCAAAAGACGCGTCCAGCCGCAATACGCGGTCGATTCCCGCACGGGTATCTTCCAAAATGACCAACAGGCCTCCGGTATCCTGCTCCATTAAAAGCGACAGTTTCGTTGCCGTTTCTTTTGTCAGTTCTCCGGCTTTTTCAATAATCAGACAGCCTCCTTTCACTTTCTTCATGATAGACACAAGATCTTTATGGTTCAATGATTCTGCATAAATACGCCCCGGCGTCCCTAACATCCGCCCGGTTTTCTGCTGCAGCGCTTTTAACAGGTTTGATGCCATCTGTGTTTTTCCGCTTCCGGCATACCCCTGAATGATAATATTGCCGCTGGCCGAATTTGTCGCCATCCTCATACGCTTAGACGCCCCGACAAGTACCTGGCAGATCTGCTTTTCCATACCTCCGATCGGCACAAAATAAGAAAAAATCTGCTTTTGTTCTTCGGTTAATTCCGTCTGCTCATAGTAATCATATTCTTCTTCCGGTTCCGCAATTTCCGGTATATCTTCATCCGTTAATATTTCAGGATCGGCAATAATCGGCAATCTTTCCTTCGGCACGGATTTAGTCACAGCCGCTACTTCTTCTTTCAGATTCAGTTCCGCAATTACCGGAAGTTCTTCTTCCAACTCCGGTTCCGCGATTTCCGGCATAATTTCCTCTGCGCCCGGCTGCGCGATTTCCGCCGCTGCCTCCTGCGGCTTATCCCCGCCCCGGATCACTGCCAGCGCTTCCGCCAGCGCATTTGCTTCCTGCTGCTGCCTGTCCTGCTCTTTCTTTGCCTCATGAATTACAAAAGCATCCAAATTCGGCAGCTCCACGGTAGGGTCCGGAAGCTTGTTCTTTGGCTGCCGTAATATACTGTCTATTTTTTCACCTGCACGTCTCAATTGCATGATCTCCTCTTCCAAAACATCACTGACTGCCGTTTTAAAATATTCTTCGTCATAACCGCGGTTGATCTTCGGAGCCGCTTTGGAATCCATATGCTCCGCAGGGGCTGCCGCCGACGGTTCTTCATAATCCGTTATTTTGTCTGCCGCCGGCGCTTCCTCATAATCCGGCTGCGGCTCTGCCGCCGGCGCTTCCGCGTAATCCGGCAACGACTCTGCCGCCGGTATTTTCCCATAATCGGTTATTTTGTTTGCCGGCGGCATTTCCTCATAATTTGACATCGGAATTACATCCTGCAGCTTATCCATCAGATTACCGGTTTGCTGCAAGGCACGCCTTTTCGCAGATTCCAGTTTTCTCTGACGGGCATTTTCCATTGCCGCTTCTGCCGCCCGCTTCGTTTTCTCCCACTCTTCCAATATGTCGTCAATACACATCTGGCCGGTAATCTGCGGTTCCTTATGCGCGTGGTTCGGTACGTTCAGACGCATCTGGCCATCCAGGTCTTCCTGTAAGATCTCCCTGAAATTAATGTTCAAAGAACCATCGATCTCTTCATCGGTTTCGATTCCGGCCATCTGCTCTTCCTGTTTTTCCTCTTCTTCCCGGCTCAACTGTAAATACGGAATTTCCTCCACCATTTTTTTAATGGAGTCCATTGTATTCGTTACGGTTTCCCTTTCTGTCGCTTCCATGATCTGCTGCATGCTCTTTGCCAGCTCCGCCTGAAGGTTCATCGTATTAAAACGGCCGGTATTCGTGCCGACGGTCGGGATCTGCACTGCTTCATGTACAATTTCTCCGGATTCCAGCACATCCGTCGGACTCACTTCCACGATTCCGCTGCGGTTTTGTTTTAACTGACGGTATTTTTCTTCCTGATGTTTATTTAACGGCTGGTACAGCATTTTCAGTTCCAACGCTTTTTCCACATAGATCCCGTCGCCAAACCAAAGTACCAGTTCATCACAGGCTTCGATACATTGTTCCACCATTGCCGCTTTATGATACAGGTAGGCCAGTTCAAATGCCCATTCCTCGGAATATTCTTCTTCTTTGTACTGTTCCAGTATTGCGACCTGCTCTGTAACCGGTTCTTTTTTCGCTTTACTGATCTTATATTTTATAATGTATTTCAAAGGATCCTGCGGAGCAATTTCCACAAATTCCTGATAGTATTCCTCTGCTTCATCTATATTTCCCGCTTTTAAAGATACGCAGGCCAGCCGGTATACGATCATCCGTCCAATCGGGGATCGGTCAAATGCCATTAACAACACATCAATACTATCCTCGTATTTTCCGGCTTTTTCATACAAATCTCCGATCTGTACCAGCGTATTGATATTCCGGACTTTCTTCCAGTTAATATCATCTGCAATCTCCGACGCCGTCTGATAACTTCCGCTGCCGATCAGGGATTTGATCTGATCCATTTTCAATTTATATTCATATTTGTCCATTTATTCTACCTCGAAAATGCGCATAACCCTTATACACAATATTTTATGCATTTCCTGAATGATGATATACACAATAAAACTTGAAATCCAATATATCGGGATATTGGATCTCTTGCGCTAATTTTACCATACGGCTATATGCTTGTCAAAAAGTGGTTTTATAAATATTTTTATTTTATGTATTTCTGATTTTTGAAAAAGCTATCGCACCAGCAATTTTTTACTGATGCGATAGTATTTCTATTTTATAAACTTCGTAACAACGTATCCGTCATGAAATCCCGACGCCTTATTTAATACGGATTCTCCCGGCATCGCTCCATACCCCGTAAGAATATTTGCCGTTTACTTTTTTGTATGCGCGTACCCGTACGTAATAAGCAGAACCCGACCGCAAACTGATTGTTTTTGTGACTTTTCTCGCCCCTTTGACAGGTGTCAAATGGCTTAACGTCACCTTGTATCCTGCCAAAGCACAAACACATGATTTTTGCCCGTATTCCTCTATTTTTCTTCCTCTTTCTCCCAGTAGACCATTTTGTTCGTTTCTGCATCGACAGAATTCAGGTCGTGATACTCCCGCTGTTCATATGGCAGCTTGCGTTTTTTCAGCACGATTTCCATAATTTCCTGGACAATGTAATAGATGACGCCAAATGCCGGCACACCAAGGATCATACCAGGTATGCCAAAGATGCCTCCAAAGACAAGGATCGCACACAGCACCCAAAACGTTGACAGCCCCGTCTTGTCGCCGAGGATCAGCGGCCCGATAATATTTCCGTCCACCTGCTGCAAAATAAAGACAAAAATCAGGAAATACAGCGCCTGCCATGGATTAACCAGCAAGATTAACAGCACGCTCGGAATCGCCCCGATAAACGGCCCGAAAAACGGAATCACGTTTGTAACGCCTACGATCACGCTTACCAGTATCGTATATGGCATCTGCATGATACTGAGCGCCACAAAGCAAATAATTCCGATAATAATCGAATCAATGATCTTTCCTATTATGAAGCCGCCGAATATCGTATCGCTTTTACGGATCACTTTGATCACCCAGTTCCCGCGCTCCGGTTTCATGATAGTATAAATCAGTTTTTTGCACTGCGCCGTCAGCGTTTCTTTCGTGGTCAACACATAAATCGCGATCACAATACCGATCAGAAAATTAATACATGTTTTTACAGCGGTAATCACACCCGTTGTTACAGACGCCAGTATTTTCTGCGACTGAGGAAGTAATTCCTGTTCTACCCAATTCCCGAGCCACTCTTCTATCTTCGAAGCTGCTTCCTGAATTGATTCCGCATACTGTCCCTGCTGGCTGGTCAGGTCTTTTACCCATTCGTTGAGGCTTTCGATCTGCGACGGAAGATTCTGGATCAGTCCCTGGACGCTTTCGACTACCTGAGGAACGATCAAAAGTATCAAAACCGCAAGAATACAGAAGAATACCAGCATGGCAACCGCTACGCTAATGCAGCGGATCCGTTTTAACGTCAGTACTTCGTCCTTTCCTTTTGCCAAATACTTTTTCTTTAGAACACATTCCACTCTGCGGACAATCGGATTAATCAGATACGCGATTGCCAGTCCGATCAGGATCGGCTGAAAAACAAACATCAGTTTATTCCAGCCTTTTGCAAAGCCTTCATACCGATAAAACAGAAAAAATACCACAATAATCAGAACCGCCACCACAAATGCAACTAACCCTGCCGGCAAATATGGACGGACGTTCCAATAATGCTTTTTCTCCTCTTTTCCGGAAACAAACTCCGATGTTTTTCTTTGCTTTTTTCTGTTTTCTGTATCCACGCTAATCTTCTCCTTTCCTGCGCAAAAATGGTAGCCCGTCCGGCGCTTTTAAGATTTTGCGGAACTTCTCAACTACAATTATTATTTCTTTTTTTCGTTAGCTTTTCTCTGGAACTTCTCGCTCTGAATTATAAAACGCTCGTGAGTCCCTTCTCCGATCTTCCCCGCTTCATCGCTGGCTTCCACGGAAAACACCAGTTTTCGGCCATCTACTTGTACAAGCTTCGTTTCACAGGCGACTTTCATCCCCATCGGTGTGGCGGCAAGATGGGAAACATCCACTTTTATACCTACAGTGCCGCAGCCTTCTTCCAGATACGGAGCCACGCTTTCCGATGCGGTTTTTTCCATCAGGGCAATCATGGACGGAGTGGCAAACACATCCAAAAGCCCGCTGCCTACCGTTTTTGCAGAAACGCTTTCATCTACTGTCAATTCCTGTTTCCCCGTAATTCCTGCTTCTAACATCACTATTTTCCTCCTGACGTTTCACTTTTTTATGCCGTTATCATTGTTTCCTCTTTTACTGACGCAGCTTTGCACGGAACGAACTACTGAACGTCCCGGTAATAATTGATCAGACAGCCCTTTAAAATAATCGTTCGTTCATCTTCGGTCATTTCTCCCAGCGTCATGGAAAACTCTTTCATGCCGCCGTCTTTTACGACAAACGCTTTCACAGACGTTTCTTTGTTTTCTACAACTGTACGAATATTCGGAACAAACAGATAATCCCCGTTTTCAAACGGCAGACCGCCTTTTTCTATGATAAACGGCAGCATGCCCCAGTTAATCAGGTTCGAACGGTATCTCTTTGTAGCGTATTCATTTGCGATATTGGCCCAGCCGCCCAGCACTTTCTGGCAGGACGCCGCCTGCTCGCGTGCGGAACCGTCTCCCGGCTTAACGGCAAAGATCGTACTGCCGACGCCAATATTGCCTTCCCCGGCGTCCGGATAAACCTCACGAACCGCCATCATGACCGGTTCCAGCTCGTCCAGTACTTCTAACGGGCACTGTCCCTCTTCAATCGCTTTCTGCGCTTTCTGCACTTCTTTTGCCTTGCCCACATAAGACGGGTCTTTTCTGGAAAGCGTAAATTCTGCCAGTCCCAGCGGATTGGAACGGTAAGAAGAAGTTTCTCCGGAAGGAATCAGTTCGTCTGTCGTTGTAACCGGATCGTGAATCTCCGCTACGACTTTCAATACCAGATTTTCCGGAAGCGCGCTCATCTTCGGCCAGTCTTTGATGTTCGGGCCAAATTTCACTTCTGCGGATTTATCCGCAACGCCCCTGCTGTCGAATACGCGGTTTTCATATATCGTTTTATCAAAGAAATATTTCGGTTTCGTATCGCTGATATCAAACTCCGCCGCGGAAGTCAGATACCCTTTATTTGCCGCAGTTGCCGCAATCGAGCGCGCATCCATCAGCGCAACCGAAGCGATCTGCCCGCTCTGTAATTTGGAACCTTCGCGGTTCGGGAAATTCCTAGTCGAATGACGGATCGACAATCCGTTATTTGCCGGCGTATCGCCCGCGCCGAAGCACGGTCCGCAAAACGCGGTTTTTAAAATTGCGCCCGTCTGCATCAGGTCGGCTGCCGCGCCGTTTTTCACAAGTTCCATATAGATCGGCATACTCGCCGGATAAACGCTCAGCGTAAACTCATCGGCACCGATACTGCGGCCTTTTAAAATGTCCGCCGCGGCACAGATATTTTCAAATCCGCCGCCGGCGCATCCTGCGATAATTCCCTGTTCCACGTAAAGTTTCCCATTTCTGACTTTATCCTTTAATGTAAAATCAACCGCGCCGTCCAGGCTGACCATGGCTTTCTTTTCACAGTCGTCCAGAATTTCCATAAGATTGGCGTTCAGTTCGTCGATCGTATACGTGTTGCTCGGATGAAACGGCATCGCGATCATCGGCTTGATACTGCTTAAATCGATCTCCACCATTCCGTCGTAATATGCGACCTCTCCCGGATTTAACTCTTTATAATCCTCGCTGCGGCCATGAATCTCATAAAATTCCCTGATCTCATCGTCCGTTCTCCAGATTGAAGACAGACAGGTCGTTTCCGTCGTCATGACGTCGATACCGATTCTGAAATCCGCACTCAAAAAAGAAACGCCAGGCCCTACGAATTCCATAACTTTGTTTTTCACATAGCCGTTCGCAAACACTTCTCCGATAATTGCCAGCGCCACGTCCTGCGGGCCTACGCCCGGCTGCGGTTTCCCCGTCATATAAATGCCGACGACTTCCGGCATATTGATATCGTATGTTTTGGAAAGAAGCTGTTTTACCAGTTCCGGACCGCCCTCCCCCATTGCCATCGTTCCCAGTGCCCCGTACCGCGTATGGGAATCAGAACCCAGGATCATCTTACCGCCGCCGGCCAGCATTTCTCTGGCAAACTGATGGATCACGGCCTGATGAGGCGGCACATAAATCCCGCCGTATCTTTTAGCACAGGACAATCCAAACATGTGGTCGTCCTCGTTGATCGTCCCTCCAACGGCGCACAGGCTGTTGTGGCAGTTTGTCAGCACGTACGGAATCGGGAATTTTTCCAGTCCTGACGCCCTTGCCGTCTGTATAATGCCTACAAACGTAATATCGTGGGAAGTCAGCTTATCGAATTTGATCTCCAGTTTCTCCATGTTTCCCGAAGTATTGTGACTTTCCAATACGGAATAGGAGATCGTCTGTTTTGCCGCCTCCTCTTTACTGACCTGTTTTCCGGTTTTCGCCTGAATCTCTGCCTGCGCTGCGGCGGAATCTTCGACCAGCTCCGCCCCGTTAATCAGGTAAACGCCCTGCTTATGTAATTTCATACTGTATTCACTCCTTAATCTGAAAAATAATTTACCGGATATCCGGCAGCATACTACATTCACACGGAATTTTCAAAGCATGATTCTGCGTGAAACGAAGAGAGCCGCCGCACCAGCCCAAAACGATACAATATTCCTATTTCCAAACACTTCCTGTAATTGTATCATTTTCACTTAATGCGACAGCCCCTTTTTTCTTAAAATTATAATGTTGCCGTCTTTAAAATGCAAGCACTATTTCTTTCCTTTGCGGAAAGGACTTGGAAAGCGGAATTTTACATAAGGTTTTTTCCTGTTTTTGCACTTGTTTCCGCCCTCTTCTTCCTCCCATTTATTGGAATCCCCGCCGTCCGGCTTTTCAAACCGGCTTTCCTCAATCCAGCTTTCTCCGTTTCCTACGCTGTCTGCCAGCGGAAAAGCTATCGTTATTTTAAACAAGTCGCCGTCCAGATAAATATCAAATTTTCCATGCATCAGTTCCGTCAGGTTGCTGGCAATGGAAAGTCCGAGCCCGCTGCCCTCGGTACTCCGGGAAATATCTCCCCGAATAAACCGTTCTGTCAGTTCTTCCGCTTTGATATTCAATTGCTGCTGCGACACGTTTTTGATCGATAGTTCCACCTGGCTGCCGTTTACTGCCAGATCCACGTATACTCTCGTATGCGGCATCGCATATTTGGCCGCGTTGTTATAAAGATTTTCTACTACCCGGAACAGGCTTCTGCCGTCCGCCCAGATCACTACCGGCATCTGCGGATATTTTTTAATTTCCGTCAGATCCGCTTTTGCAAATTTGTCTTCAAATTCGCCGCTCGTCTGATTGATCAGTTCCACAATATTGATTCTTTCAAACTGCAGTTTGATATTGCCGGAACTCACTTTTGACGCTTCCACGAGATCTTCCGTCAACTGTTTGAGCCGCTGCGATTTTGCCGCCAGAATCTGTAAATACTCCTGCACTTTTTCATTCTCTATATGTTCCCTTTGCAGCAGATCGACGTAATTAATAATGGAAGTAAGCGGCGTTTTGATATCATGGGATACGTTTGTAATCAGATCCGCCTTTAACCGTTCGTTTTTCATGCTTGCATCGACGGCGCGGTACAGTCCGTCGCCGATACTGTTAATGGAGTTGCCGATCCCTTTATTGATACCGGTCAGCCCGTTTACATTGACTTTATGCTCCAGATCTCCGTTCGCGATTTTGTTTATGCTGTCTTCGAGCCGCTGACGCTGCAGGGCGTCTTTCATCAGCACATAACATTCAAAAATACAAAACAGTACCAGCAAAGTGCCGAAAAAGAGAAATGCGTTCGTACCCACGGTCAAAAGCACCAGTATCAGGCAAACAATCAGGTGGACTGTAAACAGCATGACGATCTTCCCCGTTACTTTACGGTGTTCATAGGATTTCCTCGCCGCTCTTAAGATCAGGCCGCATACTGTCTGGGAAAGCACCGTTTCCGATTTTACACGTCGGACAAGGCTTGTATAAAAGATCAGTGTCCCGCTCATACCTACAAACCCGCTGACGCAGCTTGCGATGATAATCAGTGTTTCGCTGATATTGTTGTTATTCCAGTCGTTTGCTATTACAATCGGCACCGCAAAACATGATACAACCAGTATGATTTCCAGTATTATCATAATTTCACCGTATACTTTATCGATCCAATACGTTACCGGCGCCTCCTTTCCCCTCACACGCCCGCTGGATACAGTGACGCATACCATACTGACAATCCAGCCGATCAACGCCGCTATTGCCAGAATCAGGCAGCCGCGTATCATTGGCTGATAATGATAAAAATCTTTTTTGGCTTCAAACACACTGTCTTCATACGGCATCTTCATATCAAACGCCATAAAAAATGTGATATTCTGCCCGTTCAAGGCGCTTTTATTCATATTATGGTTTTCATAAAAATAATCGTCCAGTCCCGGTACGTTCGTATCCAATACTGCTTTTGAGGAATTGTAATACAGATAACTTCCGTACTGCTCTCCCAGTTTCGTCAGAGTATCTTTTGACTTATCACCGAGCAGATTTTCCGCAATATTGCTTCGGGCGGATTCTTTCCCGTTAAAATAATAGTATATATTGGATTTTCCGCCGTCCAGGCTGTTGCGCGCCAACTGATAATCTTTAAATATCACCGGTATTTCCGTCAGCGACGCATTTAAACATTCATACCACGTCTGTGCCTCGCTGATACTGATCGTACCGTCGCGCAGCCGCGCCTCAATCCCCCTGCCGTCCACCGGTAAATAGTTTTCCTCGATCAGGTCCATGCTGCTGTCCATACTGATTACGGCTACGCCCATATAATTGAATATCGCCGGTATTATCTGGCCGGAAGCATCTCCTCCCGCCTCTTTTTCTTCTGCAATATTTTTAACAGCGTCAAAATCATTAATGTTACTAACATTTGCCGTACCTCCTTTTTCCTGCACGTCTTCCGGTGTCATAAAAGTAATGCTGCCATCTTCTATCTCATATGTAGAAGATTCCGGCACATCGTCATACTCTACATGAACCGTGGTTTCCCCCGGCTGTGCTGCTTCGGCCGCCTGCTCTGCTCCGGCCACTGCCCGATCTACTCCGTCTATCGCCTGATCTACCCCGGCTATCGCCCGCTCTGCTCCGGCCACTGCCCGATCTACTCCGTCTATCGCCTGCTCTACGCTGGCTGCTGTCTGGTCTGCTCCGTCTGCCGCCTCATCTGTTCCGTCTGCCGCCTGGTTCTGAATCAGGTTATATGCTTCCTCCAGTGTGCCCGCATGGATCTCGTAATTTTCCAGTTCCATCAAAATGTGCTGAACCACAAGTTCGCCTAACTGACGCTCCTCTGTAATCTCCTTTTGCAGCACGAGTTCTTCTCCGTCTAACAGCATGACTTCCTGCACCTGATAAATTTTATCCCCTACCATAGTCAGGGTTGTGTGCACGGTGGAACTTCCCTTTGTAATCTGTTCTTCCGACCAGTCTTCCAGATCCTGCATCTTATAAGTATGCGCCGTGTCAGGCTGTTCCCCTTCCGTCCTGCCGTTTAACACATACTCATAAATATCAACTTCTTTTTCCTCTTCATATTCTCCGTTCGTTTCAATCGTTTTGCAATTGTCCAGATATGCGGCCACTTCCCTTAACTGATCTTTCCAGAAAGTCTGGAAAAATTTGGAGTCTTCAAAAGATTTCTGCGTAATATCCTGAATACTCAGAATATTTTTCTCCATCAGAAAAGCCGACATACACAAAGCGCCGATCAGAACTACTGTACATACTTCCGCTGCAACCGTGGAAATAACTTTAAATAAAGTCCCGTCTTTTACCGTTTTCATAAGCGGCTCCCTTCCAACATTTTGTCTTACTTTCAGGCTTTTTCAATTCTGTATCCTACTCCCCACACTACTTTTAAATAGCGGGGATCTTTCGGGTTAATCTCAATCTTTTCGCGGATATGGCGAATATGCACGGCCACCGTATTATCTGCCCCGATGGCATCTTCATTCCAGATACTTTCATAAATCTGGTTAATGGAAAAAACTTTTCCCTGATTTTTCATAAGCAGAAGCAAAATATTATATTCAATCGGCGTCATCTTCACGGGTTCTCCATCTACGGTCACTTCTTTCAGGTCGTCGTTGATGCACAATCCTCCCACCTGGTAGATTACTCCTTCTTTTTCCGCAGCGTTTCCGAGCTTTGTATAACGCCTCAGCTGCGATTTTACCCTTGCTACAAGTTCCAGCGGATTAAACGGTTTCGTCACATAATCGTCTGCGCCCATATTCAGGCCTAATATTTTGTCCGTATCTTCTGATTTTGCGGAAAGAATGATAATCGGAATACTGCTGTCTTTCCTTATTTTCAATGTTGCCCGGATTCCGTCAAGCTTTGGCATCATTACATCAATAATCAGCAGCTGTACGTCATTTTTTGACAATACGTCTAACGCCTGTTCGCCGTCATATGCCTTAAGGATTTCATAACCCTCCTGCTGCAGGTATATCTCAATTGCGTCTACAATTTCCCTGTCATCGTCACATACAAGTATTTTCGTCATTTTTTTCCTCCTTAACTTTTTAAATGACTGATACAAATATTGTAATGCAGTTTCCATAACCTGCTGGCATAAAATATTGTATCAGCCATTTATTAAAAACACGTTCTGTACATTCTTAAAATATTCTTAAAGTAACCTGTAAAGATGCGGAAATATTTCCACGCTTCGTTTCAGAATCCCTTTCATATAAGCGATTGCGATCCCGTAATTCGTCATCGGGACGCCCTGATCCGCGGCGCATTTCAGCCGGTAACGCATTTCCCGTTCGTTCAGCATACATCCGCCGCAGTGGATAATCAGACGGTACTCCGACAAATCCTCCGGAAATTCCGTTCCCGAAGTCAGCTCAATCTTCAGATCCTTACCGGTAAACTCCTTTAACCAGCGCGGAATCTTTACGCTCCCAATATCATCGCATTGACGATGGTGCGTACAGCCTTCCGAAATCAGTACTTTATCGCCGTCACGCAGCGTTTTGATCGCCGTCACGCCCTCCACTGCTTTATCCAGAATCCCCTTATACCTTGCAAACAGGATGGAAAACGAGGTTAGTTTTATGCTTTCCGGCGTATCTACTGCCACCTGCCCGAAAGCCTGGCTGTCAGTTATAACAACGGCCGGAGGCTCTCCGAGCCGTTCGAGCGCCGCGCGCAGTCCGTTTTCTTTCACGACAACCGATACGGCGTCCGCTTCCAGAATATCCCGGATCGTCTGCTGCTGCGGCAAGATGAGCCTGCCTTTCGGCGCCGCGGAATCGATCGGCGTTACAAGCACACACAGATCTCCCTGCTGAATCAAATCCGCCACGATCCTGCGGCAGGACTCCTCCTTTTTCGCCAGCGCCGCGATCCTTTCCTTTAATTCGTAAATATTTTTCTTTTCAAGGGCGCTGACAAATATCTGATGTCCGTCCGTTTCCTGCTGGCCGTTTAACAATTCTAACCGATCTGCTTCCGGCTGACCGTTTAACAAATCCATCTTATTGTATACGATAAGATACGGCAGTTCTTTTTCCCGGAACAGCCGGACCAACTCTTCATCCGCCGGTGATATTCCTGCCTCGGCATCTATCACAAGTACGGCAAGATCAATCTTGTTTAATACCTGTTTTGTCTTACGGACCCGAAGTTCCCCCAGTTTTCCTTCATCATCAATTCCCGGCGTATCAATAATGATCACCGGCCCTAACGGGAGCAGTTCCATTGCTTTGGACACCGGATCCGTCGTAGTCCCCGCCACATCTGAAACCACTGCAAGATCCTGTCCCGTTACCGCATTTACGACGCTGGACTTTCCTGCGTTCCGCCTCCCGAAAAATCCTATATGCACTCTTTCCGATGATGGTGTGCTGTTTAAACTCATTCTATTATTCCCCCTGCGCTTTTCTTTCGATTTCTATTTCCTCCTGATTCAGATCCTCTACGCTGAAATCCTCTGCATCCTTTCCTTCCTTACGGCTGTCTTTCAAACTTTTCTCTTTCTTCCATTTGAAATATTCCGCATCCAAATTGACCGTCACCTGAGGCGCTTCTTTGACCGGCTCGTCATATGCGTCATTCCCGTCTACTTCGCTTAACGACATTCCTGTTTTTTCAAAATACGCCGTGTTGATTTTTATCTCCGGTTTGATTTTTTCCCTGCTTTCTTTTTTCCCTTTCCAGCTCCAGTCCTCGATCTGTTTCCGGTCTTTTCCATTTTCGGCTTTTTTCCTCGCAATCTGCCGGTTTCTTTCTTCAATCATTCTGAAATACACTTTTGCATCCGCCATATCCTGCAGCTGCTCCGTCAGCTCAGACTGATTCGACTGTATCGTTTCTTTTTGTTCCTGTAAAGCCTGCTTTGTCCGCTGCAAAAGAGTTTCCACTTCCATATTTGCCTGCTCTATTGCGTCCTGTACGTAATTTAAAGCTTCTTCCGCATACATTACAGAAGCCGCATAGACGTCTTCCGCCTGTTTCTGTGCTTCGGCAACCAGTTTTTCCCCGCTCCGTTTTACTTCACGATGAAACCTGTCTTTGCCTGCTTCCGTAATTTCATGCTCATCCATCATTTCGTACACATAAACGTTCAACTGATTTAACAATTGAAATATCTTATGTTTTTCCACAATAATGAGGTCTTCGTCATCCATATATTGTCTGCTGTCCGCAAACATGATATGTATTTCCCGTAAAACTCTTTCCAATTTGTCCTGTAGGCTCATTTCCCCGTTCCTCACAATCATCTATCCTCAACATGATTCGTTGTTATCATATCATTTAATAACCAGAATTGTAAAGTCCAATGGCTGCATCGCAGCTGTCACTCTGGCAGTTTATCATTTTTTTACGGACAGAGAAAGCACCGGTAAAAAATATTATCAGAAGTTGGCAGCATCAAAAAACCTGATTTCACAGGTACGCTGTCAGGCCCATACAAAATATAACAATTGCCTGCTTCATCAAATGGATTTTCTAATTGCTCTGTCAGGATTACTTTTGCGTACGCAACCGCCCTCAATGCGCCGTCCGGGCGCACTCGGACTTTTGGGGACGTCCCTGTCCCCAAATTGCTGATTACATACAGAGCGCTAAGAAAATCTCATTTTCTTCCGCAAGGGCAATTGGTTATTATTTTGTACAGGCCTGACATTCCACGTTTGTGAAATATTTCCCTGATTCTGCCAGACTTCTAAAATATTTGATGGAACAGTAGAAACTGCCACTACGCCGATCTTTTCTGCCTGCAAAAATGTTGCCAGAACATTTTACCGCCGATGTTGTCAGGCAGACGGCGCAAAACAGGATGGACTGCCCTTGTGCAGGAAAATGAGAGGCTCTTATTTCCGCCGTTTCCAGGCAGCAATTTGGGGACAGGGACGTCCTCAAAAGTCCGAGTGCGCCCGGACGGCGCATCGAGGGCGGTTGCGTCAGAAGCCGTACAATATCCCGGCGGGATTAGAGCCTCCATTTGACGGAACAGGCTGAAACAGCATGTTTTGCGCCGTTTGTCGTCCGGAACCATGCAGTAAATGTTCTGATAATATTTTTTATATCACCATACTTCATAGATTATGAACAAAGCAGTTCTGTAATAAATGACTAAACTGCCAGTGACTCTCCTGCTCCGTGAAAAGCAGAAAAAAAGAAAAGGCATGTGCTGCCTGATATTGCAATCAGCTTTGCATATGCCTTTCAAAATATAATATTACTGCACAATACTTTTCACGATCATAATCTTCTGTCCTTTATGGAGCGTGCTGTCCGTCATTTGATTCATTTCCATCAGCGCCTCCTGCGTCGTATGATATTGTTTGGCAATATTCCATAAGGAATCTTCTTCCGTAGCGATCAGTCCAACGATGCCTGGTTTTCTCTGCAGCAGTTCCAGATCCAGCGGCTCTTCCGAAACGCTTTTTATTCTGGAAAACCGGGCTTTGTCAAAACCGATAAACTCAAACTCAATCACAGCCTTTACTTCTATCTGGCGGCTGTCCGTGATTGTCAGACTGATCTGGCTTTGCCTTGCATCCAGTTCATACATGCTTTGCGGGCCTATCCCCCGTGCTTCGATGACCTGATGGAACGGGAACGTTGCATTGACGCTGCCTAACGGCGATTCGTCTTTCGCGGTAATATAAAGTACCTGCAGAGAAAATACCCCTTCTGCCAGCACGCCGTCTTCCACGATCTCTTCCCGTTCTACAATAATATCCCCCTGGACGTCGCAGACCTGCAGAACGGATTCCTGCTGCGCTTCGAGCGCGATTTGCTCCTGTATTGTTGCGCGCGTCATATTTTTCGCAAGAAGCGTCATAAATTCTGCCTGTTCATATTCCGGAATCAGATGGCAGTCCAGCGCATACACGTCGTCTAATATCATGAGTTTTTCTTCTTCATACAAATGCAGGTCAAATTCCAGTACCGCTTCCATATGCAGCACACGGTCTTCCCCGTCCAGATCGGCTTTCGTTTCCAGATCCACATTAGCCAGCCGGGCTTTCACGGAAGAGATCATCTCTTCATTCGCCCCGTTGATATCCAGAGAGCCGGAAAACGAAACGTTTTTTTCATACCATTCCAGTTTCTGGTTTTGCTCCTGCGTATAGTACAACACAAATACCTGCAGCTGCCCGTTTACTTCCAGGCGGTTTTCTTTCAACTGCATCACCATGCTGTTTTCCTGAACGTTCCACCACAATATTTCCTGAATGTTTTCTTTTCCGGACGGCAGTTCTATGTCTTCACGGATACGTACGGTATCTTTATTCTGAAATACAAGCTGCAGCACGTCGATTCCCTGCCTGCGTACCTGTATCCGTCCGCTTTCTTCTCCTTCTGCTGCAATCACCACTTCTTCATCTTCGATATCTTCTATCGTCACATTCAGCATAATCCAGGCCTTGATGCTGATCTTGCGGCTGTTGATCATACTGATGGACAGGTCTTCCAGCTTTGCCTGCACTTTTACTTTATCGTACTCGTTCGCCTGGTCTGCCACAACGGTTTCCTGGATCGGAATCTCGCCTTTCAGACAGCTTATTTTCGACTCGATCTCATCAGTCTGATACAAAATCCAGAACTGCATTTTCCCTTTCAGGGCAACATGGCCGTTCATGGCTTTGACATCGTCTAACATGACTCTTCCCCGGCTTTGGATGATTTTTACTGCATCCGCCCGGTAATCCGGTATGTTGTAATCATCATCCAACGTCATCTGTACTGCGGCATCCGCTTTCTGGCTGTTTTTATGTATATATTTTTTTTCCAACTGCATAATAATATCCCCCTGCCTGAATTCTCTATTCCATTCTATTTCAGACAGGGGGATGTTATTCCTATTTCAATAATTTAACACAATTTCATTCTAATATCTTTTGTTATGACATCCGTATAGCTAAATGATAATAACTGCGGCGGATTATTTTCTCTTTCATCATTGACCAGCACTGTAAACACGCTTGGATACGCTTTATATATCACGCCTTTCTGCACCTCTACGCGATTCCTTCCTCTATCCTGTTTAATCATTACATGGCTGCCTAACTGACAACGTATTGAAGCACGCACTTTGTTAAAATCTAAGTTTGACATTGTTATTACCTCCTTATCCAGCCAATACATTGTTCTACTTTAGCACACTAATAAGGCAATGTCAAGCACTTAATTTTTATTTAAATACTACATTTTGTTCCCGATACTCGGTTTTCACTACTATATATGGATATGACGGTTCTTTTGATACTTTTTCTCCGCTCTGCGGACCGATCATTTCGGTTTCAAAATCAATTGCGCTGTCGTTTAGCATCAGCTTTCTGACCGCCACCGAATAACCGCCGGTAGGCTGTTTTCCGTACCCTTCCGCAATATAAAGGCTCTCCTGCGTACGATAAGTAAGTTTAAAACCAGCCTCTTTGCTCTCTTCCATTTTTGCCTGCAGTTCTGCAGGCACTTCATCTGGTTCCACAACTGTGTATTCCAACGGTTTCCCCGCCTCTTCCATGCTCTGCTGCCTACATCCCGTCAGCAGGCATGATACTGTCATTATAGTAACAATCCAAATGATAGCTGCTTTTTTCATAATACCGCGCCCTGCCTGTTTTGTCCAATCTATTATTATCTATTTTATGCTGCTCAAAATCAAAATATGACAGGTCTTGTATTCCTTTCTTTTTCCCTGTATAATGGGGTTTGTCATTTTATTAAAATTCTGTGAGGTTACATTATGATAAGAACAATTGCCTGTTTCATATTCGCAGTGCTTTACCTGATTCTTTCTATTCCGGTTTTATTTTTTGAATGGATGTTTGCCAAAATCAACAAACCGGCATCCGACCTGCGGTGCCTCCGGCTTGTCCAGTGGGCTTTCCGTGTCATCTGCGGCATTTGCGGTGTCCGCACCGTAATTATCGGAGAGGAAAATGTACCAAAAGATACGGCCGTCTTATACGCAGCCAACCATCGAAGCTGGTTTGATATCTTGCTGACATATTCCAGGACGCCGGGTCTGACCGGATTTGTGGCAAAAGACAATATTGAAAGAATCCCGTTGCTGAGCAACTGGATGAAACGTCTGTATTGTCTTTTTATGAGCAGGGATGATGTGCGCGCTGCGTTAAAATGCGTTTTGCAGGGTGTGGAGTATCTGAAAAAGGGCGTTTCCATTTTTATTTTTCCGGAAGGGACTCGCAACAAAGAAGAACAGCCCCTCGTCCTCCCGTTTAAGGAGGGGAGCTTGAAAATGGCGGAAAAAGCAGGAGCGCCGATTATTCCCGTTGCGCTCACCAATACAAGAGAAATTTTTGAAAACCATCTGCCTCACGCCCGGCCATGCAAAGTGATTATAGAATATGGAAGCCCGATTTTGGTCGATGAACTTTCCAAAGAAGAAAAAAAACATCTGGGTTCCTATACACAGCACAAAATAGAAGAAATGCTGCTCAAAAATGCTCCTCTGGTTTCCGAAAAAGATGCGTTCTGAGGGAGGACTCAATTATGAATTTACCGGAACTTGTAATTTTTGATATGGACGGCCTTATTTTCGATACGGAAGAGTTATTTTCCCAGGAACTTGGGAAAGTAATGGAAACGTACGGTTACCGCCTGACAAGGGAAAACTATGTGCGGACGATCGGTATCGCCCGGAATGACGCAGAAAGGTTAATGCAGGAAATGTATGGTAAAGATTATCCTTTTGCAGAAATCAGCGCACTGACGCGCGGCCGTGTCAATAAAATCGCCGCTGACGGCGGACTTGTGATCAAACCTGGCATAAAAGAACTGCTGCAATTTTTGGAAAAACAAAAAATCGCCTGCTGTGTCGCTTCTTCTTCTCCGCAGGCGATCGTTACAGAATATATGGTGTTAGCCGGTATCCGGAAATATTTTATCGGTATTTTCGGCGGCGAAAGTGTCAAACGCTCGAAACCGGCGCCGGACATTTTCCTGGCTGCCTGCGCCGCCTATCAGGTTCCGCCGCAGAAAGCACTGGTACTGGAAGATTCCGAAGCGGGTATTCTGGCCGCGCTTACGGGCGGTATTCCCGTGATTGCCATCCCGGATATGAAACAGCCGTCACAGGAACTTGCAGCTCAGACTCTGCTTACCGCTCCGGATGCTTATGAAGTAGCAAAATTTTTAAACAGGTTGACCATTTCAATTGCGGAGCAGGCGCAGTCATAACCTTTATTTCCTGCTTTTGTTCCTGCCCTTTCAATCGCCTGCTCGATATTGTCCGTCGTAACGATACCAAACAGCGTCGGAACGCCGGTTTCCAGTCCTACGGCCGCCACGCCTTTGCTGGCTTCATTGCATACCAGGTCATAGTGGCTGGTTGCGCCGCGGATCACGGTTCCCAAAACGATAACCGCATCATATTTGCCGCTTACCGCCATTTTCTTTGCCGCTAACGGAAGTTCAAATGCGCCAGGCACCCATGCCAGATCGATATCGTCAGTATCCACGCCATGGCGAACGAGACCGTCTTCCGCGCCGCTTACCAGTTTTGAAACAATAAATTCATTAAATCTGGCTGCAACGATACCAATCTTCATTCCTTTTCCGATTATGTTTCCTTCTAATTTCCTCATTTTAGTTTTCCTCCGTTTTCCGTTTTGAATTTTGGAATTTACTTATGATTTGTTATTACTTATGATTAATTTTTATGAAAATCTGCCATACGAAATTAAAATAATTTTTTATAAAGTAATTTAATTGTAATCCGTCATATGATGCATCTTATTCTGCTTTGTTTTTAAGTAAAACTCATCAAATTTCTGTGCTTTGATCTGGATCGGCACACGCTCCTCAATCGTGATCCCATATCCCGACAACCCGGATATCTTCGCCGGGTTATTTGTCATCAGGCGGAGCCGTTTAATACCCATATCGTGCAGGATCAGCGCCCCGATTCCATAATCCCGCAGATCAGGCGGAAATCCCAGTTTTATATTGGCTTCTACCGTATCAAATCCCTGTTCCTGCAGTTCATAAGCTTTCAGTTTATTGATCAGTCCGATTCCGCGGCCCTCCTGACGCATGTAAAGCAGCGCTCCACGGCCCTCTTTGCCGATCATTTTCAAGGCCTGTTCCAACTGTTCCCCGCAGTCGCATCTTGCGGAATGGAACACATCTCCTGTCAGACATTCGGAATGGACACGGCACAATACCGGTTCTCCGTCTGCCACATCTCCCATTGTCAAAATCACATGGTGTTCGTTGTTCAGTTTATTGCGGTAACCGTATATTTTAAATTCTCCGTATTCTGTCGGCAATTTGGCTTCCGCTTCTCTCTGCACGAGCGTTTCGCTCTTCAGGCGGTATTTCACCAGATCAGCAATGGTAAAAACGTGAATACCGTGTTCCCCTGCAAACTCCAATAACTCTTTCGTACGCATCATTGTGCCGTCGTCCCGCATAATTTCACAGCACAAACCACATTCTTTTAATCCCGCCAGTTTTACAAAATCTACCGTAGCTTCCGTATGGCCGATACGTTTCAGTACGCCGCCCTCCCTGGCGCGCAGCGGAAACATATGTCCCGGACGTCTGAAATCCTCCGGTTTGGCTCCGTCCTCCACTACTTTTAACGCCGTTACCGAACGCTCATATGCGGAAATCCCTGTTGTCGTTTCCACATGGTCGATGGATACCGTAAACGCCGTCGTATGATTGTCCGTATTGACTTTTACCATCTGGTCAAGCTGCAGGCGGTCGCAAAATTCTCCGCTCATCGGCATGCAGATCAGTCCTTTGGCATAACACGCCATAAAATTCACATTCTCCGGCGTGGCAAATTCCGCTGCACAGATCAGGTCCCCTTCGTTCTCCCTGTCCGGATCGTCTGTTACTAAAATTAATTTTCCCTGTCTTAAATCTTCCAACGCTACTTCAATCGGTGATATTTCTGCTTTCAATTTTATCCCTCGCTCTCTCAATATTTATATTATTGTTATTTTATATACTGTCGGTTTTGTGTACTGCTAAAATCCGTTTGCCGCTAAGAACGCTTCTGTAATACCAGCTTTTTCCGCTTCCGCAGCATCTTCTTCCGGCTGCATGAGTTTCTCGACATATTTTCCGATAATATCGCATTCCAGATTCACGATCGTTCCTGGCGTTTTCGTATACAAATTCGTTTCTTTCTGCGTATGCGGAATGATTGATACTTTAAAACAATGGCTGTCAACATATGCCACGGTCAGACTGACGCCGTCGATAGCGATCGACCCTTTCTCCACAATATAACGCAAAAGCGCCCTGTCCGCCTCAATCGTATACCACACTGCATTATCGTCCGGCTCTACCGCGCTGACCGTACCGATGCCGTCGATATGTCCGGATACAATATGCCCGCCGAACCTGCCTTCCGCGCTCATAGCCCTTTCCAGATTGACCGGCGTTCCGGCTTTCAGTTTTCCCAGTGAACTGCGGTTCATCGTTTCCGCCATAACGTCCGCCGTGTAACTGTCCCCGGACATTGACGTAACGGTCAGGCACACGCCGTTTAAGGCAATGCTGTCCCCGACTTTCGTCCCTTCCAATACTTTTTTTCCGCCTATTGTCAGGATACAGGAACGGACTCCTTTTTTGATCCCTTTGATCGTTCCTACCTCTTCTATAATTCCGGTAAACATGACTGCTCCTTTCTGTCTGGTATTTTATAGTAAACGAATTTATTTCGTTTACTTTGCGCCGTCCGCAGCTGCGATGCAGCAAATTCCCCATGCGGGCGTGCGCATCTATAATTATAGTGGATAACAAATTATTATTTTTATTCACTATAAATATATCCGCTAATGCAGTAATCGCTGCCCACCTGCTCGATCTGCGTATCTTTTAATACTATGGCAGCGCACATTTTTGCAATCCCATTGCCCATAACCGGCCCCTTCGCTTTCTCGCCGCCTACTAATTTCGGCGCCAGAAACGCGTACACTTTATGGACCAGTCCCTCCTGCAAAAGCGATGCGTTTAAAGTTCCGCCACCCTCCACCAATACGCTGTCAATCTTTCTTTCTCCAAGCGTTTTGAAAAGTTCGTCGAGATCGACGCGGTCACGCCCCGTCTGCCAACAGACTTCCACTCCTGCCGCCTCTAGCTGTTTCGCTTTGTCGCTTTGGGAATCGTCCGTCGCAAATACCACGGTAGGAATTTCCGCAGCGCTCTTTACAATGGCGCTCATCAACGGTATCCGCAAATGGGAGTCACAAATCACACGCAGCGGGTCTACGCCTTTTTCAATCCGGCAGTTTAACATCGGGTCATCCTTCAACACCGTGCCGATTCCTACCATAATCGCCTGATATTTCTTCCGCAGCATTTGAACATTTCTGCGTGCCTCCTCACCGGTCACCCATTTGGAATCTCCTGTATGGCAGGCAATCTTTCCGTCCAGCGTCATCGCATATTTCATGACCACATACGGCAGTCCGGTTTTTATATAGTGAAAAAATACTTCGTTCAGCTTTTGGCACTCTTCTTCCAAAACGCCTGTTTTTACTTCAATGCCGTGCTCTTTTAAAATCCGGACGCCTTTTCCGGCAACCAGCGGATTAGGATCCATGCTTCCTATATAAACCCTGCGGATCCCGCTCTTTATAATAATGTCCGCGCACGGCGGCGTTTTTCCCTGATGGCAGCACGGCTCTAATGTTACATACAGATCGGCTCCCGTCACATCTTCTGTACTACGCAGTATTGCATTCCGTTCTGCATGATATTCTCCGTATTTCTCATGATACCCTTCCGAAAGTATTTTGTCCTCTTTTACAATTACACATCCTACTAATGGATTCGGAGATGTATAACCGGTTCCCAGCCTGGCAAGTTCAATGGCCCTGCGCATATATTTCTCTTTTGCCCGCATAAGTCAACCCCTTTCCTAAATGGAATAAAAAACCCCGAAAGCATTATACTTTCAGGGCGTTATCTCCTAATTACAACATCTGCTCTTCTCGCATCCAGACTATACTGTCGGTTCCGGATTCACACCGGATCCTGCCGTTGACGGCTCGCGGACTCATCTGCTGCTATTTTCCGTCTTTATCTTTTCCAGAAAATATTCGCAGTATCACCGCCGGTCGGGAATTTATGCTTTTGCATATCACCCTGCCCCGAAGAAAATATTTTATTTTGTATTCTTTTTCAACTGCCTGATATTTGTATACCAGACACTGTTTATTGTAGTGCTGACAGCGTAAATTGTCAACTGCTAATTTCTGTCGCTCAGGGCAATCGCTTAAAAATCAGTTGATTTTCACGGTATGGGAAAATCGTTGGCAGTTTCCACATTTTTTAACAAAACGGCTTTATCAATACTTTTGCAATATGATGATATAAAAAGTGTTATCAGAACGTATCGTT
>JAAWJJ010000032.1 GCA_022796875.1 Eubacterium sp. | reverse complement strand
TTCTTTTCTCTTGCCATAGTAAAAGGCCTCCTTATGATAATTTATTTTATCATAGAAGACCTTTAAAAACACTATTTACAGAAAAACTTTCATACTCTCTGAAAAAAGAATGGGAAAGAGGCATAGCAAAATGACAATTGTTATTTTGCTATGCCTCTTTTTAGTTTAAAACAGAATCGTGAAAAATGCAGCAACCGCTTTTGCCGTTACTGATTTTTAGTTATCGTCAATACTGTAGTTCGGAGCTTCTTTTGTAATGTGAATGTCATGCGGATGGCTTTCTTTTAAGGAAGCGGCCGAAATCTTTATAAATTTTCCGTTCTGTTTCAGTTCTTCAATCGTTCTGCATCCGCAGTATCCCATACCGGAACGGATGCCGCCGATCAGCTGGAATACCGTATCTTCTACTGAGCCTTTATAAGCTACGCGCCCTTCGACGCCTTCCGGAACGAGTTTTTTGGCATCTTCCTGGAAATAGCGGTCTTTACTGCCGTTTTCCATAGCAGCCAGCGAGCCCATGCCGCGGTAAACTTTGTATTTCCGGCCCTGATAAAGCTCAAAAGTGCCCGGAGCCTCGTCGCATCCTGCGAAAAGACTGCCCATCATACACGTATTTGCTCCGGCGGCCAGCGCTTTTGTCATGTCGCCGGAATATTTAATGCCCCCATCTGCGATAATCGGGATACCGTTTGCTTTTGCGGCTTCGTAACTGTCCATGATTGCCGTAATCTGAGGCACGCCGATACCGGCAACGACACGGGTCGTACAGATAGAACCAGGTCCGATTCCGACTTTAACGGCATCTACACCTGCGTCAATCAGCGCTTTTGTCGCTTCGCTTGTGGCGATATTCCCGGCAATCACCTGTAAGTCAGGGTACGCTTGTTTAATCTGTTTGGTAGCCTCTATCACGTTTTTGGAATGTCCGTGGGCGGAATCCAGTACGATCACGTCAACATGGGAATCTACCAGAGCGGCGATACGGTCCATCATATTGGCGGTAAATCCGACGCCGGCGCCGCATAACAGCCTGCCCTGCTCGTCTTTGGCGGAATTTGGATATTTGATCTGTTTTTCAATATCCTTGATCGTAATCAGGCCTTTCAGGATATAATTATTGTCGACAATCGGCAGTTTTTCTTTTCTGGCTTTGGCAAGAATCTGTTTGGCTTCTTCCAGTGTGATTCCCTCTTTTGCGGTAATCAGGTTTTCGGAAGTCATGCTTTCCCGGATCTTTTTGGAAAAATCTTCTTCAAACTTCAAATCCCGGTTTGTGATGATACCGATCAGTTTTCCCTCTTTGGTTGTAATCGGCACGCCGGAAATGCGGAATTTTGCCATCAGGTCTTCTGCGTCTTTCAGAGTGTGGTCCGCAGACAGTGAAAACGGGTCTGCGATCACGCCGTTTTCGGAACGTTTTACCTTGTCTACTTCTTCTGCCTGCGCTTCAATCGACATATTTTTGTGGATAATACCGATGCCGCCCTGCCTTGCCATGGCAATTGCCATACGGTGTTCCGTTACCGTATCCATTCCGGCGCTCATCATAGGGATGTTTAATTTGATTTTTTTCGTCAGGTTTGTTGTCAGATCGATCATATTTGGCGTCACTTCCGAATAAGAAGGTACCAGCAGTACGTCGTCAAATGTAATTCCTTCGCCGATAATTTTACCCATGTATATTCCTCTCTTTCCTGTGGATGTATTCCCGGTCGGATAAAAAGAAATTGTGAGAATACATATTGTAAATACAGTTGCAAAAAATAGAAAAAATATTGAAAAAATTTAAATATTTGTGAAATAGTTTATAAAATTTTAGCAAAGTTAATAAGTAATGTCAATTGAATATGATGAAAAAAGGAATCGTCTGATTGTAGAAAAAAATCGAAAAAAAGCGTATTTTTTAGGTGAAATTTTCAGTGAGATTTTTATAGGAAAAAAAGTATACAGCATTTCCAATTTTCTACGGGTATGCTACAATAGGCAGGGCACATTTGTTAAACGGCAGATGGGATGCGGACCGGCCTGCAAACAGTGCTGTTGTCGGTGCGTCCGCAAGTAAAAACGAAAAAGAGAGGTGCAGACAGGATGGAATTTCGTCCCTGTATTGATATTCATAACGGTAAGATCAAACAGATTGTCGGAGGAAGCCTGCAAGACGAAAGGAATCAGGCGGTGGAAAATTTTGTGTCCAGCCAGGATGGAGCGGCGTTTGCTTCTTATTATAAAGAAAGGGATTTAAAAGGTGGGCATATTATTCTGCTAAATCCGGCAGGAAGCGAGTTTTACGAAGCGACGAAACGGCAGGCTCTTTTAGCGCTGCACGAATATCCGGGCGGTATGCAGGTCGGCGGCGGCATTATGCCGGAAAATGCAGAATACTTTTTAAAGGAAGGCGCAAGCCATGTAATCGTTACTTCCTATGTTTTTAAAGACGGCAGGATCCATTTTCAAAATCTGGAGAAGTTGTACCGGGTAACGGGGAAAGAACGCCTGGTGTTAGATGTCAGCTGTCGGAAAAAAGACGGGGAATACTATGTCGTGACAGACCGCTGGCAGAAATTTACGAAAGAGAAAGTGACGCCGCAGTTATTGGATACGCTGGCCGGATATGCGGACGAATTTCTTGTGCACGCCGTCGATGTGGAGGGAAAGGCATCCGGAATTGAAAAAGACCTGGTGAAAATGCTTGGGACCTGGCAGGGGATTCCGGTTACATACGCAGGGGGAGTAGGCAGTTTGGAAGATATCCAGAAGTTAAAGGAACTCGGGAAAGGACGGGTCAATGTAACGATCGGGAGCGCGCTGGATCTGTTTGGCGGGAAGCTGGCGCTGGAACAGGTGCTGTCGGCATGCCGGGGTTAATTCCGGGGTAGGCAGATGCGTTTTGCTTTTTATAAAGAAACAGCAGGATCCGAAAAATTGACAAATGGAAAAGCGACTGTTATATTTTTATAGTAGATGTTTACAAAACGGCCGTTTGACCGTTTGCCTTAAAGAAAGCCGCCAGGCAGAAAGGAGAAATAATACATGAGCAGATATTCAAAACAGGATATTGTCCGGATTGTGGAAGAGGAAGGCGTTGAGTTTATCCGCCTGCAGTTTACGGATATGTTCGGTATGTTAAAAAATGTGGCGATTACAGCCAGCCAGTTAGGGAAAGCCCTGGAAAATAAATGTATGTTTGACGGTTCTTCGATTGAGGGATTTGTCAGGATAGAGGAGTCGGATATGTATTTGTTTCCGGATCTGGAAACGTTTGAAATATTTCCGTGGCGTCCGCAGCAGGGAAAAGTGGCCAGGATCATTTGCGACGTTTACCGTCCGAATATGGAACCGTTTGAGGGAGATCCACGCTATGTGCTGCGCAGGGCGGTGGAAAACGCGGCAAAAGACGGATATACGTTTAACGTCGGTCCGGAGTGTGAATTTTTCCTGTTCCATACAGACGATTACGGCCAGCCGACGACAATTACACACGAAAGAGCCGGTTATTTTGACTTGGGGCCGGTAGATCTGGGAGAAAATACGCGCCGTGATATGGTGCTTTCTCTGGAACAGATGGGATTTGAGATCGAGGGTTCCCACCATGAGGTGGCGCCGGCGCAGCATGAAATTGATTTTAAATATGCGGAAGCGATGCATACGGCGGATAATATTATGACGTTAAAGCTTGCCGTCAAGACAATTGCAAAAAGACACGGGATGTACGCGACTTTTATGCCAAAGCCGAAATACGGGGTCGCGGGATCCGGCATGCATATCAATATGTCGTTGTCGAAAGATGGGAATAACATTTTTCAGGATGAAAACGGAGAACTGGGACTGAGTAAAGAAGCCTATTATTTTATCGGCGGCCTGATGAAGTATATGAAAGCGATCACGGTCATTACCAATCCGTTGGTTAATTCCTATAAGCGTATGGTGGCGGGATTTGAGGCACCGATCTATATCGCATGGTCGGCGACGAACCGCAGTCCGCTGATCCGTATCCCTTCTTCGAGAGGGGAGTCCACGCGCGTGGAACTGCGCTGCCCGGATCCGTCGGCCAACCCGTATCTGTGCCTTGCCGTTTGTCTGGAGGCAGGATTAGACGGGATCCGCAATAAGATTATGCCGCCGGAAAGTGTGGCGGAAAATCTGTTTGGCCTGACGGAAGAAGACCGTCGGGCGCGCGGGATAGAAGCTTTGCCGGAAAATCTTTTGCAGGCCGTCCAGGAACTCGAAAAAAGCGATTTTATTCAATCAGTGCTGGGAAAACACATCACCGAAAAATATATTGCGGCCAAAAGAGAAGAATGGAACCAGTACAGACAACAGGTAACAAACTGGGAAATAGACGAGTACCTGTACAAATTTTAAGGAAGCAGGAGAGATAGTTTGATAAGCGTAATTGTGGCGTTTCCCAAACCGGAAATTGCAAAAAGTATACGCAACGTCCTTGTAAAAAATAATTTTGACGTTCGGGCCGTGGCGACGACAGGAAGCCAGGCGCTGCGGAGTTTGTCGGAGATCGAGTGCGGGATTCTGGTATGCGGTTATCGGTTCCGGGACATGATGTATGATGAGATTGCAGAATACATGCCGGATTATGTGGAAATGCTTCTGGTTGCTTCCAAAAACGCCTGGGAAGACAGGGCGCAGGAAAATATCGTCTGTTTATCCATGCCGTTGAAAGTGCATGAGCTGGTCAGCACAGTAGAAATGATGTCGTACGCGCTCTGGCAGAAATACAAAAAAGATAAAAAGAAGCCAAAAGAGCGTACCGCAGAGGAAAGGGAGCTGATTGTGCAGGCAAAACAACTGTTGATGGAACGAAACCATATGAGCGAAGAAGAGGCTCACCGGTATATCCAGAAGACCAGTATGGACAGCGGTTCGTCGCTGACGGAAACGGCGCAGAAGATTTTGTCAGGATGTGATTTCCGGTAAACAGGCGGAAACGGCGCGTATTATTTTGAGAATACAGACGGATAGGAGAATGACGGATGAAATTTACAAAGATGCATGGAATCGGAAACGACTACGTTTATGTGAATTGTTTTAAAGAAACAGTGGAGAATCCGAAAGAAACGGCGATAAAAGTCAGCGACAGGCATTTCGGGATCGGTTCTGACGGATTGATTTTGATTAAACCGTCGCAGGCGGCTGATTTTGAAATGGAAA
This sequence comes from Eubacterium sp., assembly GCA_022796875.1. Taxonomy (GTDB): domain Bacteria; phylum Bacillota; class Clostridia; order Lachnospirales; family Lachnospiraceae; genus JAAWJJ01. The sequence continues at coordinate 33,431 of JAAWJJ010000032.1, read as the reverse complement.
TGTACAATGCCGACGGCTCCCGCGGAGAAATGTGCGGGAACGGGATTCGCTGCGTGGCGAAGTACGTATATGAAAAAGGACTGACGGATAAAAAAGAAATTTCCGTGGAAACATTGGGCGGAATCAAATATTTGAAATTAGACGTCCGGGACGGCATCGTGGAATCGGTTTGTGTGGATATGGGCCAGCCGGAGTTTTTGCCGGCCAGGATTCCAGTCGAGGCAGCGGGAGAAAAAGTAGTTTCGGAACCGATTCAGGCAGCGGGAAAAGAATATTGGATGACGTGCGTATCCATGGGCAATCCGCATTGCGTTATTTTTATAGATGAAATAAAGGATTTGGACATAGAGAAGATCGGCCCGGTATTTGAAAACCATCCTCGTTTTCCGCTGCGGATCAATACCGAATTTGCCAGGGTGATCGACCGGCATACGATACAGATGCGCGTCTGGGAGCGTGGTTCCGGTGAAACGCTGGCCTGCGGGACAGGGGCGTGCGCAACGGCGGTAGCCGCGGCATTAAACGGATTGACGGAAGAGGAAGTGACCGTAAGGCTTTTGGGCGGAGATCTGAAAATCCGCTGGGACAGACAGGAGGATAAAGTATATATGACCGGTCCCGCGGCAATTGTGTTTGACGGCGAAACCGTATAACGCAGGAAACCCGAGAAACGACCGGTATTTTGGGAACCGGGCGGCAGCAAACAGGAAAAACGATCCCGCAGGCGTCAGATTGCGGGAAATCTACCATATCATAACAGGAGGAAGATAAAATGTTTCAGGTGAATGAAAATTATTTAAAATTACCAGGAAGTTATTTATTCAGTACGATAGCCAAAAAAGTAGCGGCGTTTACGGAGGCAAACCCGGAGAAAAAAGTAATCCGTCTGGGAATCGGCGACGTAACCCAGCCGTTGGCTCCAGTGATTCTGGAAGCGCTGCACAAAGCCGTGGACGAGATGGGAAAGACGGAAACGTTCCGCGGCTACGCGCCGGATCTGGGGTATGATTTTTTAAGAAACGCTATTGTGAAAAATGATTATGAGGAGCGAGGATGCGACATTGCGGCGGACGAAATTTTTGTATCGGACGGAGCGAAGAGCGATTCCGGCAATATTCAGGAGCTGTTTTCCGCGGACGCTAAAATTGCGGTCTGCGATCCGGTTTATCCGGTCTATGTGGATTCTAACGTTATGGCGGGCAGAACCGGCGTATACAGTGAAGATACGCAGACATGGAGCAATGTGATTTATATGCCGTGTACGATGGAAAACGGTTTTGTGCCGGAGTTCCCGAAAGAGGCGCCGCAGCTCATTTATTTGTGCCTGCCGAACAATCCTACCGGAACGACGGTTACAAAAGCGCAGCTGCAGGAATGGGTGGACTATGCCAACCGGGTCGGCGCGGTAATTATTTATGACGCCGCTTATGAAGCTTACATATCGGAAGAGAATGTGGCACATTCCGTTTATGAGTGCAAAGGCGCGAAGACCTGTGCAATTGAAATCAGAAGTTTTTCCAAAAACGCTGGTTTTACCGGCGTACGTTTAGGTTTTACGGTCGTTCCGAAAGAGTTAAAATGCGGTGACGTTTCCTTAAACGCCATGTGGGCACGACGCCACGGCACAAAGTTTAACGGGGCGCCTTATATCGTACAGCGTGCCGGAGAGGCCGTTTATTCGGAAGCCGGGAAAGCGCAGTTAAAAGAGCAGGTTGCCTATTATATGAAAAATGCCAAAGCGATCAAGGACGGACTCAAAAATGCCGGTTATACGGTATTTGGCGGAGTAAACGCTCCGTATATCTGGATGAAGACTCCGGATCAGATGACGTCCTGGCAGTTCTTTGACTATTTACTGGAAAATGCGAATGTTGTCGGAACGCCGGGGTCCGGTTTTGGCCCAAGCGGAGAGGGATATTTTCGGCTGACCGCATTCGGAAGTTATGAAAATACACTTGCGGCGCTGGAACGGATTCAAAAACTTTAAAAACAGACGAAAATACACGGTTAGAAGCGGCAAACTTCGGAACCGTGTATTTTTGTCTGTTTTTGTATTTTTAAAGGAAACGGCGTATTCGAAAAATACGTGGTCTGATACAAAAATGTTCGGAAAAATCAATTTTTTGATGCTGTCGTTGTTTTCACAGGTATAATAAATTATTGTGAAAAAGTCACAAAAAAGAAACCTGCGTGATTACAACCATCATAACGGAACATGCGATACCCATCCAGGCGCCCATAACGCCCATGGTAGCAGAGTTCTGACAGGTTCCCCAGTTATGGGCAGCACCCAGAAGCGTAAGGCCAAGAGTTACGCCTACCAAAGGACTTGATAATCCTCCGGAAGCAAATGCAAAGTCACTTCCTCCGGTTTTCTTTTTGTGTTTGCCAGCAACCAGGGCTGTTACAATAAAAATAGAAAGTATTTCATAAATGATGACTGAAATTAAAACCTCCCAATTCATATGTATCTCTCCTTTATATCGTATTTTCTTAAGCCGGCCTGATTACATTTTAACAATGGATATTCCCTGTGTAAAACGAATAAAAGTTCACAAGAGATAGAGTTTTTTTCATGCATGTCAGTTACAGACATTTTTCATATCATAGGAAATACCACGTTAAATTAAAGTGATAACGTATTAAATTTCCTGTGATATAAAAAACCCTCCGGGCAGGATTGGCAGTCTTTGCTTCACAACCCTGTTTTTTCCGGTTGTATTTCCGAAAAAACCGATATAAAATAATTTTAGAACACATGTTTTGAAATGGGTGTTTACAAATAATGAAATGACCATTTGTAGTATATTTGCAGACCTTTATCTGCGAATGACCATTTGTAATATATTTTGCAGACCTTTGTCTGCGAATGGTCGTTTGTAATAAGATCGTGAGGTGTGTAATGTGGATATGGGAAATCACAGAAGCTATCTGTGCATTGATTTAAAATCATTTTATGCCTCCGTGGAATGTAGGGAGCGCGGCCTGGATCCTTTGAAAACAAAACTGGTGGTGGCGGATCCAGAAAGAACAGAAAAGACGATTTGCCTGGCGGTATCACCGGCGTTAAAAGCGCTGGGGGTGGCGAGCCGGTGTCGGGTGTTTGAGATTCCGGAGCATCTTGACTATATTACGGCGCCGCCGAGGATGCAGCTGTATATTGACTATTCGGCGGAGATTTACGGGATTTATCTGCAATATATCGCAAAAGAAGATATTCATGTTTATTCGATCGACGAAGTATTTATGGATGTGACGGATTATTTACAGATGTATCGGATGGATGCGGAAGAATTAGGCGGCGTAATCATGTCGGATGTGCTGGAACAGACCGGGATACCTGCCGCCTGCGGCGTAGGCAGTAATTTGTATCTGGCAAAAGCGGCGCTGGACATTCTGGCAAAGCATACGCCGGATCGTATTGCGGTATTGGATGAGGAAAGATACCGGCGTTTGCTCTGGAAGTATATGCCGCTGACGGATTTTTGGAGAATCGGCGCAGGAACGGCGGCTCGGCTGGAAAAGCACGGTATCCGGACAATGGAAGAAGTCGCGCGGGCAGATGAAAATCTGCTGTACCGGTTATTCGGCATCAATGCGGAACTGCTGATCGATCATGCCTGGGGCCGGGAAACGGCCACTATGGCAGATATTAAGTCTTATCAGCCAAAAGCACATTCCATAAGCAGCGGGCAGGTGATGAGCCATGATGTAGATTTTGCAGGAGGACGCCTGATTATAAAGGAAATGGCGGATCTGCTGAGCCTGGAACTGGTCGGTAAGCATCTGATTACGGATTCTGTTATGCTGCATATCAGCTATTCGAGCCGATACCAGACAAAGGCTGCGCATGGTACGATTCGGCTGCCGGCCGCAACCAGTTCTGCGCGCCGTATTATTACGTATTCCCTGCAGCTTTATGACAGGATTGTAGATCCGGCGTTGCAGCTGCGTCGTTTTTCCATTACTTTTCTGCATGTGACAGATGCGGCGTATGAACAATATGGTCTGTTTGACGAACCATCGGAACTTGAGAAAGAACATAAGATGCAGAAGACAATGCTGGCAATCAAACAGAAATATGGGAGAAATGCCGTGTTAAAAGGTATGAATCTGGAAAAAGGGGCGACAACAATAGAACGAAACCGACAGATCGGAGGTCATAGAAGCGGTACGGACGAATAAAACGGCATCGTCAATCGGAGGCCATAGAAGCGGAGCGGACGAATAAAAAGAAATCGACGAATCGGAGGTTATAAAAATGGTGCGGACGAAAATGGAGCGTACAGAAAGGGCAAAACAGTTTATGCCCTTTTCGCCGCTCAAAGGATATGAAGAGGCATTGCGCGAAAAAGAGCGGACAATAGTGCCGCGGATTCGGAGAGCTTGCCGGTTAAAATCCGCCGAAAAAGTATGTCCAGGTAATTATGCGACCGAGCGGCAATAAAAACTGACGGTCATTTCAAATCCCCTGCCCCATTCGGAACGGGCGTCCAGGGAAATATTCAAATCGTCCGCTATTTTCTGCGACAGATACAGTCCCATACCGGTAGCTTTTTTCCTGACGTCGGAAGAAGTCCCGGTAAATCCTTTTTCGAAAATATAGGGCAGGTCGCAGCTTCGCACGCCGATGCCGTTATCCCGGATAGAAAGAACGGCCCGATCTTCGGACTGTTCCAGTGTAAAAGTCAGCGTCGGGGCATTTGCACAGTATTTTATGGAGTTGCTTATGATTTGCCCGATGAGGAAACGGAAGCCTCTGTGATCGGTAAAAATCTGTAATTCCGGCACATGGTTTTGGATTTGGAATCGCTTTTCTTTTAAAAGCGGCAGATAATCGTCCAATATGTCTTCTATGCACATACGCAAGTTTACCGGCTGAAACAGATAGTCTTTCCGGGCGCTTCCCAGCCGGGCATAATAAAGCATTTGGTTTACATATTCCTGCATCCGGCTGCGGGCATAATCCAGTTTGAAACGTACCAGAGCAGGCAGTTCTTCTTCATGGTTATCCAAAACGAGCGTCAGCAGGGACAGAGGCGTTTTGGTTTCATGCGCCCAGGCTTCCACGTATTCTTCGTAATCGGCCAGATCGGTTTTGGCATGATTGAGGGCCAGCTCTTTTTCACGCAGAATCCGGCCCAGCAAACGTATGCTGTCCGCTTCCGAAGCGCTGACTGCTTTCAGAAGATTTTCTTCCTGGCAGGTATCCGGATTGTTTAAAAATGCTTCAAAATTCTGTTTCTTTTTCTGATCCCAAAACAGCAGAACGGAAAAGACGGCGGCAAACAGCAGTACCGTCGTTAACAGGATGGCCGCACACATGGCGAAAAAGGCGTCGGTATCGGCCAGCCACAGCATAAGAGCGGACAGGCTGTTGATACCTGCCAAAAGCAGCAGCCAGGGCAGATAGCGGTAAAAAACAAGCAGTTTTTGTTTCATGTCATTTCCTCTTTCTTTTCCAGGCGGTAACCGATTCCGCGGAGGGGAATAATCTGCTGCTTCATGGAAAGGTTCGCCATTGTCTTTTTAAGCCTCGTCAGATTCACCTGCAGCGCGTTTTCGTCAATAAATTCCGCAGTGCCCCACAGAGCGATACACAAATCTTCTTTGGAAACCACTTCTCCCCGGCGGGAGAGAAAGATTTCCAGCAGTTTTCCCTGATTTTTCGGCAGAATCACCGAATTGTTGTGAATGTACAGGGTATAAGTCTGGCGGTCTAACAGAAAACCGTTCCCCTCCAGCAGATTGGCGCGTCCCTCAAATCGTTTCAGTATATTGGATACCCGCGCCAGCAGCCGTTCTTTCCGGCACGGTTTGGTCAGATATTCGTCTGCGCCGAGCTCCAGGGCATGCAGTTCATCCCGCATCTGGTCCCTTGAAGTCAGAATAAGCACGGGTATCGGGCTTTTTTCTTTTAAATTCCGGCAGATCTGAAAGCCGCTTACTTCCGGAAGGTTGAGGTCAAGAATGACCAGGTCCGGGGAAAGCGGAATCAGTTGTTCGGTAATATTGTGAAAACAATCAATTCCAAAAGTATGGTATCCTGCTTTTTGTAACAGATGTATCAATTCGTCCCGCATGAGCGGTTCGTCTTCCACAATAGCGATTTTTTTCATAGCGAAATGCTCTTTTCATAATTTTATTGATTTTTCGTGTTCCCAAGCCATAAGCGTGGGAAATATTTCTGCCTGTTCTTCGCGTTACGGCGTTGTCAGCAAGAGAGATATTTCTATCTGTTCTTTCTGTTCCGGCGTCGTCAGCAAGAGAAATATTTCTGCCTATTCTTCGCGTTCCGGAGCCATAAGCGTGAGAAGATAGCGGCTGCTGGAACGCTTTACGGCGGTAATATAAACATATTCTATCACACAGAGAATCAAAAGCATAGCGGAGGAAACAAACAGCAGCTCGGAAAAGTCGCCTTGTGTCCTGGACGGAAGCAGGCCGGAGAACAACGCCTGTATCCCGAACAGGCCGTTAATGACGGCCACGATCGACGGAATACCAAAGTACCAGTTGATCTGTTTTCCGGCGGACCGGCAAAGCGTTTTATATCCGGCGCCAAGGCGGATCAGTGTTTTGTAGCGGCGGTTTGTCTTTTGCTGGCTCATTAAAAACTGCACGCCGGTAATCGTATTGGCAATGATTAAGAAGATGACGGCCAGATAGATCGTAATATAACTGGCGGCAACGATATAAAAAAGCTGACGCCCCATATTTTGCAGGTAGCTTTCGTAATCCAGTCCGGCAGCATCCAGTTTTTCGTTCATTTCGGAAATAGCAGACATCAGGTTGGTTCCTTTTTCTCCGTCTTTTTTCAGGATGCCGTTGACGTATACGTCGTATTCTTCCTGTGTGTAATAGGAAAATGCTTCGTCCGGCAGGATCAGGGCAAACAGCAGCGTAATGGAACGGTCCGTTACCAGTTTCGTAGTCTGCACAGGTTCAGTTAGACGAAGCGGCCTGCCGTCGAGTTGTGTTTCCGGTTTGGAGGAGAGGATGTCGTCCATAATCTGTATCCGGTCTTTCGGGGAGCGTTCACTGTCCATATAAACGGCGGCTTCTCCGGATTCCAGTTTCAGTTCCGGCAATCCTGCCTGACGCAAAAGTTCATTATAGCTGGAAAGAGCGATCAGGTGAGGAGAGCTTTCGTAATACAAATTGTTTAACAGGATATCCCGGGCTTCGGATTCCGGCAGTTTATCCAGCGCATCCATGACGGATGTCATAACAAAAGCGTTTTCACGGTCGGTTGTCCGGATATGTCCGATCTTCATATCAAACAGCGTTGAAAATTCCGCATCCAGACGATGTTTTTTCAATGTGGAGCGGATATTTCCGGCAATCAGCCTGCTGTCGCCGGGATCCGGGGCGTACTCTTCAAAAGTATAATCCAGCACATGCGGCTCCGACTGGCTGTAAGAGTGTGAAATCGCGACGCCGGAGCCAAAGCAGCAGAGCGCAATCATAATTAAAAGCGAACTGACGGCCATGGATGACGGTTGCCGGATTACGTTTTCTTCCAATTGTCGGAAATTGAACACAAAAAGTTTTTGACGGGGATTACCGGATTTTGCAATTCGTCCCAGAATAAAGCACAGTCCATGGAAAAAAAGCAGTATTCCCAGGAATCCGAGAGCCAAAGTAAGAGCCATGTTCGGTATGGACCTCCAGGAAATGCCGGAAATGGCAAGGCAGTGGACAATGCACAGGCAAAAAACGCCTGTAAAAAGCTCCAGTGCATAAACGGCGGCAGGTTTTTGTTTCCCGGACGGTTCGGACGTTTCCTGTAACAACGTACCAATTTCCTGTTTGCTGATCTTTCCGCTTAAGATCAGGAAAGCGGCCAGTTTAATGATGAGGAAACCGACGGCGGTCCATAGCACGGCGGGTAAGGACAGAGAAAAACGGTGTCCGATAATGCCAAGGCCGACAAGACGGGCCGTGATCAGGCTGATCAGTTCCGATAATAAAACTGCGACCGGTAATCCGATAATCAGGGAGATCAGGCTGTTGCGGAGATCTTCGGCTAAAAGCATAACAAATAATTTATATCTGCGGATACCCAGCATTAGGTACATGCCAAACTCGTGCCTGCGGCGTTCCAACTGGAATTTGCTCGCGAAATACACGAGGAAAAACAGGATAATAAGCGTCAGCCCGTAAAACAGCGGGATCATGCCTAACAGCCGGTTTACGGCGTCGCTTTCCATTTTTCGCAGGAAAAACATAACGTCCTGCTGCGACAGGGAGAGAATAATATAAAATGCGATAATGGAGATCAGCAGGGAAGCAAAGAACAGTCCGTTTTCCCTGCGGCTCCTTTTGCTGTTTCGGGAAACTAATTCAAAAAACATGGATGCCGCCACCTCCTAACTGTGCCATTACTTTCAAAATACGATGGTAAAAATCCTGCCGGGATTCGTCCGGAACATCCCGCCGCAGTTCGTGGAAAATAACGCCGTCCTGGATAAAGAGAATCCGTTTGCAGTAGCTTGCCGCGTTGGAATCGTGCGTAACCATCAGAATCGTAGCATTGTCATTCCGGTTTAAGCCGGTCAGTTTTTCCATCAGCAGTCTGGCGTTGTTGGAGTCTAACGCTCCGGTCGGCTCGTCGGCGAGGATGACGCCCGGATTTAAAATCAGGGCTCTGGCCGCGGCAATCCGCTGTTTCTGCCCGCCTGACATCTGAGAGGGAAATTTATCGAGGACGTCGGTAATTTCCAGGTAATCGGACAATTGCCGGAGCCGTTTGTTGCTTTCTTTTGTATTGATATTGTGCAGCGACAGCGGCAGAAGGATGTTTTCACGACCGGTCAGATTATCCAGCAGTTCAAAATTCTGGAACAGATATCCGATTTTCTGTCCCCGGTATTCGGCCAGTTTTTTTCCTTTGAGGGACTGGATTTCACAGCCCTGCATGTTCAGTTTGCCGCCGGTAGGGGAGATGACGGTAGCGATACAGTTTAAAAGCGTTGTTTTGCCGGAACCGCTGCTTCCCATAATTCCGAGAAATTCTCCCGGCATGACCTGAAAGGTTATGCCGTCCAGCGCTTTGGTGAGATTCCCCTGTTTTCCGTAGTATTTTTTCAAACTTTCAATTTCAAGAATTGCTTTCATAATTACCTCCTGTTTTTCCGATCATGATCAAGAGTATGGCGCCTGAAATCTATTTGTTGAAATTATTCTACCACGGCACAGCCGGAAAAAACACTTACAGATGATGAAAGGTTTGTGCAGAAGTTCCGTTGTGCCGTTTAAGATTCGTTTTTGGCAGGGATTCCCATATATTTAAGAAAATTATAGACACAGCTGTTTTCGGAATATTTGTTCCATGCAATACCTACTTCATGGCAGGCGTCCCTGATTTTTAAAAAACACAGGCCGTCGCCTGCAATCGGTTTCCAACATTCCGGAAGAATCGTAATATACCGGCCCAGTTTTACCATCATCATAACGGTCAAAACGTCGTGCGGAGTATCCACAATAAAAGGAGTGAGACCTTCTTTCTGATACAGGCTCATCGACATGTCATACATACCGGGATTGTATTTACGCCCCATGATTACGAGCGGCGTCTGGGAAAACTGCTGCATCGTTACAGATTCTTCCTGGTGAAGCGGATGGTCTTTGTTTACAACGATGCACATGGGTTCTTTGTACAGAGTGTGCCAGTTTAAAACGGATTTATTCAGTAATGTCACATAACGGGCAAAACCGATATCCAGTTTATGCGTTTCCAACATTCTGGAGATCGTGATATTGTCGTAAGAATTGTATGCAACATGTATACGGGGGTTTTCGTTCTGGAATGTTTTCAGATGGGATAACATACGCTCCGCAATGGGGGCAAAGACGTATCCGACTTTTAGTTCTCCGGAAATTCCTGTAGATAAATTGCGGGCGTTGTTGGCAAATTCATTTGCAGAAGACAATATATGAAAGGCGTCGTTCAGTAAAGCCTGTCCGGCCGGAGTCAGGGTGACGGATTTATGGTCGCGGATAAATAATTTGACGCCCAGTTCTTTTTCGAGTTCGGCAATATTGTGGCTGACTGCAGATTGTACAATATGAAGTGTCCTGGAAGCTTTCGTGAAGTTTCTGTATTGTGCAACAGTGATAAAGCAGTTAAGTTGGTTAAAATTCATAATGTGTTACTCCCTGTTTCAAATACATGCAAAATTTATGTCAATATACAGTATACTGAACATTTCCTGATTTTTCCAATCCAAAATGGAGATTATAACATTTATTTTTATCATTAAGAGCAGACAGAGTTATATGTTACAATAAAAATGTTACAAACTTTGTATAAGCATAAAAAGTGAGGAGATGAAAAAGATGAAAAGAAAGAGAGTTTCACTTATTCTGGCCGGAATATTGGCCGTATCCATGGTGGCTGTAGCAGGGTGCGGCGCTCCGGAGTCAGAAGCGGCAGGCGGTTCCGCCGCGGAACCGTCGGTTTCCACTGAAGAGGAGGCGGCGCCGGAAACAGAAGGGCCGGTGTCGGAAGCGAAAGGACCGGGATCGGAAGAAGGGCCGGGACCAGGAGAAGGGCCGGGATCGGGACCGGCGCAGGGAGAAGCAGTCAATGTAGACAGCACATTGTCGTTTGACGACGCGGTTGCCACAGAATTAACGGTGTCCGTAGACGGGACGGAAACAAAAGTGACGATGTATGAAGACTGTTATGTTACCAATCCTACGAATGTTGCGATGATCCCGAATGTGGAAGGAGTAGATCAGAAAATAAGCGTGTATGTTCCGGAAAACGCCACGGCGGATTCCCCGATTATTTTTTCCGTAAACAATGCCGGATGGATTATGGACGCTTACAATGCAAGGACTCAGGTGGAAGACGGCAAAAGCTATGTCAGTACCAGCGACGACGATATGATCGGCATGGCGTTGTCCCGGGGATATGTGATCGTATCGCATGGCGCCCGCAGCCGCGGAGATAATGCCACAACAGACGGAAAATACGTCAGCCATTCGCCGGCAACGATGACGGATACAAAAGCTGCGATCCGCTATCTGCGCAATAATGCGGACAAGTTACCGGCCGGAGATCCTGAAAAAATTGTAATCACAGGAACTTCCGGCGGCGGCGCGTTGTCCACGATCATATCTTCGAGCGGGAACAGTGAAGATTATTTTGAATCTCTTTATGAGATCGGAGCGGCAGGAATTGAGAAAAACGACGACGGTACTTATACGTCTACGATCAGCGACGCTGTTTTTGCAACGATCGCCTATTGCCCGATCAATGATTTAAGGGAAGCAGACGCCGCTTATGAGTGGACGTATCGGGAAACCCGTCAAAGGCTGGTGGACGAGGGATTGCCTTCTGTGGATGAATCGACCGGCGAAACATTCCAGGATCCGTTTAACGACGTCTACACGACAGAATGGATGATGACGGCGTCCGCCGCATTATCGGACAGGTATTCCGAGTATGTAAATTCGTTAAGCCTGACGAAAGAGGACGGTTCCGCGCTGACTTCTGACAATCTGGCGCAGGGTATTATCGACCTGCTGAATAAAGAGTTTGCAAAAACCGCTGAAGAAATCGGGACAGAGCAGATGCTTGCCGATCTTGCCGGAAACGCAGATTATTCCGGGCAGAATACAACAGGAGTGTATAACAGCAGCAGCGAAGGCTGGAAAGATTTCCTGACCATGGACGACGATGGCGTTCCTTATATTGCCGATGAAGAGGCGCTCCAGGAATTTTTCTATTTCGTTGCCAGAAACCAGACGTTAAAAGTTGCGTGCGCGTTTAGCAACGCGGGAGTGATAGAAGGCGGTCTGGCGTCCGTTTCCGGATTTAACGAAGATTCCTTATTCGGAACCGAGGAATATCCGTATTCCGCATATGAGTTTTATTCCTGGGATAATGATTCCGTCAAAGGGAACGGCTGCGGTTTGGATGATACCGGCCTTACCTGGGATGAGTTTATGGAAACGGAAGAAGGACAGGCGTTTGCATTGCAGATGCAGATGGCAAGCCCGATTCCGTATTTGACAAGTACGGAAAACGGCGAATCAGCGGCTCACTGGTATGTACGGCACGGAGTACGCGACAGAGATACTTCCTTTGCATTGCAGACTGTATTGTATTACGCTTTAAGCAACGACAAATCCATCGAAGACCTGGATTTCGGATTTGCATGGCTTCAGCCGCATGCAGGCGATTATGACGTTCAGGAAGCATATGCATGGCTGGAAAGTATTCTTTCCTAAAGAATAAACAGGAACAACGGATTAAATAAAATATGATTGTTAGGGGGGACTGCTGTAAAACAGCGGTTCCCCTGTTTTGTCAAAAGGTTATTGTAGAATCTTCCGACCGGGTATGATACAATACCGACAGGTATTTACCGTCCGAATGGTCGTTGTACTGCCGGATGAAAGGAGCGGGTATGCAAAAAGACGGTTATGAAATTATGCATTTGGAGCGGAGGGTGGCGAAAATAGACAGCCATGGCCATTGTAAAATATACTATAAAACGTTTCTGCCGTATCATTTGTATCTGGAAGAACAGGATGATATTGACACGCTGGTAAATAATCTGACCAATTTCTATTATTGGTGTGCTTCCAGAATACTGACGCTTGACCGTACTTTTGCAAAGGAGATTTTAAACAGTATCGGAGCCACTCAGGCTGTGACGGACCGTGACAGGGCGCAGATCGCGCTGTCTTATCACTGCCTGTCGCTTACGGATGTTTTCTGGGTTCGCCATGCAGGAGAAAAGACGACTTTTGCGGAGTTAAATCTTTATGAAAATCATTTGAGCAATGTATTTGTGGACGTGGCTTTGAAAGGCAGGCAGATGACCGTGCAAAACAGCCATCTGATAGCGGGCGACGTGTCTACAAACGGCTGTTTCCCGAAAACATGGATTCGCCATGGAGAAGAGTTTTTTGTATAAGGACGGAAACCGGGACGCGGTGGAACGTGAGATTCTTGCAAGCAGAATATGCCGGTGTTTTGCCTGTAATCAGGTTCGGTACGAATTTGGCGAGTATGACGGCGCGGCAGTTTCGGTGAGCAGAATCATGACATCGCAGCAGTACAGTATCGTATCCCGGGAAGCTTTTGAAATATATGCGGTGAACAGAAAGATCGATGCGATGGCATATATTTTAAAACTGGACGCTTATTCCTACTATATGATGAATATTCTGGATTATCTCGTAGAAAATACGGACCGTCATTGGGGAAATTGGGGATTCCTGGCAGACAACCGGAAAAATAAGGTGCTGCGGCTGCATGATTTGATGGACTTTAACCAGGCGTTTCATTCTTATGATACATTCTACATTTTTTTGCTGGTGGCTGGGTATTTGAAAGCGCTGAAAACGGAACTTTCTTTTGGCGGGGATTTTATGTGTGAAGTGGCCTTGCCAAACAAGGAAATATCGTTTGTATATGATAAAGAGATTTTGCAAAAGCTGGATCATATTATCCCGCATCCGATGGTGGTTTCTATTCAGGAAGCCATTTATTTCGGCGACGGAAAAAACTTCAAATGTTAATTCAAACGCTGCTTACGCAGTCGGTTAGCGCATATGATACTGCCGTTGAAAATTTTTATCATGGATTTATGCGCGGACTTTGCGCTTTGCTGGGAGGTTCTTACACGACTTCAAACAGAGAGTCCGGCGACGGCCGGTATGATATTCAACTGATGCCTGAAAACACCAGGCTTCCCGGTATTTTGATTGAATTGAAAGCGGAGAAGCGCTGTTCCAAAGACAGGCTGAAAAAACTGTCGGAAACAACGTTAAAACAGATTACGGAGAAAAAATATGACACCGACATGGCTGCGAAAGGGATCAAAACGGTTTATAAATACGGAGTAGCTTTTAGCGGTAAGAAAGTGGAGGTTGCGATTGGGTAGAGAGAATGACAACCGGCTAATAGAAGAGCAGGAGAAACAGATAGAAGAGCTGAAACGGAAAAACAAAGCGTTGGAGAGCGCCGTTCGGTCTGCGGAGGAAACAAACAAGGCAAAAAGCCGTTTCCTGTCGAATATGTCGCATGATATCCGTACGCCTATGAACGCCATTATGGGAATGACGGCCATAGGTCTTTCCCATATTGACGAAAAAGCACGGGTACACGACTGCCTGAACAAGATTCAGTCCGCATCCGCGCACCTGATGAGCCTGGTCAACGACGTACTGGATATGTCGCGTATCGACAGCAACCGTTTGACATTGAATGAAGAAGAATTTTCCCTTGCGGATCTGGTCCATGATATTTCCGTGATTATCCGTCCGCAGGCAGCGCAGAAAAACCAGAGCCTTAAAATAGAGATTGGCAGGATAGAAGAAGAGAGCCTGATGGGGGATCCGCTTCATTTGCGACAGATTCTGGTCAATGTGATCGGAAACGCGGTGAAATATACGCAGAATGACGGTGAGATACAGGTGCGTTTTTCCCAGAGCCCGGTGAAAGCGGGAGAATCAAACTGGGATAAAGTGTGGCTGGAATTTGAATGTGAAGATAACGGTATCGGTATGAGTCAGGAATTTCTGCAGAAAATTTTTGTTCCGTTTGAGCGTGTGCATAATGAGTTTACGAGCAAGATAGAGGGTACGGGGCTTGGCATGTCCATCGTAAAAAATCTGGTGGATCGTATGAATGGGCAGATTCAGGTAGCAAGCGAAGAAGGGGTCGGCAGCCGCTTTACGGTCAAAATTCCTCTGGAAAAGGCAAAAAAAGGAATGAAGAATTTGTACCTGCCGGACGTGGAAACTGTCCTTGTGGCGGAAAACAGAGAAGACCGGGCGGAACAGATCATGAGATATTTAAAAGAAAGCGGCCTGGCTCCGGTACGTTGGAAAAACGGCTCCCAGGCAGTCATCTGGCTGACCGAAGCGCAATACGAACGGCGTATGCCGTGCGCCATGTTACTGGGAGAAGAACTGGGAGATATGCCAATCTTAAATCTTGCCACACATGTGCGCCAACTGGCTGGCAGGGAGTTCCCGATTATTCTGGTATCAGAAGAAGACTGGGCGCAGATAGAGTACCGGGCGTCCCGTGCCGGGGTAAATGCGTTTGTTCCCTGCCCGTTGTTTCCAAGCAGGCTTCTCGGGACTCTGTCCGATCTGGTTTGCGGTTCTGCAAAAGAAGATTCGGGGGAGGGCCGTGGGAAAGATTACAGCGCTTACCGCATCCTGCTGGTAGAAGATAACGAATTGAATCAGGAAATAGCGGTGGAACTGTTATCAATGACGGGCGTACAGGTTGAAGTAGCCGTTGACGGCGGTGAAGCGGTGAACAGATTTGGAGATTCGCCGGAGGGGTATTTTGATCTGATCTTTATGGATATCCATATGCCGGTCATGGACGGATATGAGGCCACGGAAAAAATCAGAAGTATGGGCAGGCCGGATGCGGAAACAGTCTGGATCGTTGCTATGACAGCCGACGCTTTTGTGGAAGACGTCAGACGTGCGAAAGACGTCGGAATGAACGAACATATTTCCAAACCGGTGGAGCCGGGACGGTTGCAGGAAATTTTGTATCAGCAGTTGAAATAAGTGACGGACATCCGGTAAAACGGAAGACAGATTTGAAGAATATGGAGAAAAGCATGCAGCCATATCAGGAAGAATATATTGTAAATTTAAAAGATATCGCTGCGCTGGCGGCGCGGAAGAAGACAAAAGGACGGTCTTTTGACAGTTATCAGGCGGAACTCTCGGAAAGCCGCGTGAAGATCGAGCAGAAAGTAGGGCGAAACATGGAATTGCTGCGGCAGAAACTTTTCCCCCTGCTGGATCATCTGCCGGAAGCGGACGGGGAAAAATTAGAGGAGTTGCAGGAATTTGCGGGAAGATTGTTTCAGGTCGGGGAGGAACTGGATATCGGCCTGTTCTGCCGGATCCATCAGGCATTGCTGAATCGGGCCAGGCTGGCAAAAGACCAGAACGGAATGATCCGCGAACTGTACTGGCTGGGACTGGGGCGCCATAATCAGTGCAGCAAACTGTTTGGCCTGGAACAGTCCGTGGTGGAACCTTATATGTCGGCCATGCGGCTTTGTTTTACGGAGGCCGGAGCCTATCTGAAATATTATGACGAAATCCAGGATACGGAAACACGGGATTATATTCTGCGCGCCCGCGCCAATATGTCGCTGGGGCAGTTCGCGTCGTCCGGCGAGAAAATCAGCCGGGTCAAACAGACGTTAAAAATTTTACAGGACAAATATTATCAGGAAAAAGAGCTGGGAATTCCCTGGGAAAAATATATTTTTATGACGCACCGGCAGATGGCGGATAGTATTTCTTATCATAAAGACGACGTCATGACGGCGGAAGATATTGAAGCGATCATGGATTCCGTCTATGTCGTGTATCAGACGCGGCTTCAACAGGCGGCGGAACGCAAAGAGCGGCCACCGATTCAGTCTGCGTTTTCTTATTATTCGATTTCTTACTATTGCGGCCTGGATACGCTGGATGGATTGCTGACAAAAATGGAGCGGCTGATGGATACGGCGGAAATTGATGATTTTTCTCCGGAAAACATGTATGGATTGATTTCTCTTCCGGCCTTTTACTGCCTGTATCTCCGGCAATATCCGAACCGGATACCTGCCCGTCAGGAATATATAGAGAGCCTTTACCGGAGAATTCTTGATTATGTAGAAGTTTTTCCGGATGCGCCGGAAAACGAAACGCTTTTTTTATATCTCAGGCAATTGGCAAACAATTTTGTAGAAACGGCAAACAGTATCCCTTACGGAGAGTTTTTGCTGAAGCTTTTGATGCGGTTCGCACCAGATACTTATGTACAGTCTTATATTGTGGCAAAAGCGGCCGCGGTATTCTGCCGGATTATTATGACGGAGGAACCGGAGTTTTTTGATGATATGGAAGAGATCAAAAGCATAGAGGGTGTGCAGGAAAAGCTGCAAAAAACAGTAGATTATGCGATGCAAGGCGGGCTTTTCCATGATGTGGGCAAAATCAACTTTATTAATCTGTACGCACAGTCGGGCAGGCAGTGGTTTGAGGATGAATATGAAATGACGCGTCTGCATACGGTGGTGGGGCAGGTGTGTCTGGCGGAATGTCCCTCTACCAGCCGTTATGCCGATATCGCGCTGGGGCATCACGTTTGGTATGATGGTTCCCGTGGGTATCCCGATGCCTATTGCAGGCTGGAGTGCCCGTATCGACAGATGGTGGATGTGATCGGGCTAATCGACTGGCTGGAAAATGTAACGGATGCACAATGCCTGTCTACGGGTGTAAAAATGGATTTTGACGAGGCTGTGAGAACGGCCATTTCTTTGGAAAGCAGGCGGTTTTCCCCGCTTTTAACGGCCAGGCTCCGGGATAAAGAGATCGTGGCGGAACTGAGAAACGCTTTTGAAGAGGGAAGGGATGAAGCGTGCCGGCAAATATACTGCCAGGAAAGTGAGAATGAAAGTAACCTATTGACTTTAACACTTTAAAGTGCAATAATATATTTGCTTTTTATGGAACAGTATCAAAAAGCGTTAGAAAACAACAGTAAGTAAGGGGATAAACTATGATTTCAAAACGGATGACAAAATCTTTGCAGGAAGCAATTTCGATTCGGGATATTTTTGAAGAAGGAAAAAAGCTTGCGGCAGTTTACGGAAAAGAGAATATTTTTGATTTCAGTATCGGGAATCCAAGCGTAGCGCCTCCGGCGATTGTAAATGAAACGATGAAAGAAATTCTGGATACGGAAGAGCCATTGGCGCTTCATGGTTATCCGAGCAATGTCGGACATCCGGAAGTCAGGCAGTGTATTGCGGATGATCTGAATAAAAAGTATGGAATGAAGTATGACATTGGTAATATTGTGATGACAAGCGGGGCAGCGTCGGCATTGGCGCTGATCTGCAATACCGTATTGGACAGGGAGGATGAAGTCATTACGTTTGCGCCGTATTTCTGGGAATATAAAAGCTATGTGGAAACGTTATACGGAAAACTGGTGCCTGCGTTGTGCGATCAGCAGACGCTGCAGCCGGATGAAGAAACTTTTCGCGCGGCTTTTTCGGAAAAGACGAAGCTGGTATTTATTAACACGCCTAATAATCCGACAGGGGCGGTTTATACAAAAAAATCGTTGCGGATGGTAGCGGACGTTATGCGTGAAATGTCAGAAAAATACGGGCATCCGATTTATCTTGTTTCGGATGAACCTTATCGGAAACTGGCATATGACGGAGCAGAAGTTCCTTTTTTGCCGGACTTTTATAAAGATACGTTAGTCGTATATTCTTACAGTAAGACATTATCGATTCCAGGGGAAAGGATCGGTTATATTGCGATTACTCCGCAGGCGGCAGATGTGGAAGAGCTGTTTGCCGGGCTGACGGCTTCCCTGCGTTATATGGGGTATGTCAACGCCCCGTCATTACAGCAGAAAATGCTGCTCAAATGTTATGATGCGGCCGTGGACATCAGTATTTATGAAAAAAACAGAAACTGCCTGTATCGGGGACTGACGGATCTGGGATATGAATGTATCCGTCCGGACGGCGCGTTTTATCTGTTTATGCGGGCATTGGAAGAAGACGACTGGGCGTTTTGCCAGGAAGCGAAAAAAGAAAGAATATTGATGGCGCCGGGAAAAGCGTTCTACGGACCGGGTTTTGTCAGAATTTCTTACTGTGTTCCGTATGAAGTGGTAGAAAATTCCATTCCTGCATTTGAAAGACTGATGGACAGGTACAAAAAGAACAGAAAGTAAAAAAAGGATACCAGCAGGAAAGAGATATGGAAGAAGCGAAGAGTGGAAAAAAACGGCTGCGCAGCGAATATAAAAAGAAACGGCAGCAACTGGGGGAGGAGTTCCGGCAGATTTACAGCATACAAATTTGCCGGCGCCTGAGCGAATATTTTAAACCGGGCAGGTACGATATGGTTTTTGCGTATTATCCGCTGGGGTACGAAGCATCCGTTTTGCCATTTATAGAAGAATTATGGGGAAAACAGGTAAAAACTGCTTTCCCCAAAGTTTTTGGGGAAGAACTCTTTTTCTATGAAGTTGATGATGTTTCACAGTTGGAGGAAGGCGCTTTTCATATTATGGAACCTGTTACGGGGAAAACCAAAATATTTTCGGACTGGACAAAACGAATTTTGGTATTGACTCCCGGATTGGCTTTTGACCGGCAGGGGAACCGTATGGGATATGGAAAGGGATTTTATGACCGTTTTTTTGAAGCGGTGCCGGAAGTCTATAAAGTGGGAATTGCGTTTGAGTGTCAGATGGCAGAGCAATTAAAAGCCGAAAACTGGGATGTAAAAATGGATGCGGTGATAACCGAGAAACGGATTTACCGCGGAGAGTTTCGTTACTAAAATATTATTTTAAATAAAAGTAAAGAGCCAATGCAACGATTTCTGTTATCTGCTGCACTGGCCCTTTAAACTATGGTGTCTAACATTTCCACTGGACTGTACCTCCTGTGTCTTTTTGTTTACGGTTCTTTCAAAACCTTTTCTGAAGTAATCCTTTTCCTTTCGTTTTCAAAAATCAAAACACGGAATCTTTCTTTTCCTTAAACTTTGGGGGGACTGGAATACATATCTGAATGTTCCAACTGTATCTCTGTCCATATTTCCTTTCTTTTTGGTGTTCACGGTTTGCATCTTCTGTTTCTCATTTTGATTTCTGTCGTGGAAAAGTATTACTTTTTAAACGCTTCTGTTTTCGGTGGTCCGTACCTCTCTTTTCTTTAGATTATGAGTTAAAAAATTATTGTTTTGGTGGAATCACGTCCTTTCCTTTCAGTGTTTGGTTTTGTAGTTGTTTTTGTTGTACTTATACTATCATGCAATAAAAGGTTTGTCAACACCTTTTTAGAAAAAAATAAAAATAGTTTTCTGTTGAGAAAAAATTGAATATATTTAATAAAAAAAACTGAATATTTAAACAGTCATGAATATAGAAAATGTAAGTAATTTCCAACAGTCGAATATCCATAAAGGCAAGTCTGCTTTCTTCTTTAACCAGCGGGAATAAAAAAGTAAACAGACATGGTTTTTTAAATTGACGAAATATGCAAGATACAGTACACTGTTATCGGTATATCGTCTGATTACAAAATATCGGGAGGTAAAACATATGATGAATTCACCGGCGGAAATAGCGAGGAATTATATCGCAATCGGGAAAGCAAAAGTCAGGCTGCCTGTAGCAAAGCTGTTTTTACTGGCGGTTCTGGCAGGCGCATTTATTGCGTTTGGGGGGATCGCTTCGACGACGGCGGCCGTTTCTGTGCCGATGGCATCTATAGGAAAGCTGATCGGCGCCTGTGTGTTTCCGGGTGGTCTTACGATGGTGCTTCTGGCGGGAAGTGAGCTGTTTACCGGGAACTGCCTGTTGACGATTCCGCTGCTGCAAAAAGAAATCAGGTTTCGGGATATGATAAAAAACTGGGCGATCGTTTACATAGGGAATTTTGTCGGTGCGGTTATTGTCGCCGCGATCTGTGTGTATTCCAATCAGATCAGTCTGTTTGGAAACGGGCTGGCCGTATCGGTAATCGGTACGGCTGTGGGAAAAACGGCTCTGGATTTTGGAGATGCTTTTTTGAAAGGAATCGCCTGCAATTTTCTGGTATGCATTGCGGTATGGCTTTCTTTTGCTGCAAAACGGGTTTCGGGAAAGATAATCGGCCTGTTTTTTCCAATCATGATGTTTGTAGTATGCGGGTTTGAGCATAGCGTGGCCAATATGTTTTATATTGCCGCTGGTCTGTTTGCAAAAGGGAATACGGTATATGCGGCGGCGGCTGCAGAAGCCGGAGTTGATTTTTCCGGCCTTACATGGGGGGCTTTTTTTGGAAAAAACCTGCTTCCGGTCACATTGGGGAATATTGTGGGAGGCGCCGTATGCGTAGGCTGCGTGTACTGGTTTGTCTACTTGAAAAAAGAAAAATAGCCGGGAAGAGGATTCCCGGCGTAACATTTTTTACTGCTGCGCTTCCAAAGCAGCACGGCAGGCTTTTGACAACTGGTCGCCGCAGGAAGTTGGACGTCCGTTGCAGGAAATACCGGCAAGCTTTTCTTCTACTTCTTCTACGGTCATTCCCTGTATCAGCCGTGGGATTGCCTGCAGATTGCCGTTGCACCCGCCGGTGAATTTTACATTTTTAACAACATTACCGTCTAACTCGACTTCAATCAAAGTAGAGCAGGTGCCCTTTGTACGGTATAAATAACTCATGCTTTTGCGCCTTCTTTCTTTTGCGGATGTTTTTATATGTCTGATATCCGCAATTTTGTTTTGAAGTGATTTTATCATGTGTTTGCGGAAATAGCAAGGGCAGAAAGCAGGTGATCCTTATGTTGGTATTTTATAAAAAAAATTTTCAGAATAAACCCGGAAAGATGCGGGATATGACGCAGGGTTCTCCTGCAAAACTTATTTTGCAGTTTGGATTTCCTTTATTTATCGGGTTAATGTTCCAGCAGGTGTACAGCATGGTGGATACCATGATTGCCGGACGTAGTATCGGAGAATCAGCGATTGCGGCGATCGGCGCGAGCAGTGCGGTGTATTCTCTCCTGATCAATTTTTCTTCCGGGTTGAATAATGGTTACGGGCTGATCGTCGCCCGGTTTTTTGGCGAAGGCGACAGGGAAAAGCTGAAAAAATCAATTGCATGCATGCTTGTGTTAAATATTTTCATGGCCGTAATACTGACCGCCGCGGCGCTGCTTGTGATACGGCCTTTGATGCATTTGCTTCAGACGCCGGAAGAGGTGTTTGGCCAGGCATTAAAATATATTATGGTGATCGTCGGGGGATTGGCGGCAACGATCTTTTATAATATGTGCGCCGGGTTGCTGCGCGCCGTCGGCAACAGCGTTATTCCGCTTGTTTTTCTGATTTTTTCCAGTGTGTTAAATATTGCGCTGGACGCATTGTTTGTGATCTGTTTTCACAGCGATGTCAGCGGGGTTGCCGCAGCGACGGTTATGGCCCAGGGCGTTTCCACGCTGCTTTGCGGAGCGTTTATCCTCAAAAACTATAAAGAGATCCTGCCGCAGAAAATTCATTTTAAAATTGACAGGACAATCCGCAAAGAAATGGTGACGACTGGGTTTTCCATGGGACTTATGATGTCGGTATTTGATATCGGTTCCATTTTACTGCAGGGAGCCATCAATGCGCTGGGAATGGAAATTCTTGCAGCGCATACGGCGGCCAGGCGTCTGCTGGTATTGTTTATGCAGCCGCAGGGAGCGCTTTCCGCTGCCGCTGCCACCTATGTCAGCCAGAACTGGGGAGCCGGGAAAACGGAACGGATCAAAAAAGGAATGAAGGATGTGTTTCTGATGGAAACGGTCTGGTCGGCAGCGGCCTGGGGCTTGGTTCTCCTGTTTGGACAGGCGATGATCCGGCTGACAACGGGAACTGATAATCCGTTGATTTTGGATAATGCGTGGATGAATCTGCAGATCAATTTGCCGTTGTTTATTCCGTTGGGGATTTTGGTTTCCCTGCGTACGTGTATGCAGGGCATGGGATGTAAAATAGCGCCGGTTGTTTCGAGCTTTCTGGAATTGCTGATTAAAATAGCGGCCGCATTTTTTGTTGTGCCGTTTTGGGGATATTTTGGCGCCAGTCTGGCGGAACCGTCAACCTGGGTCGTATGCGTCCTGTTTTTGATTGTTGTATTCGGGGTAAAAAGAAAGGAACTGTTATGTCAGAAAATAAAGAAAAAGTAGTGATTGGAATGTCCGGCGGAGTGGATTCCTCTGTGGCGGCATATTTGTTAAAAGAAGCCGGATATCAGGTCATCGGCGTGACGATGCAGATGTGGGGAAGCGAAAATGCGGAAAGCATTGCGGATGCAAAGAAAATAGCGGAAGATTTGAAGATTCCTCATTATGTGCTTGATTTTCGGAAGGCGTTTAAAGAGGAAGTTATCCGGTATTTTATGGAGGAATATGCAAAAGGCCGGACGCCGAATCCGTGCGTGATCTGCAATCGGAAAGTCAAGTGGGAAGCACTGCTTGCCTGGGCGCAGCAGATGGATGCGTATTATATAGCGACCGGGCATTATGCCCGTGTGGAACGATTGGAAAACGGTCGTTTTGCAATAAAAAAATCGTCTGTTGATAAAAAAGACCAGACTTATGCATTATTTAACCTGACGCAGGAACAGCTTGCTCATACGAAAATGCCGATTGGAGAGTATGAAAAAGAAAAGGTACGTGAAATTGCGGTAAAAATCGGTCTTACGGTAGCGGGTAAGCCAGACAGCCAGGAAATCTGTTTTATTCCGGATCATGATTATGCCGGTTATATCGAACGTGAGAGCGGAAAGCATTTTGCAGAGGGAAATTTTGTGGCAGCGGACGGTACGGCGCTCGGACGGCACCAGGGGATCATACATTATACAATCGGGCAGAGGAAAGGGCTGGGACTTGCAATGGGAAAGCCGGTCTTTGTAACGAAAATACTGCCGCAGAGCAACGAAGTTGTGATCGGAAGCAACGAAGAACTATTTACGACACGGCTGACAGCGGAGCAAATGAATTATATGGCGGAGGAAAAATTTTTTGCCGGCATGGAGATGACAGCAAAAATCCGCTATGCTCATAAGGGAGAAAGATGCCGCGTTATTTCCTGCGGTAACGATAGGCTGGAAATTGAATTTGACTATCCGGTCCGGGCAATTACGCCGGGACAGGCCGTCGTATTTTACGAGGGGGATTATGTGCTGGGAGGCGGGTTGATACGGTAATAAAAGAGAAAGCAGACGAAAAAACAGGTAACCGAAACTTCGGTTCCCTGTTTTACAGAGCGATAGACGGGGCTCGAACCCGCGGTCTCGACCTTGGCAAGGTCGCGCGTTACCAACTACGCCACTATCGCATTTCTTAACGACAAGATATATCATAATATAAATTGTCGGTTTTGTCAACACAAAAATTTTTCACTGCATAAATAACAGTGTAAATAACAGCAGTTTCTGCTTAAATGTTACAGTTCACTTCCAATGTCAGCTTTTTGGTATCGTTTATAATGTCCTGAATGGATATTGCTTTCATTTCTTTTTCCATTGCTTTCTGAATGGCTTCCAGCCTGGGATCTAAAACGGCATGAATATTTTTCCCTACGGGACACTGCCGGCTGGGATTTTCATGAAAATGAAAAAGTTCCCCGTTTTCTACACATTCGACTGCATGATATATGTCCAATAACGTAATTTCGTGCAGCGGTTTTTCGATATCGGTTCCTCCGCTTCCCCGCTGAACGTGAATGATTCCGGCTTTTTTCAGCTGCTGAAGCAGGCGTCTTATAACGACGGGATTTACATTCACGCTCGACGCCAGAAAATCGCTCGTTATTTTATAATCATTTTTAAATATTTCAATACATATGAGAACGTGAACCGCAATAGTAAATCTGCTGGATATCTGCATGCCGCACCCCAATCTCCGTTTGTTTTTAAGGAAAGTAATATTCGTACGGAAAAAGTATATCAAATAACCTGTGATTTCACAATGGGAAACTAAAATGATATATAAAAGTTATTTTACAGATAAATGGTTGTAACTATTGACATTACAATGAGAGGGTGCTATAATCGATGTATCATTAAAAGTTACAACAAGTATCAGGAGGGAAAAATTATGGCAAATTTCAGTAAAGTAAGTGTAGCGCAGGATGCGAGAACAGAACTTCATGACAAGCTTTCTTTAACAGGAGCGGAAGTCAGTATCAACAATCTGCCGGCAGGGGCAAGCGTACCGTTTGTTCATTCACATAAAAATAATGAAGAGATCTATGTTGTTCTTGCAGGAAAAGGAAAGGCAGTCGTTGACGGAGAAACGGTAGAACTTGCGGCTGGCGACTGGGTTCGTATTTCTCCAGTGGGAAAAAGGCAGTTTTTTGCGGCGGAGGATGAGGCGATCAGTTTTGCATGTATCCAGGTGAAAGAAAATTCCATTGCAGGTTATACTGCGGAAGATGCGGTCATTCACAATTAAAGGGAAATCGTAACAGCCTGTCAGCTTTCTTTTATGAACAGAGCAGCGGCAGGCTGTTAAAATTCAGGATACCGGCCTTACATCGGTTAGTTTTCCGTTTTTATCTCGGATAGCCTGTACATGGATACCGTCTGCACCGGAAGAAAAGCTGAATGCTGTTTCCCCGGAAGTGTCGGAAAAAACCTGAACAGGCTGTCCGTTGTAAAAGAGTTTCCCGTTTTTGTAATTTTCCTCTTTTGTTTCGGTATAGGTAATGCCGTAAGGAGCATATTCCGCAAAGATTTCTGCAAAGGAACGACCGCCGATGGCAATGTTGTCTTCGGCTGCTGTGGCATAGCTGTCGGAATTGCCGGCTGCTGCTGCGGGTTTCTGGCTGTCTTCGGCTGCTGTGGCATAGCTGTCGGTCGTGGAAGAAGCCTCCTGATTGTCTGCAATATCATCTGTTTCCGCAACGCTGATTCGGTTTGGATGCGTCAGGGCTTTAATATCCCGCGAATTAAATTCCGTTTGTGAGCAGGCCTGCATTCCGGTCACCGGTCCGCATAAATTCATGTTTCCGTCTTTGCTATATTCTGTTTTTCGTATAGTGTGTACGTCTACGGTCCCCGCTTCATTCAGATATTCGTATCGAACGGTCCATCCGATGACTTTGTTATTTTCCTTTATTTCCGCACCGTCCCAGAAATACCGGACCAATTGATCTTTATAATAAATTTTTCCGTTTTTATCGTAAGAAATGTCGAATTTTTCATAGTCATGGAGCAGGGGTCCCTCTTTTTCAAAATCGGCTTTTGCAGCGGGAAGATAATCATCCGGGTTATCAGGGGAATCAGAACTTGATTCAACCGTCATTTCTTCTGCTATGGCGCTGTTTTTTGCGGAGGCAGTTGCGGAAAAGACGACGGCAACAAGCAGAAATAAAGCAATGGCAGCGGTACATGGCAGCAGCGCTGTTTTTTTATTGATTTTTTTCATTTTCATAATAGAAATAATCCTTTCTTCTATGGCAGTTTTGTTTAGGTTACTGAAAAGAGGGGCAATTCCGCTTTTTTGCGCTTCCATATGAATCAGCATTTGTGCGTAATCGGAGCAGGAATCTTCTCCCAGACGGCGGATTACGCTTTCGTCGCAGGCCAGTTCGATATCCCGGTTTATGGAATAGTACATTGCCCATACAAGAGGATTGAACCAGTGCAGGCAAAGGGCAGCGGCCGCAAAGAATTTCAGCAGGACGTCAAAACGGCAGATATGCACGTACTCATGCATCAGTATATACCGTAACTGTTCCGGGTCGGCAGCAGTTGTTTTTTTCGGCAGTAAAATTACAGGATAGAAAAGTCCATAGGTCAGCGGAGCGTTAATTTTGTCTGACTGACGGACAGAAATCGGCCGTTTCAGCGGATGTTCTTTCAGCCACCGGCCTATAAAGGGATTACCGGCAGGCAGGGAAGTACGAAATTCCATCCGGCAGCGAATCCAGGTAATCATAAAATATACGGCGCAGGAAATGGCACCCGTCCCCCAGATCAAAACATGAAAAACAGGCGGAGCAGTTTCCAGGACCGCTGCCTCCTGGTTAGAAGCGGCGGTTGTGCTGCCGGAAGCAGTTTCCGGGACCGCTGCTTCCTGATTAGGAGTTCCGGTTGTGCCGTCGGAAGCAGTTGCCGTATCGCCAAAGCGGATTCCGTCCGCGATGCTGTCAATCACAGATGCGCCGTGCTGATTGGCCAGGGAATAGATACTGAATTTGGTCGGAATGGAAAACGGGAGAAATAACCGCAAAAGTACGATCCACCAAAGTATCGGAAAAATTTTTTTCGGCAGCCTGCTGCGTGCGGCTGTTCGAATCAGCAATACGGTAAGGATTGTGACTGCTCCGGAAAAACTTAATTGCAAAAAACTCAAATTTGTCACCTCATTTCAAAACGGTAAAACAGCTTTTAAGCTTGAGAAAAGCGTTTTGCATTATTTCGAATCGCGGATTATTTGCTGTAAATGTTCCATTTGTTCCGCAGACAGTTTTTTTCTGCCAAGCAGGGAAGCGAACAGCTTATCGGCGGAGCCGTCAAATATTTTGTTAATTAGTTCATCGGTTTCTGCTTCCTGCACTTCTTCTTTTCCAATCAGCGCGTGGCACATAAAGTTTGGTTCCGTGCGTTCAATCGCGCCTTTTTTGATGCAGCGTTTGATTAAAGTATATGTGGTATTTCGGTTCCAGCCGACTTCTTCGCCGAGAACAGTGGAAATTTGTTTGGCAGTGGAATCGCCGTTTTTCCACAAAACATTCATTATTTTCAGTTCAGAATCAAAAAGTTTGATATCCATAAAAAAGACTCCTTTCTCCTATGCAGTCAGGAAAACATTGTATCAGGTTGTTTTCTTGGAACATCTGATCGGAACACAGATAAACTACCACAGTAGTCTGGTTGCGTAATTACATACTACTACAGTAGTTTCAAAATGTCAATATATAAAACGGCTTTCTATTAAAGCCGTTTTACACAAGAAGCGGTGAAACTGCCAGTGGCTTCCCCACCCTATGAAAAGGAACGAAGAAACGGCGCTGAAAGAAATAGTCCGGTCTAAGTGTTGAAAAAAACGCAGCGGTATGATAAAATTCTCTAAGCGAACAAAAGCAGGAAAAAGAGATGACGACCTCTTTTTTTTTGCAGTGATTTAAAAGAAAGGACAGGGGCAAGAGGATGAAAGCTTTTCTGATACTGGAAGACGGGACGGTATTTACAGGGAACAGCATAGGGGCCAGGAAAGAAGTGATCAGCGAAATCGTATTTAATACTTCGATGACCGGTTATTTGGAAGTGCTGACGGACCCGTCTTATGCGGGACAGGCAGTGGCGATGACTTATCCGCTGATTGGAAATTACGGGGTGACGCCGGATATGGAGTCGAAATGTCCGTGGCCGACCGGTTATATTGTAAGGGAATTGTCAAGGATGCCGAGTAATTTCCGCTGCGAAAGAGGATTGGAAGATTTCTTAAAAGAGCATGATATTCCCGGAATCAGCGGCATTGATACGCGTGCATTGACAAAGCGCCTTCGTGAAAAAGGTACGATGAACGGCATGATCACGACAATTGAAAATTATAATTTAGAGGAAATTTTGCCGGAACTTGCTGCGTATCGGACCGGAAAGGTAGTAGAACTTGTTACCTGCAGCGAAAAAGAAGTGCTCTCCGGAAACAAATACAAAGTAGCGTTACTGGATCTGGGCGCAAAGAAAAATATTGCAAAGTCTTTAAATAAAAGGGGATGTGAAGTGACGGTTTATCCGGCGCGAACGTCGGCGCAGGAAATCCTGGACACGGCGCCGGACGGAATCATGTTGTCAAACGGGCCTGGGGATCCGAAAGAGTGTACGGAGATTATTGCGGAAATCAGGAAACTGTATGATTCCGACGTGCCGATTTTTGCAATTTGCCTTGGGCATCAGCTGATGGCGCTGGCAACGGGAGCGGATACGTATAAAATGAAATACGGACATCGGGGAGGGAATCATCCGGTGAAAGATCTGGAAACGAACCGGGTATATATTTCTTCGCAGAACCATGGTTATGTTGTAGATACGGAAAAGCTGGATCCGAAAATAGCAGTACCGGCGTTTGTGAACGTGAACGACGGGACAAACGAAGGGTTAAAATATACTGGTAAAAATATTTTTACCGTGCAGTTTCACCCCGAGGCCTGCCCGGGGCCGCAGGACAGCGAATACCTGTTTGACAGATTTCTGGAAATGATGGAAGGAGCGAAATAATGCCGAAAAACCCGAATATTAAAAAAGTGTTAGTCATTGGTTCCGGTCCTATTGTGATCGGGCAGGCAGCGGAGTTTGATTACGCAGGAACTCAGGCATGCCGGTCCTTAAAGGAAGAAGGGGTAGAAGTCGTACTGGTCAATTCCAATCCGGCAACGATTATGACGGATAAGGAAATTGCAGACAGAGTATATATAGAGCCGCTGACCGTACCGGTTCTGGAACAGATTATTTTAAAGGAAAAGCCGGACAGCGTGCTGCCGACATTGGGCGGACAGGCAGGGTTGAATCTGGGGATGGAACTGGATGAATCCGGTTTCCTGAAAGAAAACGGTGTCCGTCTGATCGGAACAACGGCGCTGACGATTAAAAAAGCCGAAGACAGGCTGGAATTTAAAGAAACGATGGAAAAAATAGGCGAACCTTGCGCGGCTTCGCTGGTTGTGGAAAATGTACAGGATGGCATTGCGTTTACGAATACGATAGGATATCCGGTCGTGCTGCGTCCGGCTTATACGCTTGGAGGAAGCGGGGGCGGTATCGCGCACAACGAGCAGGAGCTTGTGGATATTCTTTCTAACGGCCTGCGTTTGAGTCGTGTCGGGCAGGTGCTTGTGGAACGTTGTATTGCCGGCTGGAAAGAAATCGAATATGAAGTGATGCGTGATGCGGCCGGAAACTGCATTACGGTTTGTAATATGGAGAATATTGACCCGGTAGGCGTGCATACCGGCGACAGCATCGTCGTTGCTCCGTCGCAGACGTTAGGCGATAAAGAGTATCAGATGCTACGGAGTTCCGCATTAAATATTATAACGGAACTGAATATTACCGGCGGATGTAACGTGCAGTATGCCTTGAATCCGGATTCTTTTGAGTATTGTGTCATTGAAGTAAATCCGCGTGTCAGCCGTTCTTCCGCGCTGGCGTCAAAAGCGACCGGATATCCGATTGCGAAAGTTGCGGCGAAAATTGCGCTCGGTTATACGCTGGATGAAATAAAAAATGCGATTACAGGCAAGACGTGCGCCAGCTTTGAACCAATGCTGGATTATTGCGTGGTAAAAATTCCGAGGCTGCCGTTTGACAAATTTATTACGGCAAAACGTACGCTGACTACTCAGATGAAAGCAACGGGCGAAGTAATGAGCATTTGTACCAATTTTGAAGGCGCGTTAATGAAAGCGATCCGTTCTCTGGAACAGCATGTGGACTCCCTGTTGTCTTATGATTTCAGTGCGCTTTCCAAAGCGGATTTGAAAAAGCAATTGAAAGTGGTGGACGACAGAAGAATCTGGGTCATTGCGGAAGCCGTGCGGAAAGGCGTTTCCTATGAAGAAATTTATGATCTGACAAGAATTGATCCGTGGTTTATTGATAAAATTGCGATTCTGACGGAAATGGAGCAGCGTTTAAAAAGCGAGGAACTTACAAAAGAATTGCTGGCGGAAGCAAAACGGATGGAGTTTCCGGACAATGTTATCGCGCAACTGAGCGGAAAAAGCGAAGAAGCCGTTAAGACGATGCGTTACGAAAACAACATTATCGCGGCGTTTAAAATGGTAGATACGTGCGCGGCCGAATTTGAAGCGTTTACTCCGTATTATTATTCCTGCTTTGACGGCGAAAATGAAGCCGGAGGAAGCAGCGGGAAAAAGAAAATTCTTGTGCTTGGTTCCGGGCCGATCCGGATCGGACAGGGAATCGAATTTGACTATTGTTCCGTACACAGTACGTGGGCATTTTCAAAAGAAGGGTACGAAACGATCATTATCAATAACAATCCGGAAACCGTTTCTACGGATTTTGATATTGCCGATAAACTGTATTTTGAACCGTTAACGCCGGAAGATGTGGAAAACGTCGTACGTCTGGAAAAACCGGACGGCGCGGTCGTGCAGTTTGGCGGTCAGACGGCGATTAAACTGACGGAAGACCTGATGAAAATGGGAGTGCCGATCTTAGGCACGAAAGCGGAAGATGTGGATGCGGCCGAAGACAGGGAGCTGTTTGACAAAATTCTGGAAGAAACAGAGATTCCGCGTGCGGCAGGCGGAACGGTATTTACAGCCGAAGAGGCGAAAGAAGTGGCAAACCGGCTTGGTTATCCGGTGCTTGTACGGCCTTCCTATGTGTTAGGCGGCCAGGGGATGCAGATTGCATTGTCGGATGAAGAAATTGAAGAATTTATGGCGGTCATCAACCGTTATACGCAGGATCATCCGATTCTTGTAGATAAATATCTGCAGGGAAAAGAAATCGAAGTAGATGCGGTATGCGATGGAACGGATATATTAATTCCGGGCATTATGGAGCATATTGAACGTACTGGCGTACATTCCGGCGACAGTATATCGGTTTATCCTGCGCCGACGATCAGTGATAAAGTGCGCGATACGATCGTGGAATATACGAAACGGCTTGCAAAAACGCTGCATGTGATCGGTCTGATCAATATTCAGTTTATTGCAATGGAAGAAGAAGTCTACGTAATTGAAGTAAATCCGCGTTCTTCCAGGACCGTGCCTTATATCAGCAAAGTAACGGGGATTCCGATCGTAGATCTGGCAACGAAAGTAATGGTAGGCCATACGATAAAAAGTATGGGTTATACGCCGGGATTGCAGCCGCAGGCGGATTATATCGCAATCAAAATGCCGGTATTTTCTTTTGAAAAACTGCGCGGGGCGGAAATCAGCCTGGGACCGGAAATGAAATCTACCGGAGAATGTCTGGGTATTGCCAAAACGTTTAACGAGTCGTTATACAAGGCGTTTCTTGGCGCGGGGATTGTATTGCCGAAGCATAAACAGATGATCATTACGGTAAAAGACGCCGACAAACCGGAAGCGGTATCCATTGCCAAACGGTTTGAAGAACTGGGTTACAAAATTTATGCGACAAGAAGCACGGCAAAGTATTTGCAGGAGCATGGCGTCCATGCATTGCGTGTTAATAAGATTTCCCAGGAATCGCCGAATGTGATGGACCTGATTTTGGGACATAAAATAGATTTGGTCATTGATACGCCGACACAGGGGCGCGACAAATCAAGAGACGGTTTTCTGATCCGCCGTTATGCCATTGAAACGGGAATACACTGCCTGACTTCGTTGGATACGGCAAATGCACTGGCTTTGAGTTTGGAAACGGCCAGCAATGATCTGACGTTGATTGACATTGCGACAGTGAAAAATGCATAGGAACAGGAAATATTTTTTCTTAACTCTTATTATAATATGAAAAAAACGCAGGCGAATGGATGATATTCCGCCTGCGTTATTCATATTACATAGATAAATTTTCGTATTACATAAATAACTTTCGTATTACATAGAAAAACTGTTTCGATTATGCCTGGGTTTTTGTTACGTCTTCTGTTGCTTTGGCGGCTTCAGTTTTAGATTCGTTTTTCCATGCATCGAATTTTTCTACAACCGCATCGTAGGTTCTGGAACTGATATCCGGTAATTTGCTTCCCCAGGAACCGGTAGCCATTTTGTATCCTTTTTTGAAAGCAGCCAGCAGTTCGTCTGCTTTGGACGGATCGTCGCCGGATAATGCTTTTGCAAATTCCAGGATTCTGTCAGAAGTCTGATTGACACCCCAGTAACCGTCTTCGGAAATAGCCTGCTGCGCTTCTGCCTTTGCAGCAGCGGAAACGGTAAAGTTGCCGCCTGCCAGGAATTTCCAGATATCGTCGGCAGCGCCGATCTTTTTGCCCTGATCGCCCATCAGTTTCTGCACAAAGCTCTTCATCTGTGCAGTTCTTGCTTCTACGTCGGATTTTAATTTTGCGACGATAGCGGAATTGTCTTTTGTTTTGGTAATCGTATTTGCAGCAGAACTTTTTTCGTAGACAACGCCGTTATTTTCTGCGTTTGTTTTTGCGGAAGAATTTTTTTCCGCTTCTTTTGCAGCAGCTTCTTTGCTCGCTGAATTTGTACGTTGAGTAGTGTTTGCCTGATAAGCCTGCGCAGCGTAGCTGCCAATTGGTGAAATGCTCATAATATTTTCCCTCCTTGGTTTTTATTCCCGCTCTTTCAATTTGAAACAGGAGATACTCTGATACATATACAAATGCATCCCTGCATACACGGTCGTACGTGTTTCGCATATGCTGCTTTTTCTGGTCTTCATATGTTTTATCGGCATGTCGTTATTTTTTTCTTATAGGATTGTAATATCTTTTTACGTCAATATAGAAAGAAAAAGTAACAGTTCCGTCCACGTCGTTATTTTTCACGGAGTAAGGAAAGACGCTGGCGGTTTCATTGTTTCTTTTATAAAACGGCTTTATCTGAAACTTCTATAAATATGGTGATATAGAAAGGATTATCTGCTCTTTTTGTGTCGATTTCTGGCTGTGCTGCCTGGAAATCTGTCGGCAAAACGGTCAGTGGCTTCCCCACTTCGTGAAAAATAACGGTGATCGCTGAACTGTTTAAAAAAAATAAAAAAAGTTGTTGACAACAGAAAAATATCGTGGTAATATTTAGTAGTTGTCGGTTGACGACAAAAACAAACAGCGGTTTTGAAAGAAGCCGCAGAGGACATTGATAACTGAACAGTGGAATAACCTTGAAAGATTTGAGGGGTGCGCCTGAGGAATCAGGAGCACAAAAAACATTCAAAGAG